>CAXTCN010000113.1:0-14045 GCA_964242575.1 uncultured Acetobacteraceae bacterium | reverse complement strand
TCGACACCAAACGCAAGCGCTTGTTCGATTCTAGTCAGGCTGAGGACGCTCTAGGTAGGCCCTGCTCTTCACCATCCTTCATGCTGCACGGCACCATCGCCTACCACTACCTGGGCACTTTGTAGTCAGGCGGTAGCTGGAAGCAGTTGCGGCAGTGCGGGCATTGTATGGGCGGGGCGAGGCAGGCGAACAGCCGCGTCATAATGGCCTGACGCACCGCGGGCAGGCTGGGTGACGGGGTGGCCCCGGATGCCGGGTCCGCATGTTTTCCCCGCCCCGTCCGGCGATGCCCGGCGAGGCGCAGGTGCTGCAGGTAAGCGCAGGCGATGCATGTCATCAGCGCGTGCCGGTGCAGCCCCGTCCAGGAGCGGCCCTCGAAGTGGCCGAGCCCCAGTTCGCCCTTGAGCTGCTGATGCGCTTGCTCGCACACCCTGCGCGCCTTGATGGTCGCAGCCAACACCCGCAGCTTCGTGTCAGGAGGGAGATTGCTGAGGTAGTCCTTGCGCTCGCCCAAGGTGCGCCACTCGCCCACAAGCCAAGCTTCCTTGCCCGGCAAATGCCGGTTGTTGCTCCACACCGGGCCATCGCCCACGCGGACGCGGGCTGCTGCGAACCGGGCCGCAAGCGGTCCTTTTGTGCCCTGTCGCCACGTCACGCGCCGCCAGCGCTGTTTGGCCAGCACGTCCTCGGCCGCGCACGGCTCCTCGCTGGGCACCGGCTTACGGGCACGCCCGGCAGGGGACACAAGCTGCACAGCCGCGCTGTATGCTTTCTGGTTGCGCGCGATGCCAACCCCCTCCGCTGGCTTTCCATCGGCTATGCCGACGGAACCTTGGCCAGCTTCGCCCAGAGCAGCCCTCGCGCGTCCAGGCCGTGGCGGAACGCCGCGCTCATGCCGTCGCCGGCGTCGGCCAGCACCGTGCCGAACCGCACCCCCGCCGCGCGCAACCGATCCAACTCGGCCAGCGCGATCTCGCCCTTGCTTTGCGGCGTCATGGCCGCCTCGGGCACGCCCGGGCGCAACGGTCTGCGTCGCTGGTCCACCTATCAGGCAGGAACAGCCGCAAGCCCGCTGGAACCGGCACCTCGTCCCGCGCCAAGGTGAGCGACACCAGGGATTGGCAGTTGGCCTTCTTGCCCAGTGCCCGCAATACTGCCAAGCCACGCCGACCGACAGTTCGCCCTTTTTAGGCAGCGCCGTATCGTCGATGACCAGAAAGGCATCCGCTCCGCCGACCAGCCGGTCCGCCTCCTGCGCCAGCGCCGTCCACAGCGGGGCGTCGTCCCAGGCGGAACTTGCGATGAAGTGCTGCAACTGATCGTGTCCCACCAGGCCCAGCCGTGCCGCCATCGGCTGCAAGCTTTTGCGCTCGCTCGGGCCAAGCAGGCCACGAAGGTAGAACAGCGCCCAGGCCCGGCGCGTTTTGCGGCCCATCACAGCCAGAAACGGCGCAAGCCAAACGTCCAGATTATCCGCACCGCCGCCATCCCCCATCGCCACCTCCCGCCAAACCCATCAGCAGTTGGTGAGCGATGTCCTAACCTGAAAGTGCCCAGGTAGTGCTAGATTAGCATTATGGAAAGTGCGGCAGAGTTGAAGGAGAGTAGCCAGGAAGTCGCCAGGAGCCGGCAGAGCTGAGGCAAAGTGGGAACTAGGCCGAGGCTAATAAAGGCACCCCGCGCAACGCAGGCCAGGACGGACCAATACTTTCCAGGGACGTTGCAAGATGCGGACAACCAAGATACCTGTCGCCTGGCCGCTTCTGCCTGTGCAGCCGGACCGGGTGGCGCGACAGCGCAGGCTTTGTCCATAGTCGTGCTTGTCGGTTACGGGGCGCATGCCCCATGCTGCGGCCGAACAGCCGCACGCTGCCGGAGGTTTGCCGGGCTAAGCCGCTCACCACGTTGAACAAGGTCGTCTTGCCAGCGCCGTTGGGGCCGATCAGCCCGGTGACGGTCGCGGCTGGCACGTCAAATGACACGCCGTCCAGTGCCGCAACGCCGCCATAGGCCAGCTTGAGTTCCTCGACTGCTAGCGCCGGGACCGCCGCCATGCATACCCTCCATTCGAAAGGCCTGATTGCGACGGGATTAAACCTTGTACCTTTTCGGGATTAGCAGGCCGCTGCACGCCGTCAATACCAACGTCGTGGTCATCAGGATCAAGGCCAGGGCGGAGGCGAACGGCCAGTTGTTGTTGGTGCTGAACTCCCAGAACAGCAGCGGCGCCATCATCTGGAACCGCGGCCCGCCCAGCAAATAAGGCGTCGCGTAGGCGTTCATCGCCAGGATGAAGCACAGGATGCCAGCGGTGGAGGTGCCGGGCAGCGCCAGCGGCCACACCACGCGCCAGAAGCTGCGGCCCGGCGCAGCGCCCAGGCTTTGCGCCGCCTCCTCCACCCGGGGATCAATGGTTTCGACCGTGCTTTGGATGGTCAGGATCACGAACGGCAGGTTGATGGACACCACGCCCGCCACCACGGCGAAGGTGGTGTACATCACCTCCAGCCCATGCCCGGTCAGCCAGCGCACCGTGCCGTCCACCATGCCGCCATGGGCGAACAAGATCATCCAGCCGACCATGCGCACCGTGCTGCCCACGAACAGCGGGAGCACAATCGCCAACATGCACAGGCTTTTCCACCGCCCCTGCATCCGTGCCAGCCGGTAGGCGATGGGCATGCCGAGCAACAGGCACAACACCGTCGACATCGTCGCCACCCCCAGCGTGGTGCGCAGCACGCCCAAGTAGAACGTGTCGGAGAAGAAACGCAGGTAGTTGGCGCCGGTGACCGTCTCGATCATCAACTCCTTCAGGTCATACTGGTTGAGGCTGAAGCGCAGCAGCAACAGCAACGGCAGCACCAGCATCAACGACACCACCAGCGTGGCCGGTGCCAGGAACACGGCCGCGCCGAGGCTGCGGCCCGGCGTGGCCTGCAACGCCGGCGCCGTGATGCCGATGTCAGGCACGCTGCACGTTCTTCTTCCACCACTCGGAGGTCTGGCCTTGCAGCTTACCGACGATGCTGTAGTCCGGCAGCATCAGGTTGGGCACTGGGTTGGGCAACGCCAGTTGCTCACCGACCACGCCAGTGAGCGGGGAGTTGTCCACGGTGGGAAGGTAGCCCATTTTCTCCGCGAAGCCGCGCTGCGCCGATGGGTCCAGCATCGCGTTGAGGTAACGGTAGGCGGCGGGCTTGTTCACTGCGTTCTTCGGCACGACCATGCCAGACATGTAAAGCACCGAACCCTCGGCCTGGAACGACGCCTTCACCGGAATGCCGGCGTTCTGCCACATGATGGTGCGCGCCAGCCACATAATGCCGACGTCGATCTCGCCGGACCGCACGCCGGCGCCGATGGAGTCCGTGGAGGGATACAGCCGCAAGCCGTTGCTGTTCAGCTTCAGCACCAGCGCCCGGGTTTCCTCCGAGGTCACGTTGTTGAGGTTTCCGGTCGCGGCCAGGGCGGCAGCCATCATGACATAGAAGTAATTGACATCGCCACAGCCGACACGGCCCTTGTACTTTGGGTCCAGCAGGTCGGTGAAGGTCTTGGGCGGGTCGCTGATCTTTTGCGGGTTATAGATGATCACCTGCGGGCTGTAGATGTGTGGGCCGTAGAAGTTGTTGCGGAACGCCGGCAACACATGGGCCAGGTTCGGCACCTTAGTCTCGTCGATCTGTTCCAGCAGCCCGGCCTGGTCCACCTCATGCGCACGCACGCCTTGCAGGCACACCACGTCGGCGGCGCCCCGCGGCAGCCGGCGCTGCGCGAACAGCTTGGCGACGCGCGGGTCCTCATCGCCGGTGTCCTGCACCACGGTGACGTTCTGCGGCGTCATCAGCGGCTCGTCCACGTTGGCGCGCAGCAAGTTGGCGTAGTCGCCGCCCCAGGTCGCGATGACGACGCGCTCCTCCGCCCGGGCCGCCCGCGGGCCAAGCAGAGGCAAGCTGGCCGCGCCCGCAAGCAGGTTGCGCCGGTTCAGGCGGAACAGTCTTGGATCAGGCATGGTGGGTCATCCTTCTGTCGGTTGTCTCGGGGATCAGGCACGGCAGGGGGGCGCCATCGGCGTCGAACAGCCGCTCTGCCCCGGTGTCCCAGCGCAGGGTCACGGGATCATTCACCGAGTGCAGGCGTCCGCCGCCGGTGGTCTGGTCTCGCACCACCACCCGCGTGTCCGTCCCGATCCGCACCAGGTGCTCCCGGATTGCGCCGAGATAGCTCGCCAGCTCCACCGTGCCGGCCACGCTGCCAGGGCTGTCCTGCATACCGGACGCGACGGCAATCGACAGCCGCTCTGGCCGCAGCGCCAGCGTGCACGCGCCGGTGCCGGCATAGCGCCCGGCCAGATGGAACGCGACGCCGCCCGCCGTTACCGCCGCGCCGCCATGCGACATCGTGCCCGGCAACAGGTTGCTGCTGCCGATGAACCCGGCCACGAACGGCGTCGCGGGACGCTCGTACAGGTCCTCCTGCGTGCCGGTCTGCTGCACCCGGCCGTCCCGCATCACCACCAGGCGGTTCGCCATCGCCATGGCCTCGTCCTGGTCGTGCGTCACCATGATGGTCGTAAGCCCGGCCTCACGCTGCAACAGCCGGATGTCCCGGCCGACCTCGCCTCGCAGCGCAGCATCGAGGTTGGACAGCGGCTCGTCCAGCAGCAGCACGCGCGGCTGGATCGCCAAGGCCCGGGCCAGCGCCACCCGCTGCTGCTGCCCACCCGACAACTGTCGCGGCAGACGGTCCGCCAGCGGCTCCAGCCGGGCCAGCCGCAGCATCCGCGTTACCCTGGTGTCTCGCGCCGCCCGGTCCATGCCGCGCATCTCCAGCCCGAACGCCACGTTGCGCGCCACGCTCATGTGCGGGAACAGCGCGTAGCTTTGGAACACGATGCCCATTTCCCGCCGGTGTGGCGGCAGTGCCAGGATGCTCTGCCCATCCAGCAGCACGTCGCCAGAGGACGCCGGGACGAAACCGGCCACCATGCGCAATGTCGTGGTCTTGCCGCAGCCGGACGGCCCCAGCAGCACCACCAGCTCGCCTTGCGCGACCTCGAGGCTCACCCCGTCCACGGCCATGGACCGGCCATAGCGCTTGCCCAGGCGGTCCAGCGTCAGGCGGCTCACAGCACCACCCGGGCGATCCGCACCTGGCGGTCCAGCAGGATAAGCGCCCCGCCGACCAGCACCACCTGCGCCACCGCCACCGCCGCGACCAGCGGGTCGATGTGGTATTGCAGGTACTGCAGCACGGAGATCGGCAGGGTGGTGACGCCGGGCGCGGTCAGGAACAACGTCATCTCCAAGTTCTCGAACGACACGATGAACGCGAACAGCGCCCCGGCCACGATGCCGCCGCGCATCGCTGGCAAAGTGATGCGCCAGATCACCCGGGATGGCGGCGCCCCGAGGCTGGCGGCGGCCTCCTCGATGGCTGGGTCATGGTTGGCGAGCGCAGCCAGGCACAGCCGCACCACCCACGGCAGCGCGATCAGCACATGCGCCGCCACCATCAGCCCCGTGGAGCCGCTGAGTGCCAGCAGCGTCCGCTCCTCGATCAGCACGGCCAGCACGTAGATGCCGAGGCCGATGGCAATGCCTGGCACCGTCAATGGCGCCAGCAGCAGCGTGGACAGCGCGCCGCGCCCGCGGAACCGGTAACGCGACAGGCCAATGCCGGCCGGCACGCCGATCAACAGGCTGATCGCCACCGCCGCCAACGAGGTCAGCAGGCTGGTGCGGAGCGCGCCGCCGAACTCCGGCAAGATGCGGGCGTACCAGGCCAGGGTGTAGCCCTTGGGCGGGAACACGATGATGGTCTCGTCGAACACGCTGAGGTACAGCGTGAGCAGCAACGGTGCGAAGATGACCGTGAGGCCGGTGCCCAACAACAGCCGCACTGCCCAGCGCTGTGCGCCGTCCAACATGGGCTGGGATGCGGTGGGATGCAGCATGGCGTGTCGAGAGCCTCCATCGTAAGCGGCCCCGCCAGGGTGGCGAATGCGGGACAGTGTTCGCCGGATTGGCTTCGCAAGCAATGTGCCAAAAGCTGTTGCCGCTGGCGCGTGCTTGGGCCTTCCCTTAGCGTTGCCCTGATAACCAGACGGGAGGTCAGGAATGGTGGCAGGGGTTGGCGGCTCGACCTTCGAGGCAGAGCTGGCGCGCATGACGCCGATGACGGCCGGGGCACAGCCGATCTCCACCGCGGAGCTGACGCAGCGGGTCGAGAAGGCGCAGCGCCTCATGCGCGAGCAGGGCATCCAGGCGCTGTATTTGGACACCTCGACCAACTTGCGTTACTTCACAGGCATCGTGCTTGGCCTTACTGAACGGCTGCACGGCGCTGTCATTCCCGCCCATGGCGACATCGCCTATCTCAGCCCGGCGTTTGAGGAACCGAAAACGCGCGAGCTGCTGCAATTCGGCGGCGACGTCCGCGTTTGGGAGGAGCACGAGGACCCCACCGCGCTGGTGATCGAGACCGTGCGCAGCAAGGGATTTGACAGCGGAACCCTCGCCATCGACCCGGCCACCCCGTTCTACACCGTGGACGGCCTGCGCCGGGCTGGCAACAGCTTCACCTTCAGCAACGCCAGCTCCATCACCGCCGCCTGCCGCCAAGTGAAGTCCAGCGCCGAGATCGCGCTGATGCAGGTGGCAATGGACATCACGCTCACGGTGCAAAAAGCTGCCGCGCGATGCCTGGCGCCGGGCATTGGCACGACGGAGGTGCAAGCCTTCCTGGACCAGGCGCACCGCAAGCTGGGCGGCCAGCCCGGCTCCCGCGCGGTGCAGTTCGGCGAGGCCACGGCCTACCCGCACGGCGTGCCCTATCCGCAAACGTTGCAGGACGGCGATATGGTGCTGATCGACACCGGCTGCTTCGTGGAGGGCTACCGCTCAGACATCACGCGCAGCTACGTGTTCGGCGAACCGACGCCCCGGCAACGCGAGATCTGGAACCTGGAGCAGCACGCGCAACGCGCCGCGTTTGAGGCGGCGGTGGTCGGCGCACCGTGCGAGGCGGTGGACGCCGCCGCCCGGGGCGTGATCGCGGCTGGCGGTTTCGGCCCGGACTACGCGACGCCCGGCCTGCCGCACCGCACCGGCCACGGCATCGGCCTTGATGTGCACGAGGAGGCCTACATGGTCCGCGGCAACAAGACCCGGTTGGCGCCAGGCATGTGCTTCAGCAGCGAGCCGACCATCTGCATCTACGGCGAGTTCGGCGTGCGGCTGGAGGACATCATCTACATGACCGAGGCCGGGCCGCACTGGTTCACCGAGCCGTGCCGCTCCGTGGATGACCCGTTCGGCATCGGGGAGGCCGCATGATGCCGGCGGTCCTGTTCACCAACGGCCGCGTGCTCGACCCGCGCAACGAGGGCGCGCGGCCCGGCATGGAGGTGCTGGTCGAGGGCGGCGCCATCCGCGAGGTGTCGGATCGGCCAATCGCCAGCGCCTCCGCCACTCGCATCGACCTCGGTGGCCGGGTGCTGATGCCGGGCCTGATTGACGCGCACGTGCACGTGGTGGCGGCGATGGCGGACTTGGCCGCCAACATGGCGCAGCCGTCCTCGTTGGCGGCGCTGCGAGCCGGGCGGATCATGGGCGCGATGTTGCTGCGCGGCTTCACCACGGTGCGGGACGTGGGTGGGGCCGACCGCGGATTAGTGGATGCGCAGGCCGCCGGGGTGGTGGCCGGGCCACGACTGGTGATCTCCGGCAAGGCGTTGAGCCAGACCGGCGGGCACTGCGACATGCGCGGCCGGTCAGACGACCGAACACCGCTGGCGCATCGCGTCGGCGCCATGGGCCGGCTTTGCGATGGGGTGGAGCAGGTGCGGCTGGCAGCGCGCGAGGAGCTGCGGGCAGGGGCGGACTTCATCAAGGTGATGGCCAATGGCGGCATCGCCTCGCCGACCGACCCGATCCATATGCTGCAGTTCTCCCGCGCCGAGCTGGAAGCGGCGGTGGAGGAGGCGGCGAACTCCGGCACTTACGTGTCCGCGCATCTGTACACGGACGTAGCGATCCGCCGGGCGGTGGAGGCGGGCGTGCATTCGCTGGAGCACTGCAACCTGATCACCACCGAGACCGCCCGCCTGGCCGCCACCGCCGGGGCGTATGCGGTGCCGACGCTGATCACCTATGAGCGGCTGGCGGTGGAGGGCGCGTCGCTTGGGCTGAGGGCGGACAGCGTCGCCAAGATCGAGACGGTGCGGCAGGCAGGGTTGGAGTCGCTTGGGCTGATGCAGGAGGCCGGGTTGCCTATGGCGTATGGGTCGGACCTGCTGGGTGAGATGCACCAGCACCAATCAGGCGAGTTCGCCTTGCGGGCACGGGTGCTGCCGGCACTGGAGGTGCTGCGCTGCGCGACCACGGTGGCCGCCAAGCTATGCGGGCTTGAGGGCCGGGCCGGGGTGATCGAGCCAGGCGCGTATGCCGATCTGCTGGTGGTGGAGGATGACCCGCTGGGTGACTGGAGCCTGCTGGAGGCACAAGGCGCGGCCATTCCAATCATCATGCAGGCGGGACGGCTCGTGAAGCAGGACATCCGGTGATGCCGGCTTGGTTTCCATCGGGTTCCAGGGTGGTGAGTTCTGGACCTGGATAGCATGGTTGGGTAAGCGGCGACATATGGGCCAGCAGCGCATCCGGCACGGGCTTGCCCTGGGTGTGCAGATGCTGGAGGGCGTCGGCCAGGTAGGTCGAGTTCCAGTGCACGATGGCGGCAATCACGAGGTTCAGCCCGGACGCCCGGAACTGCTGCGCCTCAAAGCTGCAGTCGGCGATGCGGCCCAGCTTGACCGTGCAGATCACCTGCGCCAGCGCGTGCTGCTGCTCGCTCCTGTTCAGGCCGGCCTGGCAGCGCTGGCGCAGGCCGGGCGACTCAAAGCCAGTCCAGCATGAGCAAGGCGTGCTCGACACGTCCCAGCTCTTGCGACGCCAGGTCGAGCTGGTTCTGGCGCTGGTAGGCGGCCAGGCGCTTCAGCATGGCCGAGGGCAGCACCGCGCCAGCCCGCAAGGAGGCGACCAGGCGCAGGATGTCGCCCCAGTGCTCGCGGACGACCTCGGCCTTGACCCAGGGGTCACGCATGGGATTTGTCTCGCCTGCCGTGTCCTGGCGCATGATGACGCGCCCTGGCGATTGCGGGGGAGCGGGGCATGTCGATCGAGACGCTGGGACGGTACCTTGGCGCGGTCGAGGGCCCGCGCTGCTCCCGCAAGGTCGAGCGCCGCCTGGTCGAGGCGCTGGTCATCGCGGTGTGCGCGGTGATCGCCTGCGTCGAGAGCTGGGACGGCATCGCGCTACATGGCCGCAGCAAGCTGGCCTGGCTCCGGACGTTCCTGGATTTGTCGAACAGCATCGTCACCCTGGACGCCATGGGATGCCAGACCGCAATCGCCGGGACGATCCTGGCGCGCGGCGGCGACTGCCTGCTGACGTTCAAGGGCAACCACAAGCTGGCCCACAAGGCTGTGGTCGAGCACTTCGATCAGCGCTGCTTCCGGCGTGGCGCACCGGGCCGGGCTGAGTGCGACGCGTTCGACGACGCGCATGGCCGCCTGGTTCGGTGCCGGGTGTTCGCCAGCACCGATGCGGCGGCCCTCGGCGCCCTGAGCGGCTGGCCGGGCCTGCGCGCCGTGCTGGCGGTCCAGAGCATCGGCTGCGTCAACAGCGCGCCCACCAAGGTCGAGAGCGAGATCCGCTACCTGCTGACGAGCTGCCCCGACGATCCGGCTGTCCTGGGCCAGGCCATCCGCTCGCATTGGGCAATTGAGAATAGCCTGCATTGGACACTGGATGTGACGTTCTCGGGCGAACCTCTCGGTTCGGCCCGCGAGAACGACAGCCGCGTGCGCGACCGCACGGCCGCGCGCAACCTGGCGCTGCTGCGCAAGATCGCGCTCAACATCGTCAGTCGCGACAAAACAACCAAAGCCAGCGTGCGTGCCCGGCGCAAAAAGGCTGCTTGGAACGACGCCTACATGCTCAAGCTCCTGGCTGGATCGAGAACTCAGCGCGCCTCTATGAGGAGCGCGGCGCGCTCGTCATGACCGCAGTGGTGATCAACGGGGTGGCCGAAGGCAAGCCGTCGCGCGCGCAGGTCGCCTTCGCGTTGTCCGAGATACACCTCGTGTCGGTGCGCTACGCCGACCCGGTGCCGTTCCGCAGCTTCGAGGCCAAGTGCCAGCGCCAGCCCGAAGCGCACACCTCAGCCGACCGCATCTTCGTCTCGTTGTTGGAAAGCATCGTCGAGCGCGCGGCGGCCGTGCTGGAGCTGGTCTCGGCCGACCTGATCGAGGTCTCGACCACGCTGTTCATCAAGGACGACAAGCCGCGCCGCCGCAAGCCACGGCGGAACGAGGACGAGCTGCAGGCGCTGGTCAAGCGGCTCGGCCGCAAGAACGTGACCATCTCGATCCTGCGCGAGAGCCTGCTTTTGCTGAGCAGGCTTGTGCCCTTCGTGCGGGCAAGCGCGGGCAAGCGGCTCCACGACGGAGGCCCGGCGCACTTGAAAGGGCTCGACCGCGACCTGCGCTCGCTCACGGCCTATGAGAGCCAACTGTCGTTCGAGATCGGCTATCTGCACGAGGCCACGTTCGGGCTGATCAACCTCGACCGGAACCGCATCATCAAGGTGTTCTCAATCATGGCCGTGCTGTTCCTGCCGTCGACGGTGGTGGGCACGATGTACGATCTACGGCATGAACTTCGAAACTATGCCGAAGCTGAAGTGGGCATTCGGCTACCCGTTCGCGCTCTGCCTCATGCTGATCTCGGCGACGTTGCCTAATGGTGGTTCAAGCGCCGCGGCTGGCTGTGATGTACAGCACCAGCGGGTTTTGGCACGACGGACCGGCGCGAAACCTTTGGCGGCCCGCTCTGGTAGCGCAGCAAACTGTTCGGCGATCTCACTATATTGCGCTCGGCACTTGAGGCGCACGGCACCTCGCCCGGCCTGCTGGAGACCGCCGACGCGATTACCTGATGGCCGCATTAGACGGTGGCCCAGCCGTGTCCACTCCATGCACGAACCTCGACGACTGCGCTGCCGTTCTCGATCCGGATGCGGTTGTAGGCGTTCGGCTCACCACGAAGCCGCGTCGAGGTGGCAGTCGCGGCCTGGACGACAAGCAGGTTGCCGGCGTCCTCGCCCGTACCCGCCGCGCCGCCCGCGGTACCGGTCCCCACCGCCGCGCCGCGGGCGCGTATGTAGCCGAGATGCAGGTGACCCGAGAGGATCATGCGCACCTTCTGCGCCGCGAAGACGGCCAGCGCTGCCTCTGCGCGGCCGACCAGCCGGGTCTCAGGTGCGGTTTCCGGCGGCAGGAACGGGTGATGCGCGACGACGATGCGGAACAAGTTATCCGGCAGGCCCTGTAGCCGCTCCACCGCACGCCGCAGCCTGGTCTGGCCGACCCGGCCCTGTGACCAGTCGAGAAAAGTCCCGGCGCGAGACGTCGTGTTGACGCCGATGACCGCGATCTGGTCATCGACCCAGACCGGTTCGGGCTCCTCGGCGATAAACCGTCGCCACCGGCCGAGGGGGTCCAGGAAGCGCTCATGCAGCCAGTAGGAGGTGATGTCGTGGTTGCCGGGCACGGCGAGAACCGGGGCGCGAAGACGGTCAAAGAAGGCTCTCGCTGCACGATACTCCCGGGAACGCGCGCGCATGGTGAGGTCGCCGCTGACAGCGATGAGGTCAGGTGGATCGCTATTCAACTCATCCGCAAGCGCTTCCACCACCGCGGGGTCGATGCGGTCGAAGTGCAGGTCAGAGATATGGGCTATGCTACGCAAGGGAGCCGCCAGATGTTCTACAACCGGCAACAACCTTTGGGGCATCAATGGAGATCATGCGCATCTGCCTCATCGAAACGGGTCAGCGCAGCGTGAGTTTGCACTGAAGAAGCTCGAAGGTGCCCGGTATGCACCTGTAGCAGCGAAGCCCGACCGATTGGCGGGACGGCTGGAGCCAAGGAAACGGCATCGTGGTGCATCGGCGGTTCCTCCATCACAGGGGATCAGGCTGCAACTTCCGGCGGGCTTGGCAGTTGCCATGATCCAACGTACGCGGAGCCAGTGCCATCACCAGGGACATCGAACTCTGCTGATCGTCGACCCTCACGCCCGACACGGCGCCGAGGCAGTCGTCGCTGCGTGGCGCTGGGCAACATCGACCGGGTGGTGCTTGGTGGCAGCGATGGCACGCTCAACGCCAGCATCCCCGGCTTGCTGCAGGTCGGCCTGCCGCTCGGCATATTCCCGCTTGGCGCCGCCAACGACTTCGCCCGCAGCCTCGGCATCCCGCCGGCGCTGGAGAAGGCGGCACGGGTGGTCGCGGAGGAGCAGCCGCACCCGGTCGATCTCGGGGAAGGCAATGGTCATAAATACTTCAACGTGACGAGCATCGGCTTCAGCGCTGAACTGGCTGGGGAGCTGAAGGCAGATGTCAAGCGGCGCTGGGGCAGGCTCGGCTACGCCATGACCGCCTTCGCCTTGGTGCGCCGCGCCCGGCCTTTCACTGTAACCCTGATCCATGACGGCAAGGTGGAGCGGGCGAAAACCATCTAGGCCTCGGTTAGGAACGGCAAGCACTACGGCGGCGGGATGGTGGTGGCCGAGGATGCGCGGCCGGACGACGGGGCTCTCGATGTCTGTAGCCTGGAGGTCGCACATTGGTAGCAGCTGGCGGCCTTGATCCCTTGGCTGCGTAGCGGCGCCCAAAGGCAGGGGGACGACGTGCAGGCGTTCCGCACCACGGCGCTGGAAATGCATACCCGACGGCCCAGGCCGGTGAACACGGACGGCGAGATTTCAGCTTACACTCCGACGGTGTTCCGGCTGCACCCGGCGGCGCCCCAGGTCTTCGCGCCGCCGCAGCCGGCCGGGGCGTAACTCCGCGGCATCATCAACTTGCACGGTCATCGTCGAGCGGCTGCCTGGAGTTCGTGCTGAGAGTGCTGACGGTCATGCCATCCGGGGTGGTTGGCGATCTGCGTGAAAATCAGCGCGTTCATGGAACATATGAAAACCATGCCTCGTCAGCATTTTACAGTGCCGATTAGATCAGAGCTGGAACCCACGGTCGGTCAATAAATATTTTCTGCCTTCTACAGAAAATCCTTCCCCGCATGGTCGCGCAGCAGGTCCGAGTTCCGCACGTAGTTGGAGAGCACTTGCACGGACTTGTGCCGGCTGACCTCGCGCATCTTCCAGACGCTGGCGCCGGCGGCGGCGCTGGTGAGGAACCCTGTCGGCTTCAGAAGACGACTTCAGTGGTGACCAGAAGACCGTTGCAGCGTCCGGCCATTAACGGAGTAGGCTTCGAATGCCCAGATCTAGGCCAAAACCGGCCAGGTAATCTCGGTGAGGCCCTTGCCATGTGTCTCAATGCTCAATTGGCGTTGAAGCTGCCTCATCATGCGCTTGCCACCGGAGTCGATCCGCGCCGGGTTATCCAAGGACTCATTTCGGTTACTCCGTCCGAATGAGCATGGCGATGCAAGCGCCGTGTTTATTCCTTCGGCCACGGTCCATCGGGAAAGCTGCTGCAGAGTAGAGGCAGCCCATCCTGGGAGGTGCACCAAGATAGATCAACAATGTCTTATATAGCCTTAATCTGCTGTTGTTCTAATCGCTTGTGTGATGAAATTCATCCTTAACGATTAATAATCAGGCAATTTCTGCTTAGAACTGCTGGATTGTGCTGCAGGAACAATGTTTTTGCGTTGCCTCATAGCGGTCATGCTCGCCACTCTGGGGTTTATTCCAGCTTGGAGGCAGCTTATGACCCACCTCGCGTTCCTATCCCGCCTAACCGCCGCCGGGTTGCTCATTACGACCGCGTCCGCGCATGCTCAGGGCGTGCTGACGGTCGCCATGACCGCGGGTGACATCCCGGTCACTGGCGGCAACCCGGATCAGGGCTTCGAGGGGTTCCGCTTCGTCGGCCTCAACCTGTACGACGCGCTGATTAGAGCGTTTTCAGCCTGACTGGACGTAGCCGCAGTGCCGGATGTAGTTGACGC
>CAXTCN010000112.1:0-14093 GCA_964242575.1 uncultured Acetobacteraceae bacterium | reverse complement strand
CATCAGAGCCGCACTTCTGGATCAACGCATAACCGGAAATGGCCAAAGTCGAGCTGAGGATATGCCCATTGAAGCATTTCGTTACGGGCGCCCTGCGGTCAGCACGCCACGCCACGTGGCGTATGGACCAGCTTCCAATTTGAAGCACGAATCAACGGCGGAGAAGATCCGGTCAGCTGCGCCCTTATGCCCGGCCTGTCGCGCGCGATCGCGCCGGTGCCTACGTGGACGGCGTGCGCCAAGGCGCGCCGGAGGCGGTCCAGGCTACGGACGGCGCATCGATCAGCCGAATTGCCCCCCTGCTCGGCACAAAACGCAAATCGGTGCGGCGCTGGTTGCACCTTGGTCAGACGCTGCGCTGGCGGCAACCGCAGCGCGGCAGCATGCTCGACGCCTATGAGTACCTGCTAGACCGGCACTGGGTCGGGGGCTGCCGTAATGCGGCCCAACTCTGGCGCGAGCTAGTCAGCCTGGACCTTGCTGGCCGGCCAGAGATCATGCGCGGCTGGGCCATACGGCAGCGCGCGGGTGCGGACACCCTGATCCTGACGCGTACCGTTGACGCTCCTGACATCATAGCGCAGCCGTCGTCCGGAGAGCGGATTGTGTGCCTGGCGATGGTCGACGGGCAGCGCTTCCGGAATTGGAGCGGCGGTTCGTCGCGCACCTGTTGCAGGAGGCACCCGGGCTAGCCGATGCTGTCGCAGTGGCAAAGAGGCTTCATAGGCTGTTGCGGCGTGACAGCCAAGAAAGCCTGGATCAGGCGCTCAACGCTGAAGCTGGCGTGCGCGTGGCGGAGTTTGCTGCAGGACTATGCCGCGGCCTCACCGCCGTGCAGGCCGCTTTCGACCTACCCTGGACCACAAGCCTCGCCGAAGACCAGATCAACAGGCTCAAGATGCTGAAGCGGACCATGTATGGCCGGGCAGGCTTCGATCTTCTGCGCGCCTGCATCCGGCACACTGTAGGAGCGTGTAACGACAGCAGAGACAATGCGGGACATGCGGGCGGCACGGACGACAGTGGCGACCAGAATTCCTCCGTCGTATTGACGCGCACCTCGCAGAAACCATCACCGTCCCCGTCGCGCGTATACTCGCCTCGCTCGGAGCAGACCGTCATGTTGTGCCCGCGACCTCAGGCTGGCAGGCGAGCGTAGATTCCATACTCGTTCGTGTGGACGAGGGTGCTTGGGGCGACAGCGGCGGTGATGATCGGCTTGATCGCAGGGGCTACGCATGAGATCGCCCAGGTAGTTCAGCCTGGTCTGACAAGTTTACTGTGGTTGATAGAACGCGCACATGCGGAGCGCAGATGATTGCGTGATGGCTAATGTCGCACGGTCTAGTTCAACTCAGAGCTTCTCATGCGTAGCCCCTGGGCTTGATCGTGACCTGATGCATGTTGGCCGGCATACGCAACTTGATCTGACCACCGCGCTGGATCCGGCCGAGAATGGGCGGCTTTGCTTCACCAGCGTGCCGTAGCCTGGGCGCCTACTAGCTTGCGACGCCGTCCAAACTGCCTTTTTTGGCAACCGCCGCTGGCTGACCCTTGTGCCCGGCTACGACGTGGACCTCGTCGATCTTCATGTAGCCTTTCAGCTCCACCGTTGGCGCTTTGATAACCAAGCCGCTGCGCAGCTGCTCTGTCATGGCTTGCACGTCCGAAACAGCTAGGCCCAGCTCAGCCGCGATCTGCCGATTCGAGATGTTCAGGCCCATGTGGATTGGTAACCGACGTCGTCGTGTGCCACCCGCAAGCGCCACACTTCCGGAAACGGACCGCGCTGATCATTCTCGGCCGTGAGATGGAGTTAGGGTGGCACTACACATGCCATCGGGACCGGCCTGCCTCAGCGTTCACGGGGGCGGGGTACGACGAAATCCATCGACCCATGCTGGCGACGCTAGGGGACATGCAGGTCATGATCCATCAGTCACGCCCGCTTGGAATGCCTCACAACTCTTTCCGTGAAATCGTTGTTCTACAACCCGAAAGCGTAACTCGCCTGGAGATGCTCGACCTCACTCCTTGGGTTCATGGTATCCATCGTGCTGCCCATGCTGCAATGGCACCAAGCCCGAGTAGGACGAACGGCGCGATCGTCATGTAGGTCCAAAAGTCGATCATTTCCTTGGCTCCTGCAAATTCCGATCCGGAAAACGTTTTGAAATCAATTCTTCTCCGGCATGCACAAAGTTTGATCCGAATCGCTGCTTTTCGACCAAGGCACGGACGGCATCGATGCGCAGTTGGCAGTAACGCGCGAGCACGTTGGCCTTGCGGGCGAGCGGCCCGACCGCGTCCGGGTCAGGGATTTTACGTGGCTTCTTCCCAGTTCCTGATCGTTCACTGGCCAGGCCGGAGTTGGAGACGGATGATGACCTGCTCCTGCCTCCGCTCGAAACTGTAGTCGATCGCATACTCGACGGTGTCGGAGGCGAGCATCATCCCGGAGCAGTAGCGCGCCGTGGGAACGCTGCCGGGTCCTTGTGCCACCTCTTCCGGTTCACTCAGGCTCACCGCCTTCACCCCGGCCTGCCGCACCACCGGCAAGCTGTCGAACACACCCCTTACGTCGGCAACGATCGTTGGGCTCGCGCAGTCAGGCAGGCGCTGAGCCGCGACGCGCCGATCTGCGAGCTCGGTCGCGATCGCGACCATCAAGGCCGTCTGGGCGATGAACGCCACGGCGGCGCAAGTCAGCCACGTCCAGCAATGCGACTTGGAGCGGCCAAGGCGCGTCGCACGCTTCCACAGGTAGACGGGTGGCACGAGGAACCATGCCGTGGCGGGCAAGTCGCCCCAGGCCACCCTGCCCCATGCAACGAGACGCCTCTTATCGGCCACGACGAGGACCGCGGCCGCCAGGAGGGTCAGCACGGAGAGCCAGCGCAGGTCGAAGACGAAACCCACCAAGAGCAGCAGCACGAGGATAGCAGTGGCTGCCACCGGTGACACCGCGAGCGCCCAGGCCAGGGTATCCTCCCCCTTGGTGTCCCGTGCCGCCAGGCCAGGGCTTTGCGTGTCGCTCATCCCGCGCCTTCGGTCGGCTACGTCGCGCCTGGACGGCGGCAATACGGCGCGTTGGTCATGCCGAACGTCATGATGTTCCCGCCGTTGATGGTGCAGACGTAGCGGCCGTTGTTGCGGGCGTCGACGACGACGTTGGTGTTGGTCGGTCCGTCGGCACGGCGGTCCACGATGGTGAGGTCCGAGGCCGGGAGGCCGAGCGAGCCGGCGATCGAGTCGCGAATGCGATCGTTGCCGAGCATCTGGTCGGCACATCCGGTCGACAAGGACGCAAGCAGGGCGAAGAGCAAGGGCTTGAATGGGTGCAAGTGGGTTCTCCGGACGGGGCGCTCAGCCTGGCCTCGATCAACCCGTTCGTCGCATGATGGATGTCATACTGCAATACACAGTAAATCCGTATTGACGTTTTCCGTGGCGGCGTCGCTGGCGGACAACCGTCGTCATGGGAAGCGGGATTGGCGACCGTCTCCGGACGCGTGCGAAGGAACTTGAGTTGACGGACGCCGAGGTGGCACGCCGCTTGGGCCTCGCCCAGAGCCGTTACGCTCACTACGTCTCCGGGACGCGGGCGCCCGACTATCAGACCCTAGCTCGCATCTGCCGCGCCTTGCTAACCTCGCCGGACTACGTGCTGGGCTTTTGCGGGGAAGAGGTCGAACGTCGGCCCGAGGCGGTTCTGCTGCAGGAACGCGCGGTCGCGGCACTCGGCGCGATGGACCTGCGCGGCCTGCGATTGGCGGCGGACATACTGGATGTGATCGCACGTGGATCGGGAAAGGAAGACGAGTCTTCTTAGCCCGATGTTACGGCGCACGGGAGCGTGTTGCATGGAGGTGGCCGGTGGCTTTGCCGGGCGGGTCGGCGTAGGACGTTTGCTCTTCCATTGAACTCTGGACGCTCTGTTGCCTTTCAAGCTGAACCAGGGCCGCCGTCGCCACTTCCCGCGACAGAAGCACAGGGTCATCAACTCCGCCGCCTACGACGCGGCCCTGCGCCAGCGCGGAAGCCTGACGGTGTGGTTCACGGACGAGGTGCGCCACATCACCTGGCGCTGGATCCCTTTTGCAGAAAGGAGGGGTTTGGAAGAGACGACCCTTGGGCCAGCGGCTTACCCGATGGTGAAAGCCAAAAGGGACAGTAGCATGCCGTCGAAGCGGGAGCGGTCCGAAGACGCTTACGGCCCCGTCCCGCAAGGCCCGCGCGATATGGTGAGGACCGGATTGTTCGAACCTCAGCCTCCAGCGATGCAAGCGTACATCCCCCGCCACAGCGTCTTATGTCGGGCCACCGCGATAGGACGGCAGCCTCGTCGCCGTCCGAACCTTCCGCGCGGTGGGCGATGGGACGTCGTCCCATTCAAGGGAGCGGACGAGGCACCTACGTCGCGCTCGACACGTCCAGCACCAAGGGAATGTGGGATCGCCCGCCGCGCCGCGAGGCGCAGGGCGACGGAGCCGCCATAGTACTCCGAGGACGGGAAAGCCGGCCACATGGGGAAGGGCGGCAGGTGTCCTGAGACCCAGGCGGGGAGGTACGCGAGATGCGGAACGCCGAAACCGTGCTGGGGATCATCCAAGACCGCGGCAGAAGGCCATGGGTTTGGACGACACTGGAAAGCCGGGTGCTCCGAAAGGCGCACGCCCGGTTTGGGGAGGGGCGGATGGAAAAGTGCCGATCTCGGCAACTCGCCAGCCGCCTACTCTACGCGATCGCGGCCTGGCGAGCCGAGCCGCGCATGACCCCGGGCGGGCAGCCCTGGTATTCGCCCCTCGCCATCCTGACGGCACTGACGATACGGGCCGTGTTCCGCCTCGCGCATCGGTAGGCCGAGGGACTGATCGGCTCCATTATCGGCCTGCTCGGGCTGGCTCTGGCGGTGCCGGACCATTCCACCATTCCACGCTGAGCCGCCGGGCCAAGGCGCTGGAGGTGCCCCGCCCGCGGCCGCACCGGAGCGGCGAGCCCATGCACCTGTTGGTGGACAGCACGGGCCTGCGCTTGTGCGGCGCGGGGGAGTGGCTGCTGGAACAGCACGGCACCAAGACACGCCGCTCCTGAAGGAAACTGCACATCGGCGTGGATGCCGGCAGCGGGCAGATCATCGCCGCGCCGTTGACGGCCAAGGAGGTCGACGACGGCGCCGAGCTCGGCCCTTGCTTGACCAGGTCACGGGCGCGGTATCCTCGTTCATCGCCGACGGCGGATACGACCAGGACCGCGTCTACGCCAGCGTGGCCGAGCGCTACCCCGAGGCGGCGGTCATCGTCCCGCCGCGCGCGACCGCCGTGCCGAGCGCGACAGCCGAGACCACGCCTACACAGCGCGACTGCCACTTGCAACACATCGCCGAGCACGGCCGCAGGGCCTGGCAGAAGGCGTCCGGCTACACGGCGCGGGCGCGAGCCGAGGCAGCGATCGGCCGGTTCAAGCAGGTGATCGGGGACGCACTGCGCTCGCGCACGGACGAGCGGCGCGCGACCGAGGTGGACATCGCCGTCCACGCGCTCAACCGCATGTCGGAGCTTGGACGCCCGAACTACGTCCGCACCGCCTGACCCCAGACGGGGTTCGAGCTACTGCGTCCGCTCTCCAAGTCCATGCAACACGCTGGGTCACGCTCGAAAAGGCCGGGCTCATCTCACGCCAGCCCGGCGCCGCTCGGAGCATCGCCGTCCAGGTAAACCGCGCCGACTTGCCAACGCTCAATCTTGGATACGTTCAAACAGTCAAAACCACTGTGCAAAGGTACTAGCGGCATCCTGCAAGACATACAGCAGCGGCCAGTGGCACGAATATTGCTGGGCTCCCGTGTGACTGTATTGGATGTCGGCCGCTCGCGCTGACCGGAGGATCGACAGAGTGGGGTCAGTCCGCATCGCCGCAAGGCGCTTGCTCGGTGCCATACCAAGCTTGGTGGGTGTGGTGATCGCTACGTTCCTGCTGTCGCACGCACTGCCCGGAGACCCAGCCGTACTCTTTGCCGGGCCAGCGGCTAACGCAGAGTCGGTGGCGCAAGTGCGAGCACACCTCGGGCTAGACCGCAGCTTGCTGGTGCAGTTTCTTGACTACGTAAGTGACTTGATGCGTGGGGATCTTGGCCGGTCGCTCACCACTGGCCAACCGGTGCTGACCGATTTGGCACAGCGCCTGCCGGCTTCGCTGGAGTTGACGGCCGCCGCCATCCTGTTCGCGGTTCTGGTAGCGGTGCCGCTTGGAGTGCTGGCTGCGACGCGTCAGGGTGCATGGGTCGATCATCTATGCCGCAGCACGGTCACGCTGGCGGCAGCGTTCCCGACCTTCTTCGTCGCCCTACTTTTGGTTTACATCTTCTATTATCTGCTACGCGTCGCGCCGGAGCCGCTCGGTCGGCTGAACGACGTGTATTTCGAGGCGCCCCCTACAGCGACTGGATTCTACCTCGTTGACGCCGTGCTCGCCGGCCAGTGGAACACCTTTGGCGGTGCGCTGGCCCAGATGGTGCTGCCGGCCGTCTCGCTCGGCCTGTTCGCGCTTGCGCCAATTGCCCGCATCACCCGTGCATCCATGCTGACTGCGCTGGGAAGCGACTTCGTCCGTACCGCACGTGCCTGCGGCCTGTCGCACCGCAAGGTGCTGGTGACCTATGCAATGCGTAACGCCATGCTGCCGGTCCTGAATGTGCTCGGTATGGTATTTTCGTTCGTACTCGGCGCCAACGTGCTGATCGAGGACGTGTATGGCTGGCCTGGCGTCGGCGCCTATGCGGTGAAGGCAGTAATCCAGTCCGACTACGCCGCCGTGCAGGGCTTCATCCTGATGATGGCGGCCGTTTACATATTGCTCAACCTTGTCGTTGACCTGCTTAGCATTGCGGCAGATCCGCGTGTGCGGATGGAGGGCTGATTGACGGCCATCCTGCTGCGCGCGACGCAGTATACCTTAGCGGAGAACCAACTGACCCTGGTGGCGTCCGGCCTGTTCGGCCTGCTGCTGGTCTGCGCCGTGTTGGGACCTGTGCTGGCACCGTATGATCCGCTGGCCACCGACATGGCCGCCCGGCTGCAGCCGCCGACCTTCGCGCACCTGTTCGGCACAGACGCGCTCGGCCGCGATATCTTCAGTCGGGTGATGGTGGCGGCGCGGCTCGACCTCGGCATGGCAGTCTCGGCAGTCACCGTCTCATTCCTGATCGGCACCGCAATGGGTGCCGTCGCGGGCTACCGGGGCGGCATGGCCGACGCCGTGTTCGGCCGGCTGATGGATACCATCATGGCGTTCCCGCTGTTCGTGCTGGCGATGGGCATCGTGGCGGCGCTCGGCAATAGCGTGCTCAACATCGTACTCGCTACTGCGGTGATAAACCTGCCGTTCTACGGCCGGTTCGCGCGTGCGGAGGTAAACGTACGGCGCGACCTTGCTTACGTCGAGGCGGCGCGGATGGGCGGCAACGGCCCGGTTCGCATCCTGTCCGGGCACGTCGTGCGCAACATCTTGCCGACCATGGTAGTACAGGCGTCGCTGAACATGGGCTGGGCGATCCTGAACGCCGCCGGGCTGTCGTTCATTGGGCTGGGCGTGCGCCCGCCGACACCGGAGTGGGGCATTATGGTGTCCGAGGGCGCCAGCTACATCTTCTCCGGCGAGTGGTGGACTTTCGTATTCCCCGGCGCTGCGCTGATGCTTGCGGTGTTCTGCTTCAACCTGCTGGGTGACGGACTGCGCGACGTGCTTGACCCACGCAGGCGCACGTGACTGCGCTGGCCGCCAAGCACACTCTCGTGGAGCATGTTACACGGCCATTGCTTACGGTCGAGAGCCTCACGCTCGACTTCCACACCCGCCAGGGCAACGTGCACGCCTTGGATGGGGTCTCGTTCGAGGTGTCGCGCGGCGAGATCGTGGGCGTGGTGGGCGAGAGTGGCTCGGGCAAGTCGGTGCTGGCCTACGCCATCATGGGGCTGACCGACGATGCCGGGCGGGTCCGTGCCGGCCGCATCGTATTTGCCGGTCGCGACATGCTCGGCGAGACTCCGGCGCAGCTGTCGAACACACTAGGCCGGGAAATCTCCATGATCTTCCAGAGCCCGCGCACTGCGCTGAACCCGATCCGCCGGGTTGGCCTGCAGATCACCGACGTGTTGCTCCGCCATGGCAACATGTCGAGCCGTGACGCGCGTGCCCAGGCAGTCGAGGCGCTGGCGCGGGTGCGGGTGCCCGACCCGGAACGCCGGTTCGACGCCTACCCGTTCGAGCTTTCGGGCGGGCTGTGCCAGCGGGTCATGATCGCAATGGCGATTGCCTGCGCGCCTTTTCTGCTGATCGCCGACGAGCCGACCACCGGCCTTGACGTTACCACTCAGGCGGTGGTTATGGACCTGATCCGTGAGCAGGTGCGAGCGGCGAACACGTCCGTGCTGCTGATCACCCACGACTTGGCCCTGGCGGGTGAGTACTGCGACCGCGTTATAGTGATGCACGCCGGGCACGTGGTGGAAGTTGCCCCAGTCGAGCGCCTACTGCAACAGCCTGCCCACCCCTACTCCGAGCTGCTGATCGGCGCGACGCCCGGCGCCGCCACGCGCGTCGAGGACCTGACTGTGATCCCAGGCAGTCTGCCGGACCTGCGCCAGGCGCTGCCGCCGTGCCGGTTCCTGCATCGTTGCATCCGCAGCGACGCACGCTGCGGCACCGAACCGCTGCCGGCACGGCACATGGACGACGGCCACCTTGTGCGTTGCTGGAATCCGTTATGAGCGCGCTGCTGGAGGTGGTGGGACTAACCAAGCGCTATTCTACTCGGCACGGCCTGCTGCACGCGGTGGACGGCGTCAACCTCAGCATCGGGCGCGGTGAGAGCGTCGGGCTGGTGGGCGAGTCCGGCTGTGGCAAATCGACGCTGGTGCGATTGCTGGCCCGGCTGATCGAGCCGACCGGAGGCGCCATCGTGTTCGAGGGCCAGGACATCGCCTATATCCCACTCCGCCGTTTCGTGCGCAGCGCGCAGCGCGCCCGTATCCAGAGCGTATTCCAGGACCCGACCGAGAGCCTGAACCCCGCGCTCACGGTGTTTGGCGCCGTCGCCGATCCGATCCGCCGGCTCGGGGTGCCGGGCAGCCGGGCCGAGCTGGCGCGGCAGGTGCACGAGGCGCTGGCGCTGGTCGGCCTGCCCGGCGAGATGATCGAGCGCTTCCCGCACCAGCTCTCGGGCGGACAGCGCGCACGGGTCGGCATCGCCCGCGCCATCGCGTTGCGCCCGGCGCTGCTGATCCTGGACGAGCCCACGTCGGCGCTCGACGTCTCGGTGCAGGCAGTCGTGCTTCGCCTGCTTGCGGACCTGCGAGCGCGGCTCGGCATGAGCTACTTGTTCGTGTCACACGACCTCAACGTCGTGCGGCTGCTGTGCGACCGCATCGCGGTGATGTACCTCGGCCGCATCGTCGAGCAAGCACCGGCCCAGGAGCTGTTCCGCGACCCCCGCCACCCCTACACCCGCGCGCTGCTAGCCTCCGTCCCCGACCCGGTGCGCCGTAATCAGCGCCCGCGGCGGCTGGAGGGCTCGGCGCGCAGCTCAATTGACCCACCGCCCGATATCTGCCGGTTCCAGGGCCGCTGCCCGCGTCAGGAGACGGTCTGCGCACAGCAGATGCCGCAGCTGCGCAATGTCGGGTCGGACCACCTCGCCGCGTGCCACTTCGCCGAGGTGCCGGTCCCCGTCCCCGTCTAAGGAGAAAACATCGCATGAGCGCCAGCAGCCACTCGGAAATTAGCCGGCTCGACGCTGTCACGCTGGCGGAGCGCATCCGCGCCCGCGACCTATCCGCCGTGGAGGTCACTGAGGCGGCGCTGGCCCGGATGGAGGCGACCGAGCCGCATTTGCACGCCTTCTGCACTCCGGCCCCCGATTTGGCGCGCGAGACGGCGCGGCGCATCGAGCGGCAGATCATGGCGGGCGAGGATGTCGGCCCACTGGCTGGCGTGCCGGTCGGCATCAAGGACCTGGTGGCCACCAAGGACCTGCGCACCGCAATGGGTTCACCGCTCTACCGCGACTTTGTGCCGGATGAGGACGACATCGTGGTCGAGCGGCTGAAGGCGGCCGGGGCGGTGATCGTCGGCAAGACCAACGTGCCGGAGTTCGGCTACAGCGGGGTCGGCCACAGCCCGATCGCGCCCACCACGCGCAATCCGTGGAACCTGGCGCTCACGCCGGGCGGCAGCAGCGCCGGGTCGGGTGCCTCGGTCGCGGCCGGCGTCACCCCGTTCGCCATCGGCAGCGACGGCGGCGGCTCGGTGCGTATTCCGTCCGC
This sequence comes from uncultured Acetobacteraceae bacterium, assembly GCA_964242575.1. GTDB lineage: Bacteria > Pseudomonadota > Alphaproteobacteria > Acetobacterales > Acetobacteraceae > JANPPS01. The sequence goes on along the minus strand of CAXTCN010000112.1, from coordinate 3,771 downwards.
GCATTGCGGGCTGGTCGGGGTCAAGGCGTCGATGGGCCGCGTGCCGCTGTACCCCGGCTGCCGCGACGAGCGATACCCCGGTGTATCGAGCTGGGAGAGCCTGGAGCACATCGGGCCGATGAGCCGGACGGTAGCGGACGCTGCCCTCATGCTCAGCGTGATTGCCGGCCCTGACCCGCGCGACCGACTTTCGGGACCGGCGGCCGATTTCGACTGGCTGGAGGCCGCGCGTACGGGCAGTCTCGCGGGCAAACGGGTCGCCTACAGCGCCGACTGGGGCTACGCGGCGGTCGACCCTGAAGTGCGCCGGGTGGTGGGCGAGGCGGTGCGCGCGTTCGAGACAGAGTTGGCCTGCACGGTCGAGGCTGCCGACCCAGGCTGGGCTGACCCGTACGAGACGTTCTGGGCCTTGGTCGCGTTGGAAACCGACCTGCGCGGCCTGCGCGACATGGCGCGCGGACATAGGCACGAGATGTCGCCGCACTTGGTCGCCTTCCTCGACCGCGGCTGGACCGCCGAGGAATTTACTGACGCGATCACCGCTCGCAAGGCGCTGTGCAACCGCATGTGGCGCTTCATGCAAGACTACGACCTGCTGCTAACGCCGACGCTCGCGGTGCCGCCATTCCCGGTGCACACGCAAGGCCCGGAAATCATCGACGGGCGCATGGTCGCGCCGACGCAGTGGCTCTGCTTCACGTTCCCGCTGAACATGACCGGACAGCCGGCTGCCACTGTGCCGGCAGGCTTTACCCAGGACGGCCTGCCGGTCGGGTTACAGATCATCGGCCGTCACTTGGACGACCAGGGCGTGCTGCAGGCCTGCGCCGCATTCGAGGCTGCCCGGCCGTGGCGGGACCGGTGGCCGGCGCTGCTTGGTGAACTGAGCCTGTGACCTCGTGACCCGTCATCCAGGAGACATTCCCATGGTGCCAATCAGCCGTCGTAGCCTTCTGGGCGGGTCCATTGTCACCCCGCTCGCCTTGTCTCATTCGCGCGCGGGCCACGCGGCGACGCCGAATGACGTACTGGTGGTGGTGGGCGAGCAGGGGCCGAACTCGCTCGACACCCACGTGCCGACCGCGAACGACTATAGCCGGCTGGTGGCGTGGAACGTGTATGATCGGCTGGTGACCCACGGCACCAAGCCGTTGGAGAGCGGGGCTACGTGTTATGACGTCACCGTCATGCGGCCTGAGCTGGCGGAGCGCTGGGACATCAGCGCCGACAGCAAGACCATCGTGTTCCACCTGCGGCAGAATGCCATTTTCCACGACGGCAGCAAGGTGACCGCGGACGACGTGAAGTGGTCGTTCGACCGCGCGGTCTCGGTCGGTGGCTTTGCCACGGTGCAAATGGCCGCAGGCTCGCTAAGTAAGCCCGAGCAGTTCTCCGTGGTTGACCAACACACGTTCCAGATCACCTTCGACCGGCCCAACAAGCTGACGATGCCGGACCTGGTGGTGCCGATCCCGGTGGTGATCAACTCCAGGCTTGCCAAGTCGCACGCCACCGCGGCCGACCCGTGGGCGCTCGAATGGGTGCAGCACAACGACGCGGGCGGCGGCGCGTTTCGGGTGGCCCGCTGGAGGCCGGGAACCGAAATCGTGTTCACCCGCTTCGACGAGTGGGCGTCTGGTCCGAAACCGAAGCTGCAGCGGGTGATCTACCGGCAAATCCCGTCGCCTGGCACGCGGCGGGCGCTGCTGGAGGCGGGCGATGTGGACATCTCCGTCGGCCTGCCGCCCAAGGACTACGCGGAGCTCGCCGCCGCCGGGAAACTGCAGGTGGTCGGCACCCCGGTGCAGAACGACTTGCTGTTCATCGACATGAACGTTCAGCTCAAGCCGTTCGACGACCCGAAGGTGCGGCAGGCAATCGCCTGGGCAGTACCATACAAGGCGATCATGGACGCGGCGCTCTATAATCGCGACGTGCCGATGTATGGTGGCGAGGCCGGCAAGCCGTACCCGCCGGCATGGCCGGTGCAGTCGCACTATGACACCGACCTTGCCAAGGCGAAGCAGCTGCTGGTGGACGCCGGTTTCCCGAATGGCTTCAAGACCACCGTATCCTATGATTTGAGCCAGGCAACGACACGCGAGCCGATCGCGCTATTGCTGCAAGAGTCACTTGGCAAGATCGGCGTCGAGGTCTCAATCGAGAAGGTGCCGGGCGCCAACTGGTTCGCGCAGATGGCGGCAAAAACCATGCCGTTGGTGATAACCGAGTTCTATGGCTGGCTGGTGCCGCCTGAGTATTTTTACTTCTGGAACTTCGACGGCAAGAACAATGCAGTGTTCAACACGGCCAACTACGTCAACCCAAAGCTAGACGAGGCTATCGATGCCGCACGCTTTGAGAGTGACACAGCTAAGTATGAGGCTGTGCTGGTGCGGATGAACGACATCGTCATGGCCGATCTGCCACGCATCCCGCTCGCCCGGCTGTTCTTCGACGTCGCCATGCAGAAAAACGTCAAGGGCTACGTCTACTGGTTCCACACTCATCTCGACTACCGCACCATGTCGAAGACATGAGCGCGATCCGTAGCTTTATTGCGTGTTACTCCTACACTACCCTGATCAGGCGATGCGCTTTCACAACACTATGCCCAACGCACTAACCCCAATACGGCGTGGTTCAAAGCTGGGTCACACGTGAAGCTGGGTTGGCGCTGGCAGGACGGATGATGGCACCCTCAGGCTTTTAGGCGTGGTTCAGAATTCGTCCTTTTTGGGTTACACAAGGCGTGCGGAAACGGCCGGCCTGTGAGGGTCGGATTTCGGCGGAAGGGTATCCTGTGCGGGAGGCGGCGAGCCTTCCCCGGTCAAGCCCGCTGGGGCTGAAGCGGTCCCAGGCCGAGCAGGGTCAGCCAGTGCGGATGGCCTTGGCCGGTCATCAGCTCCCGCGGGCTCTTGCCCTGGCGCTCGGCGCGTCGGCTGCGCAGGAAGCGGCGATGGTTCAGGAAGAACCGCAGCAAGTCCAGATACGCTCCGCCGAGGTGGCGGCGCAGGGTGAAGTAGGTGCGCAGCCGCGAGTTGAGGTTCTCCACCAGCGAGCTGCTGCGCGGCGTGTCCGCCATGGCCCGGCTCACGGCGTCGAATAGGGTGTGGAACTTGCCCCCGATCTGCGCCCGCAGCCGGTTCCATCCCTGCCAGTATGCGGACGAGGTGGTGGGCAAGCGGTGCAGCAGGCAGGCGTCACGCACGAGGGGCTCGGCGATGGCGTGGGCTTGCGCGATGGCGGCCAGCTTGTCGTCGAGCACGCCGGCGAAGGCGAGCAGGTCGTCGCGCTGGTTCTGCAGTGCGACCCGCACCGGGCGGATGCGCCGCGTGTCCTCGGGCTCGCGGGCGGCGAGCTCGGCGACGATGAAGTCGAACAGCTCTCGCCGTGTTGCCAGGGCCGGGCCGGTCAGAGCGAGAATGTCGTGACGCAGCCACTGGGTGAGCGTTCGGATGTCGCGGGCCAGCTCATGCGCTTGGGCCTCGGTCTGCCGGGCCAGCGCCAGTTGGGCGGCAAGCTCGCGGTTTGGACCCCGCGTGCCAGTGCGGCCCATCTTGGCCTGCAGCGTCTTGCGCCGCGACGTGACGCCCTTGGCGAGGCGCGCCAGCGTGTTGGCAAGCCCGTCGCACTGGCGCTGGATGTGGAACACGTCGCCGTGGAACGGCGTGTCGCCCCAAGCCGCCCTCTGTCCGGCGCGCAAGCCTTGCCCGGCATCGGCGATGGTGTAGTCGGGCCGCAGCCCCTGCTCGGCGGCGTCGAGCAGGT
>CAXTCN010000111.1:0-14112 GCA_964242575.1 uncultured Acetobacteraceae bacterium | reverse complement strand
ATCTCCTCAAAGATGGACAACGCAAAACTATCTCAGACAGTCAAACAGGCTCTAAAGCCCTGAAAGGCCAAATTACGGTCTTACAACTTTGAGTTGTTGCTTAGACGTAAATCATACTCTCTTCCAAATAATACGGTATGCGGTCACATTGGCTGACAAATAATAACGTATATGGAAGAAATTTGTCCGATGTGCGGCTTGGTCGGGTTTTTTGATCCTACAGGAATAAACGACCAGTCCGAGGCAAGGCGCCTGGTGACAGATATGAGCGACAAGATTGCTCATCGCGGCCCGGATGACAGCGGCGCCTGGATTGACCCGGCCGGTCTCGCGCTCGGGTTTCGGCGGCTCTCTATTGTCGACGTGTCGGCCTCGGGACACCAGCCGATGCTGTCCGCCGACGGCCGTTACGTGATTGTGGTGAACGGCGAAATCTATAATTTCGCTGAGTTGCGGACACAGGTCAGCGCGGCCGCAGGCGTGACCAGGTGGCGCGGCCACTCAGACACCGAGGTGTTGGCCGAGGGAATTTCCGTTTGGGGCGTCGAGGCCGCGGTAAGCCGGGCCAACGGCATGTTCGCACTCGCCGCTTGGGACCGGCAGGATCGGGTGCTGTGGCTCGCGCGCGACCGTATCGGCAAAAAGCCGCTCCATTACGGGTGGGTCGGCGGCAGCTTTGTTTTCGGCTCGGAGCTGAAGGCGCTCTGGCCTTATCCGGGGTTCGATTTCTCCGTGTGCCCGGATGCGCTGGCAAGCTTCCTCCAACTCGGTTACGTGCCGGCGCCGCGGACGATCTTCCGCGCGGTCGCCAAGCTCGAGCCGGGCCACATTCTCCGGCTCGACGCCCGCGCAGCTTCCCAGCGGGACACTCCCGCGCCGAAACCATACTGGACCCTCGCAACGGTCGCCAAGAGCGGCCTTGAGGACCAGCGGACCGGGCGCACAGCCACCACCGAGGAGCTGGAGGCCCTGCTGCGCAACGCGGTCGCGTTGCGCATGGTGGCCGACGTGCCGGTTGGCGCCTTCCTGTCCGGCGGCATCGACTCGAGCCTCGTGACAGCCGTCATGGCTGCGCAAACCCCTGCCGCCGTCTGCAGCTTCGCAATCGGCTTCGGGGCGGATAAGTGGAACGAGGCCCGGCACGCACGCGCCGTCGCCACCCATCTTGGAACCCATCACACCGAGATGTACGTCAACTCGGCCGAGGCGATGGCCGTCATCGACGACGTGGCCGCCATCTACGACGAGCCATTCGCCGACGCCTCAATGATCCCGACCACCTTGGTCAGCCGTCTTGCCCGCCAAAGCGTCACGGTCGCTCTCTCTGGCGACGGCGGCGACGAGCTGTTCGGCGGCTACCGTCGCTATGGCCTGGTGCAGCAATGGTTGGCCCGGCGCGCCGCCATCCCGTCCTTCGCACTGCCGGTCGCCCAGAAGCTTCTCGCCAACGTGGCCGAACCTGCCGCCCGGGCCTGGGGCAGCCTCCGGTTTCAACGGCACCTCGGCCTGCTCGGACCGCTGCTCGATCCCGGTCAGCCGGAGAGCTTCAACGAAGCCATGATGTCCCAGGTGATCGACCCGGCCTCGCTTATGGCCCACCGAGGTGCGCCGTGCCACCCGTTGCTGGGCGAGGCCTACCGCCTCGGCCAGTCCACGACGCTCGACCGGCTCACGTTCATGGACACCAAGTCGTACCTGGTGGACGACATCCTGGCCAAGGTCGACCGGGCCAGCATGTCCACCTCGCTTGAGGTGCGTTGCCCGCTGCTGGACCACCGCGTTATCGAGATGTCCTGGCGTTTTCCATCCGCGGCCAAGCTGGCCGGCGGCGCTGGCAAGTTGCCGTTGCGCGACATCCTTTACCGCTACGTCCCGCGCGCCCTGGTGGACCGGCCAAAGATGGGCTTCGGCGCGCCAGTCCAGCTATGGCTCCGGGACGGCATGCGCGACTGGGCGGAGGCCCTGATGAGCCGGCAAGCGCTGGGCCAGCACGGCCTGCTCAACGTCGAGGCTTGCCGCCGGCTGTGGGAGGCGTTCACCGTACGCGGCCGGGGCTGGAACAACGCGATCTGGAACGTGCTGATGTTCCAGGCCTGGCACGCACGGATGTCGGCTGTGTCCGGCGCCTCCGGGCCGCGGCTGCCAGCCCCCAAGGCCGCATCGCCGCACACGCTGGAACCATCCGGGCGCGTTGCTGAGCCGGTGCTAAGCCGGGTTCGGTCGATATGACCGGACTACTGCGTCCAGGTGATTGAACAGCGCCTCCGTGTTGCGTGCCCAGGTGAACCGTTCGGCGTTCGCCCGCACCGCCGCCTGTGGTGGAGGGTCGTTGAGAATGGCGGAAATCGCGGCAGCGACCGCAGCCGGCGTGCGCTCCGTTATCAGCCGGCCGGATAGCGGCGGGTCAATCGCTTCGGCGGCCCCGTCCAGGCCAGGCGCAACCACCGGCGTGCCGCAGGCCATTGCCTCGACCCAGGCGTTGGCCAGCCCCTCGCTTTCGGACGCCAGCGCCATCACGTCCGCCGCGCCCAGCATCGCCGGCAACTGGTCATGCGGAACGCTCCCCAGCAACCGAACGCGGTCGCTTAGTCCCCGGGCGGCCACCAGCCGGGCCAGCGCGTCATGCTGCGGCCCGGCGCCAATGACCAGCAACGTCGCCCCGGGCAGCGCCGACATCGCCTCGATGACGATGTCATGCCCCTTGCGCGGAATGAGGGCGCCCAGGCTGACTACCAGCGGGCCGGCAACCCTAAGCCGCGCCTTGGCTCCCACCCGGTCAACCGGGTGGAAGCGGTCGAGGTCAACGCCGGTGTAGTGGACGGTGATCTTGGCCGGGTCGATGCCGAGCGCAGCCATGTCCTGCTTCAACGACCCGGCCACGGCCAGCAGCCCGCCCGCCTTTGCCGCCGCGTCCAGGATCAAGCGCCGGCAGGCTGGACGTGCCCCCCAGTAGTGGATGTCCGCCCCGCGCGCCTTTATTGAGAACGGCACATCGAACTCCGCCGCCAGCCGCGCCGCCGCCGGGCCGTCCGGGTAAAAGAACTCGGCGTCGATGACGTCGAAGATGAAGCCGGACCTGCGCAGCCGGCCCAGCACCGGTCGTGCCGCGCGGCACAGCGACGCCGGGTTGAGCGGCCCGCTGAGGCCCGGCAGCGTCATGAAACGAGGGCGGGCCGTCTGGACGCCTTTCCAGGCCTCCATCGGCGGTATTGCCTGCGACCGGCAGTAGCGCGCGAGGCGGCTAAGCGGGAACGGCGGGCAGGCGAGCGGGTTGACCACCCGAAGCTCAACGTCCGCCCGTGCCGCCAGGCGCAGCGTCTGGCCCTCCACAAAGATGCCGAAATTCGGCTCGATGCTGTTAGGGAACAAAGTCGAGAGCGTCAGGACACGGAGCATACTCCTGACTAGATAACAGATTGGCGGAACCAAGTTGTCATGCCGTTGATGGGTAAGCTCCCGTACCGACCTTGCGCCCGTTCCCGCCACGGCCAATCCTTGTGGCGCCAGCAACTCGGAGGATTTCCATGCTTGTGAACGCATTGCGCCGCATCGCCGCCCATGACGCCTTGGTGGAGTTCAACTGATGCCTGGCATAACGACTGCGGAATGGTCGTTCTCCGGCTCGTCCCAGCCTGAGTTGCCCGGCGTCAATGGCGCGATGCGCTACGTGCCGATCAAGGCGGGCCACATCGCCGCACGCCACCATCACGATTTCGAACAGTTCCTGTTCGTGGTCAGCGGCGGCGGCCGGCTGGAGTGCGAGCAGGGAGCCATCCCACTCGCGCCCGGCACGGCGCTGCACCTGGAGCCTGGCGCGTGGCACAGCGCCGAGTTCATGGCGGACACCGTGCTGATCGAGGTCAACCTTCAACCCCCGGCGTGACCGGCCTTCTCGAAGGCAGCAGGTTCGGAGCGCACCATCTCGAACTGGAGGTCCGCTGCGGTCAAGCGGGCGGCCTCAGTGGCGGCTTGACGGGCCGCGGACGGGGTGGCGCTGCGCAGCCGCACCACCATGCGGCCGCGTTCCGCCTCATGGATCAGCGTCGCGGCCGGGTCAGGCATATCGGCCGCTAGGCGCTCGGCGTCGCGCCGGGCCATGTCCAGCACCGCCGCCGGAACATCCGTGTCATGCAGCACCAGGTCGGCCTCGCCCAACAGGCGATGGGTGCGCAGCGTCAGCAGGTCGGCGGGACCTGGGCCGGCGTCAACGAAATGCACCATGCCCAAGACCGGCGCGCGCTCCGTGATTTCCTGCCGGAACGCCTCGCGCGCCGCGTCCTCCTGCCCGGCGAACACCAGGGCCGCGACCCGGCCGTCGAGGCTGCGCTCCAGCACGCGGCGGCGCTGCACCACGTCCGGCAGGGCAGCGCGGATTTCCGCCTTGAGGCTGTCGGCCAGCGCGGCCAGGCGTCCCCAGGCCGGAGGAATCAGCGCCTCGATCCGCGCCCGCACCAAACGGGCGAGCACCGGCGCGGCGCCCCCGGTCGAGACCGCGATCAACAACGGGTCGCGGTCGATGACGGACGGGGTAATGAAGCTGCACAGCGCAGGCTTGTCCACCACGTTCACCGGAATGCCGACCGCCTGCGCGGCGGCGCTCAGTGCAGCAAGGTCGGCGTCGTCCGCGTCCGCGCCGATTGCGACGGCGCAGCCTTGCAGCATGGCCGGCTCGAACCGCGGCTCGATCCGAACGATTGCCCCGGCGCGGCGCAGGGCGTCGGCCTTGCGCTCCGCCACTTCGCCGGAGCCGAGCACCAGGGCTGGACGGCCGTCCACATCGAGGAAAATGGGCAGGTTGCGCACTGGATCAGGTCACGTGAACACGGCGTCAGCCATGGCTCCGGGCCGCGCCCTCGATCTGGGGCTGCGCGGCGCTCGTTTGCGCACGCTCCGCCACCGCGCCGATCACCACCAGCGCCGGCGCAGGCAGGCCGGCCCGCCGCGCGTCAAGGGTGCAGGCGCCGAGCGTTGTGCGCAGCACGACCTGTCCCGGCAAGGTCGCGCGCGCGATGATCGCCACCGGCGTGTCCGCGGCCCGTCCGGTTGCCAGCAAGCGAAGCGCCATCTGGTCCAGCCGGGACAGCGCCATGTAGGCTACGACGGTGCCGCCGGTCCGCCCCACGGCGTCCCAGTCGGTGTCGCTGGGCAACGCGCCGTTGCTGCCATGGCCGGTGACAAAAGTGGCGCTGCTGGCCGCGCCGCGCAACGTGAGCGGGATGCCTGCAACCGCCGCGGCGGCGGATGCGGACGTGACGCCGGGCACGATGCGCCATGGCACGCCAGCCTCGTTCAGCGCCGCCAGTTCCTCGCCGCTGCGGCCGAACATCGAGGGGTCACCGCCCTTCAGCCGCACCACGCGCAACCCAACCCGGGCCGCGGTCACCAGCGCCTCGCAGATGGCGGCCTGGTTCATGGGCGCGCAGCCCTTCCGCTTGCCGACGTCCACCAGCTTCGCGCCGGGGCGGACCTGCGACAGCACGTCCGGGCCTGGCAGCGCGTCATGGAACACGATGTCCGCGGCGCGCAGGGCGTCAACGGCCCGCAGCGTCAACAACTCCGGGTCACCAGGCCCGGCGCCAACCAGCCAGACCTCGCCCGGCTGGATCGTCACGCGACAGCCCCCAGATCCTCGTGGAAGCGGTTGCCGGCAGTGGTCGCTTGAATGTGGCCGCGGCGGATCACAAAGTCGCCGAAGTGCTCGCCGTCCTCGCGCGCCTCCGCCCACTCGCGCAGCAGCGGCGTGAGCGCGGCCAGGATGCCGTCGTGGTCCACGTCGGCGCGATACAGCTTATTGAGCCGCGTGCCGTCGAACGCGCCGCCGAGGTATAGGTGATAGCGGCCCGGCCCGCGGCCCACCATTGCGATCTCCGCCATGTACGGCCGGGCGCAGCCATTCGGGCAGCCGGTCATGCGCAACACGATCTCGTCCCCGCGCAGCCCAGCCGCGTCCATCACAGCGTCCAGCTCGTTAATCAGGCCGGGCAGGTAACGCTCGCTCTCGGCCAATGCCAGGCCGCAAGTCGGCAGCGCGACGCAGGCCATGCTGTTGCGGCGCAACCCGGACACGCCGTCCTCCAGCCCATGGCGGCGCAGGATGGCATCGATCGCTGGACGGTCAGCCGCGGGCACGCCGGCGATGATGAGGTTCTGGTTGGCCGTCAGGATGAACTCGCCCGGATGCACGTTGGCGACTTCCCGTAGCCCGGACAGCAGCGCATGGCCCGGCCGGTCCGTCACCCGGCCGTTCTCCACGAAGAGGCCGTAATGCCAACCGCCGTCCGGGTCCTCGGCCCAGCCGAGCCGGTCGCCCATACTGGTGAACGCGGCCTCCCGCACCGGCGCCAGCGCGAAACCGAGATGCGCCTCGACCGCCTCGCGGAACGCGTCAAGGCCCATGCGTTCAATGGTGTACTTCACCCGAGCGTGCTTGCGCACCGAGCGGTTGCCATGGTCCCGCTGCGCCACCACGACGGCTTCGGACACCGCGACCGCCTGGTCCGGCGTGCAGAAGCCAATCAGGCTGCCGGTGCGGGGAAAGGTGTCGGGCTCGCCGTGGGTCATGCCCATGCCGCCGCCGATCGAGACGTTGTAGCCAACGACCTCGTTGTTCTCGACAATCGCAATCAGCCCGAGATCGTGCGCGTACACGTCCACGTCGTTTTGCGGCGGCACGGCGATGGCAACTTTGAACTTGCGCGGCAGATAGGTGCGGCCGTACATCGGCTCCTCCTCCACCTCGTGCCCCGTGATCTGCTCCTCATCGATCCAAATTTCGTGCCACGCGCGGGTCTTGGGCAGCAGGTGAGTGCTGACGCGCGCAGCAAGGTCCAAGGCGGCGGCGTGAGCCGGGCTCGCGTGCGGGTTGCTGGAGCAGATGACGTTGCGGTTCACGTCGCCGCAGACCGCGATGGTGTCCAGCAGCGCGTCGTTCACCGCCGCAATGGCGGGCTTGAGGTTGCCCTTTATGATGCCATGGAACTGGACGGTCTGCCGCGTCGTCAGGCGGACCGTGCCGTTGCCGCGCTCCCGGGCAATCTCCGCCAACTGCAGCCATTGCGCCGGCTTCAAGCGTCCGCCGGAGATGCGCAGCCGCGCCATGAAGATGTAGGCGCGCTCCAGCCGCTTCCGGCCGCGTTCGGCGCGCAGGTCGCGGTCATCCTGCTGGTAGATGCCGTGGAACTTGGTGAGTTGGGTGTCGTCCTCCTCTAGCGCGCCGGTCTCGACGCGTAGCAGGCCTTCGGCGATGCCGCCACGCAGCGCGCGGCTACGCTCCTTGATGCTTTCGTTCTTGGACGGCGGAGCAACGGTGGTGTCGGGCATGGTTCGGACCTCTAATAGACGTCGAGCAGGTAGCGGCCCTGCTTCTTCAAGCTGGCAAGCTCGGCTTCGGCGGCTTCGGCCGTTATGGCGGACTGGTCGGCAATGATGTCGCGCAACGTGGCATGCACGTCCCGCGCCATCCGGGCCTGGTCGCCGCAGACATAGAAGTGCGCGCCCTCCTGCAGCCAGGCGTGCACGTCGCGCTTGCGGTCCCATAGCCGGTGCTGCACGTACTGCTTCGCGTCCTGGTCGCGGGAGAACGCGACATCGATGCGGGACAGCACGCCGCGCTCCAACAGGTCCTGCCACTCCAACTGGTACAGGAAGTCGTGCGTATAGCTGCGGTCGCCCATGAACAGCCAGCTCCGGCCAGTGGCGGCGGTCGCGTCGCGCTCCTGCATGAAGGCGCGGAACGGGGCGACGCCGGTGCCGGGGCCAACCATGATGATGGCCGCGGCCGGGTCGGCTGGCAGGCGGAAGTGCGGGTTGGGCTTCACGTACACGCCCACCTGCTCCCCGGCCCGGCGGCGGTCCGCAACGAAGGTTGACGCCACGCCGCCGCGGTCCCGGCCATGCGTGTTGTACCGCACGGCGCCGACCAGCAGGTGCGCCTCCTCGCCGACCACGGCCTGGCTCGACGCGATGGAGTACAGGCGCGGTGGCAACGAACGCAGCAGCGCCGTGAGCTGCGGCGGCGTGAGCCGGTTGGGGTAGGCCTCGAACAGGTCCGAGACATGCCGACCCGGCAGGAACTCCGCCAACCGCGCCGCATCGATGGCAAGCGCGTTCAGCGCCGCGTCGCCGGTCAGTTCGGCATACGAGCGCACGAGGTGGCCGGTCAGCGTGGTCACGTCATGGCGCGTCAGCAGCGCGTCGTGCAGGCCAGTGTCCCCACCCAGGCCAACCGGGGCCAGCACCGCCTCGACAACCGCCGGGTCGTTGTGCGGCAGGACGCCGAGGCTGTCGCCGGGCAGGTAAGTAAGGCCGGAGCCGGCCAGGTTCAGCTCGATATGGAAGGTCTGCTTTTCCGAGCGGCTGCCGTTCAGGTTCACGAGGTCGGTGATCTCCGCCTCGAACGGGTTCGACTTGTCGTATGCGGGCGCTGCGCCGTGGCCGAAGTCCACGTGGATGACGCTGTCCTGCGCTGGCGCATCGGTGCCGCGCAGCTCCTTTAGGGTCGTGCCGAGCCAGGCAGCCGCCGGCACTTCGTAATCCAGGTCGCACTCCAGCAACGGCGCGGCCCGGTGCGCCCCGAGCGCCGCGAACCGCGCGTCGAGTTGGTGGCCGACCTCGCAGAACTTGGCGTAGGCGCGGTCGCCGAGCGCGAGCACGGCGAAGTTCACTTCCTCCAAACGGGGCGCGCCGTCGGCCATGAGCGCGTTGTAGAACTCCGTCGCCCGGGCCGGCGGCTCGCCCTCGCCCCAGGTGGCGGCGATAACCAGCAGGTTCTTGACCCCGGCCAGGTCCGCAGGCTTCGCGTCGGCGGCGTCCAGCAGCTTGGGCGCGAACCCGAGCCGCGCGGCGTCGCGCTTGGCCCGCCCCGCCAACGCCTCGGAGTTGCCGGACTCGGTGGCGAACAGGATGGTGAGCGCCGGGCGCACCGCGGGCGCCGCGGCGGTCTGCGGAGTGGTCGCGGCCTCGACGCCCGCGAGGAAGCCGGCCAGCCAGGTGCGCTGCGTGGCGGTGCTGCCGGCCATCACCCGGTTCAAGAGCGCGATGGCGTCAGGCGCGAACGGCGCGTTGTCCGGCAATCTGGCGACGGCAGTCATCTTGGCGTTCCGGGGGCTGTGGAGCCTTGGAAATAGGACGCTGGCCCACCGGTGCGCAATGTCAGCGGCTTAGAAAGAAGTCTTATGCTGCAACGATGGCAAACCACCGCCGGATTATTCTCCCGCAGGCGGTTCCAGCGCGATGCCAGACCCGGCCCTACTCCGACAGGAACGCCGCGAACGCCTCCTTATAGTCGGGGTGCCAGCGCGACAGCGGCGGGCGGTCCTCGGTGACGTCCCCTGCCGCCCACAGGATGCGCTTCTGGTCCATCTCCCGCGTCACGTCGTTGTCCGGGCAAAGAATGTAGAAACTCCCGCGCGCCATGCCACGAAGCAGCTCGTCGATGACCTGCTCCGGCGTCCACGCGCCGGGCGGCTTTTCTTGGGTCCGCACGCGCGTGAAGCCGGTGAAGGTGAAGCCCGGCACCAGCAGGTGCGCCGTGACCTGGCAGCCCTCCGTGTTGCGCAGGTCATGCGCCAGAGCCTCCGTCACCACCTTGATGCCGGCCTTGGACACGTTGTAGGCCGTGTCGCCCGGCGGGCAGGTGATGCCCTGCTTCGACCCGGTGTTGATGACCGCGCCGGGCGTGCCCTGCGCGACCATGGCCGACGTGAACGCCTGGACGCCGTGCACGACGCCCCACAGATTCGTGCCAATGATCTCGTGCCAGCGCGCCGTCGGGGCGGACAGGCTGCCGCCCCCTTCCCGCCCGGCGTTGTTCATCAGCACGCCGACTTCGCCGAACCGCTCATAGGCCCGCTCCTTCAGCCGCTGCACGTCGTCAAGCCGGCTCACGTCGGTTGGCACGCCGAGCACCTCGGCGCGCTCCGACAGCCGGGTCACCGCCGCCTCCAGCGCCGGCGCGTCCACGTCCGCCAGGCACAGCCGCAGGCCCATGCCGGCAAAACGCTCGGCGGCGGCAAGGCCGATGCCGCTCGCGGCCCCGGTGATGACCGCGACCCGGCAGGGCGTGAGCGCAGAATGCTGCATGGGACCTCTCCTGTACGACATTCGTTCATTGCCAGCCCCGGGCGCGATGGCGCAAGCTCCGCCGGAACACGCGGCGGCGCGACGACCGCCCGGTCCCAAGGGAGAGAACGACGCCATGGCAGACGAAGCGAACTCACCAACCAACCGCCGCAACCTTCTGCTGGCCGCAGCCGCCGCGGGCGCGGGCGCGTCGCTGCTGGGCAGCATGGCCCCGGCGCTCGCGGCCGAGATGGGCCGGTCCGAAAAGCCGCTCCGCGCCGCATTCTCCAACGCTGGCCTACAGGCGACCTGGTGCGCCCAGGGCAAGGCCGCCGCCGAATACTGGGGCAAGCTGTACAACGTGGACGTGACCTGGTTCGACGGCGAGCTGAACGCCACCCGGCAGCGCGGCGCAATCGACAACATGGCCTCGCAGCGCTGGGACTTCGTGGCGATCCAGGCATTCGGCATCGGCACCCTGACCGCCCCGGTGCGCAAGATGATCGACGCCGGGGTGCCGGTCATCGACATGGACACGCTGATTGCACCGTTGGACCAGATCAACGTCCACTCCTTCCTGGCGCCCGACAACGAGTTTATGGGCGCGTCTGTCACGTCCGCGCTGATGGAGGCCATTGGCGGCGAGGGCACGATCATCATGACGCAGGGCGCGCTGGGCCACACCGGGGCGCAGGGCCGGGCGCGCGGCTTCGAATCGGTGATGAAGCGCTTCCCCAAGGTCGAGGTGCTGGACACCCAGCCCGGCGATTGGGACGTGACCAAGGTGGCGCGCATCTGGGACACCCACCTGACCAAGTACCCGAAAATCAGCGCGGCCTACTTCCACAATGATGACATGGCGCTGGCCGCCTACAACGTCATGAAGTCGCGCAACCGCACCGACATCAAAATCGGCGGCTGCGACGCCATGCCCCCGGCGCTGGTCGCGGTGGCGGACGGCCGGATGCACGCGACGGTGCGCAACCCGTCCTGCCGCATCCACGGCGGCGCGGTCGTGGCGGGCGTCGCGGCGGTGGTGATGGGCGAGAAAAGCGGCGAGGCCGGCATCCCCAAAAGCGTCATCACCGACGGCCCGGTCGTCACCAAAGCCAACGCGCCCGGCATGGCGTGGATGGAGAAGCACTTCCTGATCTGAGGCCGGGCGCGGTGGACGCTCCCCTGCTGGAGCTGCGCGGCATTTCCAAGCGCTTCGCCGGCGTGGCGGCGCTGACTGGCGTGGACTTCGCCCTGCGAACAGGCGAGGTGCACGGCCTGGTCGGCGAGAACGGCGCCGGCAAAAGCACGCTCATGAAAATCATCGCCGGCGTGCACGCGGACTATGACGGCACGATGCTGCTGGCCGGCCAGCCCGTCCACTTCCGCTCCCCCCGCGATGCGCGCGACGCCGGCATCGGCATGGTGCACCAGGAGCTTTCGACCGTGCCGGAGCTGTCGGTGGCCGAGAACGTCATGCTGGGCGTGCAGCCGCTGAACCGCCTGGGCCTCGTGTCCTGGCGGCGGATGCGTGCGCAAGCCAAAACCCAGCTAGAGGCGTTCGGCATCACCGTCGATCCGTCCACGCCGGTCGGCTCCCTCCCGCTTGGCCTGCAACAGATGGTGGAGCTGGCGCGCGTGGTGCTGTCCGGCGCGCGCATCTTGATCCTGGACGAACCCACGTCCGCCCTGTCGCCGCCGGAAGTCGAGCGCCTGTTCGCCCTGCTGGCCCGGCTGCGCGAAAGCGGCCGCAGCACCGTGTTCATCTCGCACTTCCTGGACGACGTGCTGCTGGTGTCGGACCAGGTGACGGTGTTCCGCAACGGCCGCCGGGTCGATGGCGCGCCGGTGGGCCAGGTGGACAAACCCTGGCTGATCGAGCGCATGGTCGGCGCCGGGCACGAACGGCTGGGCGAGAGCCACGCCGGCGACATCCAACTGGAGAGCCGCTCCAACGCCCCAGTGGTGCTGGACGCGGACCGGGTCTCGGTGACGGGCCTGTTCGAGGACGTTTCGCTCAATGTCCGCGCCGGCGAGGTGCTGGGCATCTACGGCTTCATGGGCTCCGGCCAGCTCGAGTTGGCGCGGGCGCTGTCCGGCAAGCTGCGGCTGGGCGCCGGCGCGGTGCGGGTGGACGGGCACGTGGCGCGCCTCCGCGGCGGCATGCCGGCCGCCAAGCGCGCCGGCATTGCCTTCGTGCCCGAGAGCCGCCGCTCGATGCTGTTCGCATTGGAGCCGGTGTACCGCAACATCAGCATCGCCATCCTGGAACGGATCGGCCGCATCCTGCTACGACCGCGCGAGGAGCGGCGCATCGCCCAGGGCCACGTGCAGAGCCTCGGCGTCCGCCCGCCGCTGGTGGACCGCCCGGTCGGCCAACTGTCCGGCGGCAACCAGCAGAAGGTGGCGCTGGCCCGCTGGCTTACGCACCTGCCGCGCGTGCTGCTGCTGAGCGAGCCGACGCGCGGCATGGACGTGGGCGCCAAGGACGACGTAGTGCGCATCGTGCGGTCCTTGCGCAGCCAAGGCATCGGCATCGTCGTGGTGTCGTCCGAGCCGGAAACCGTGCTGTCATTGGCCGACCGCATCCTGGTGATGCGCCGCGGCGCCGTCACCCGGGAGTTCGCTGGCGAAGCCGTCAGCAAGGACCGCCTGCTCGCCGCCGCATAGCATTGGAGATCGCATGACCACATTCGCCGCTGCGCCGCCGCGGGAGACGCTCTGGTATCGCCTGCGCGGGCAACTCCGCAACCTGGCGCCGCTGGTGACCCTGGTGGCGCTGATCGCGCTGTTCAGCGCCACCAGCCCGTCGTTCGCCACCTGGTCCAACCTCGGCAACGTGCTGCAGCAGGTCTCGATCACCGCCATCATCGCGGTGGGCCTGACCTACGTGATCCTGTGCGCCGAGATTGACTTGAGCGTCGCCAGCGTCGCCAACGCCACCGGCATCCTGGTCGCGTTCCTGACCGTGCAGGATTTGAGCGCCAACATGGCCAACCTGCCGCTGCCCGGCTGGCTTGCGGTGCTGGCCGGGTTCGCCGGCTGCCTGGCGCTCGGCGCGGTCACTGCGTTTGGCGTCACCCGCATTGGCATTCCGTCGTTCATCATGACGCTGGCGATGCTGCAGATTGGCAACGGCATTTGCGCGCTGCTGGTGCGCGGGCAGATCGCCTACAACGTGCCGCCGGTGATTTTGACGCTGGGCAGCGGCTCCATTGGCCCGGTGCCTTGGATTGTCGTGGTGGCCGGGTTGGTGCTGCTGGTGGGGCACTTGGTGCTGACTTACACGCGGTTTGGGCGTTACGTGTACATGGTCGGCGGCAACCGTGAGGCGGCGGAGCACTCTGGCGTTGGGGTGAAGGCGGTGGTGGGGGCGGCGCTGCTGGTGTCGGCGGCGTGCTCTGGGCTGGCTGGGATGCTGGGGGTGGCGTACTTTGGCAGTGCGCAGCAGAACCAGTTTGATAATTACTTGCTGGATGCGATCTCGGCAGTGGTGGTTGGGGGGACCAGCTTGTTTGGTGGGCAGGGGGGGATTGGCAATACTATTGTGGGCTTGCTGGTGTTGGGCGTGCTCAATAACGGGTTGGATCATGTGCGGATGGACAGTTTTCTTAAAATCCTGATCCGTGGGCTGGTGCTGTTGCTGGCGCTAGTGGTGAACGTTTATGCGCAGCGCCTACGGACGCAGCAACGCAGCGCCGCCTAAATCCTTTTCTGCGGCACTCTACTTCGGAGATGAACAATTCTGGCGATCCTGTTCAATGACCGTTTTTTGTGAGATGCGGACATTCGACTCAATGCTCAAGCTACGGGCCCCGCAACGCGCTCTTTGGTCGGCCAGCGCCGGCCGGAGCGGGGCGATTAGCGGTAAAATGGCGTTTTGCGGAGGGACTCAATGGAACAGCGAGAGCTGCCTCAACACTTTCAGCAGTAAGACTCTCCATCACGCGACGCCGAGCGTTGAGATGATCCGGCTGCGCCGCCAGACGGTTAGCAGGACGACAGGGTAACCGGGGCAGATTCCCGGGCATGGAGGTTGCGTTGAACGCTGCGGCGTGA
>CAXTCN010000110.1:0-14141 GCA_964242575.1 uncultured Acetobacteraceae bacterium | reverse complement strand
GTTACCCCGCCCCCGTTCACGCCCAGTCCCCTATGTCAGAACTGAATGGCCCTGGGCGCCGGGATGAGGCACCCGTTCATGGCAGCGGTCGCGGACGGGCTCAGCCAGCGCCGGATCGCCACGTTGCGCTATCAGTTCCCCTACATGGAGCGCGGCTCGAAGGTCGCGGACCGGCCACCGCTCGCGCACGCCACGGTCCGTGCGGCCGTTGCCGCGGCGGCCCGGCTCCTGCCGTCCCTCCCGCTCATCGCCGGGGGCAAGTCCTTCGGTGGGCGCATGACGTCCCAGGCGCAGGCCGACGCGCCGCTGCCGCAGGTCCGGGGTCTCGCCTTCCTTGGGTTTCCGCTGCATGCCGCTGGGAAGCCGTCGGACGGCCGTGCGGCGCATCTGTCCCAGGCGCACGTCCCGATGCTGTTCCTGCAAGGGACCCGCGACGCCCTCGCGGACATGCGGCTTCTCGTGCCCCTCATCGCCCAGCTTGGGGAACGGGCGACGCTGCAGCCGGTCCAGGACGCCGATCACTCCTTCCATGTCCCGGCCCGGTCCGGCAGGACAGACACCCAGGTGCTTGCCGACATACTCGATGCGCTGGCCGCATGGGCAGACCGTGCTTGCTGCCCAACGACCGGCTGAGCCCTCGGCAGCAACTTGGCCACGCACCCTTGCGTGTTGTCCGTCAGGCCAGTCCCGCCGTGAGGCAGCGCTGCAGCCCCGGGCAGGGCGCGTCCGGGATCGACGCCGCTGCGTCTACTTCGCAGGCGCGGCGAGCAGGGGTGCGAGGTCGATCGCCGCCGCCATGGCCGCGTATCCCGCCCGGTTGGGATGCAGCTTGTCGCCCGTGCCGCCGGTGGTGCTGTCCGGCACGAACTCGGGCCGCATCTCGCCGGTGGCGGGGTCGAGGATGGCCGGGTCGAAGTCGATCACGCCGTCGAACAGCCCGCCGGTGCGGATGAACGCGTTCAGCGCCCGGCGCTTGGCGTCCTGCTCCGCGAAGCCGTGCGCGGCGCTGCTGCTGCCCAGCGCCGTCACCACGGTCGCGCCCAGGATGCGCACTGCTGGGAAGCGGGCGCGCATCCGCGCGACACCCTGCCGCATGCCGTCGATCACCGCCTCGGCCGAGGCGTTGCCGTTCCGGCTGAAATCGTTGATGCCCTCCAGCCAGATCACCGCCGTCACGCCGGACAGGCCGAGCACGTCGCGCTCCAGCCGGTCCAGCGCCGAGGGGCCGCCTGGGACCGGCGCCTGCGGCGAATAGCTGGCCGGGCCGATCACCTGGTTGCCGCCGATGCCCTGGTTCACCACGGCCACCTGGGTCGCGCCCTGGGCGTGCAGGCGCTGCAGCAGCACGTCGGGCCAGCGGTCGTCGCCGTTCATCGTGGTGGCGGTGCCGTCGGTGACGGAGTCGCCCAGCGCGACGATGACCCTGGCGCCCTCGGGCGCCGTCATGTCCACGGCGTCGAGGAAGAACCACGACGCCGTGCTGAACGGGAAGTCGAGCACGCCGTCCGAATGGCCCTTGGCGCCCGCTCCCGGCGACGTGAGGTAGGAGGTGGTCAGCGCCTTGGCGTGCCACGTCATGGGGCCGCTCTCGCCGGCCACGTGGAAGCTGACCGCGAGCCGGCGGCCCTGCAGGCCGGGGTCGGCTGGGCCGCGCACGAACGGCAGCGTCACCGGGTCGCTCCAGGCGGACTGGCCCGGGGCCACCGTGACGGACGCGCTGCCGCCGAACGACACTGGCTGGTTGCTGCCGGGTTCCACCACCGAGCCGGAGCGCTGCAGGCCGACGAACACCCCGTCGAAGCGCACCGGCCGGGCGCCCAGCGCGTTGGAGAGCCGCAGCCGCGCCTGCTGGCCCCACAGGCTGGGGCGGACCATGAGGCGGAAGGTCTGGTCCGACGCGCCGGTCTCGGCGGAGGGGAACGCGAAGCGCTGGTCCGGCTGCGCCGACGGGTTGCCGACGGGGTAGGGTCCCTGCGCCGAGGCGGCCCAGCTCGTGGCCCAGTGCGGCGCCTGCGCCAGCGCTGGAGCGGCGCCGCCGAGCAGCAGGCAGGCGGCAAGCAGATGGCGCCGAAGAGGCATGACGTGGTTCCCCCAAGATGCGGCGTGCCGCCGCCGCTTTGAAGTGTCACTGACACGGCAGTAGGACACAAGCGCACCGGCACGCCGTCATTGTTGTGTGCCGGGCCTGCTTCTCGCTCAGCTGGAACTCTGCCCGCAGCAGCGCGGTGACGAAGGCGCGTGGCGTGACGCCATCGTTGACCAGTACGACCTCGTGCAGCTTCGGCCGCTTGATCTGGAGCGATCAGGAACGAATGCACCAACGTTCAACGGTCATAGACCCGTCGGTTCTGGCAGCGTCGGTCATCCCGCAGTGTCCGCTGGCAAGCTTTCGAACGGATCATGGGACGGGACGGCCAGCATGCGGAAGTGCCGCAGGTTCCGGGTCAGGACGGTGTAGCCTCGCAACTGAGCCGTGGCCGCGATCGCCAGGTCAGCCAAGCCGGGCGCCTGGCCCGCCGCTCGGGCCTGATCCGACAGCGCTCCCAGCAGCCGGGCCACAGCGACGTCCAGGGACAGGATGCGGGCGCTGTAGAGATGCAGCAGCGTCTCAAGCCACTCTGCCAACCGCCCGGCTTTCTGCAGTGCTCCCTCTCGTCGAGCCTTGGCGATCCCGTCCTCCACCTCGGCGACGGTGATCACCGAGAGGTAGAGGCGCTCGCTGTTCCGCTCCATCCAACCGGCCAGGTCAGGCGCCGGCTTGGCCTTGGTGGGCGCACCGGCTGAGAGGACGTTGGTGTCGACCAGGTACACGCCTCAGAGGTCCGCCTCGCGCACCGGGCTCGCGTTCCTGGCGGGGAGGTCGTCGTCCTCGAGCGGGGCGGCCACGAGCAGGCGCCCGAACGACGGCACGCGGGACAGCCGCTCCCACTCCTCGAAGCTGAGCACCACGGCGGCTCGCTTGCCGTGCCGGGTGATGATCGAGGGCTCGCCCTGCCGGGCGTTGTCGATCACCGCCGAGAGCGTCGCCTTGGCCTCGCGGAGCTGGATCTCATGCATCGGACCACCTGTGACCATTGTGGTCACAATAGGGTTGGTAGCCGCTGGCGGCAAGCGCCTCGGCAGACCCGTCGTTGTGAGTCGCCGGCAGGACTGTCGCCTCCGTTGCGGACAGGGATGCCAAGGCTGCTGTAGACCGATGCAACGGCGGGCATGAGGATGTTCAGGCCAGCAACTCGTGCTGCAAGGTATACAGGCGCTGCGTGCCCGTCCCGAACACGAAGCCGCCGGACCCGTGGTCGAAGGGTGCGTCCAGGCGGTGGATGGCCCGGTGGTGGTTGGGGCAGACCAGAACCAGGTTGGCCAGATCGTCCCCGCCGCCCCGGCTCAGCCAGCGCACATGGTGCGCCTCGCACAGGTCCGTCCCGTAGCTCCGCCGCGGCGCCCAGCCGCAAAGCTGGCAGGCGCCCGCATAGAGGTCGCGTAACTCGGCCGTGAGCCTGCGGTCGCGGGTTGCCACGGACGCCTGGGCGACGAGGTAGCGGCGCCGTTCCTCGGCGACACCCGACGGCTCATCCCACAGCAGCCGCGTGACCGAGGCCTCGTCACCGGAGACGAGCAGCGCCTCCAGCCGCTCCTCCGGCAACAAGCGCGCCCGCGGCTCCAGGGCAAGCGGCCGGGCGTAAGCGGCCAGCACGGCGTGGTCGCCCTCCGTGATCCGCCGCACGGCGGCGTGGCCCTGGAACGCGCGCCCGAGAACGTCACCCTTGGCCGTGACATGGAGCGAGCGGACCAGCGGCGTTACATCAAGCTGACCGCCTACGGCGAAATAGCGTGAGCGTCGGAGATCGCCCCAGATCCGGTATGGACCATACCGGTAGCTCGGCGAGTTGCGCGTCCGGGCCGAGACGACGAGCTCGGCCGCGAGGGCGTAGGCGCCGCCCGGCGCGCGCGTGAAGGCCCACACGCTGTCGCCGAGTTCGACCGCGTGCAGCAACGGGTTGGCCTGGTTCAGGTGATAACCGACGCCGTAGTCGAGATCATGACGGTGGTTGTCACCGCGCCAATGATAGAGCAGCGGCATCAGGTGTCGGTGTCCGACCGGACCGCGGCAGGGCGGCTCACGCCTTCCTCGTTCAGCAGGTCGGCCGGGAACAGCAACGCCGCGACGCCGATCAGCAGGTATTCCATGAAGGCGAGCGTGCAGCTGCCGAACTCCGGCCAGATGCCGGGCGAGTGCGGCCCCCACGCCGTGCACCAAAAGCGCACGGGCACGCGCAGGCGTGGTGCGGGCGACGGCGCCGCCTCGAACAGGCACCGCGCCCAGCGCCGATACTTGGGAGACACAGCGCTGGGCAGGTGCCCGGGCAGCACCGCTGCGCTGAGGTCGCCCAGGTGGTAGGCATAGTTGTAGCCCCAGCGCGCGAACTTGCCCGAGTTGGCGCGAATGGAAGCCAGGTTGGCCGAGATCTCACCCGTGCGCCCGTATCGGCCGGCCCGGCCAATGTAGAGCGGCACGACACGGCCAGTCTCGTCCAAGCGCAACATGATGTAGAGCACGCCTTGGGCGCTTCCTGCCGGCGCCCCGAGCACCTGCTCGACAGTGCCGGCCAGCGACGACTCCATCGCGGGCGAGCGGCGCAGCATGGACCTCTGGTCGCGACCGTAGCCGACCACCTCGACCTGGCCCTCGGCGTCGGTGTCCAGCAGGGGCACGCTCGCCTGCGCGATGTCGTGCGCGAGGCAGAACGCGTCCCACAACGCCCGCTTGGCCGCGTGCTCTCCCAACCCGAACGGAGCGGCGGTCGTCAGCCGGTCCATTCCGGCACTTGCTGGTCGTGGCGCAGCCGCAGACGCTGCACCCGCAGCGCGGCGAACACCTCCCCGGGCGGCGGCACGGCGTCGCCGGCCAGGCCTGGCAAGCTGGCGCGTGCCTCATCCACAAAGCGCCGGGGCAGGGCAGGGCCAACCTCCTCCAGGTAGGCCCGCCGCCACCAGTCCTGGATCGGGGCGCCAGCCGCCCGCAGCAGCCCGTCCGCGGGCAGGCGGTCGCGCTTCTCGCGCTGGTTCACCGTGCGGTGCGCCGGCAGCAGGTTCCAAAGGTCTCCGCACGGCCACGCCGACCACGGCAGGCAGTGGTCGATGTCCAGGCTTGCCGCATCCAGCCTGCGTCCACTCCAGACGCAGTGCAGGGCAGGGCCAGCCTCGATCATGTGCAGGGCCCGCTCGCGCGGCAGGGCGACGCCGCGCGACGGCTCGGACCAGGTCATGGCAACGCCGAGTGCTCCCTCGTCCAGCACGCGGTCCTGGCTGGCGGCGTAGGCGCGCATGAGGCGGCGCCACTCGGCCACCAGCGCCGGCTCAATCCAGACGGCGAAACGGCCCAGCGCTTGCCACAGCTCGCGCGGCACGTCGAGGCGGCCGAAGCCGGCGAGGAACTCGGCGTCGAGCACGACAGCGTCTCCCATGGGCGGCGCGAGGCGCCGCGCGGTCGGCAGCACCGGGCCGCCGTTCGGGTAAGTCATATACCTGGCCGGCATGCGCGCGATCAGGTCGGCTGCCTCCTGCAGCGCGGTCGGCACGGCCTGGGCTGTCTCGCCCGTGAAGCGTGCGCCCACCCGCAGGTCCAGACGAGGAACCAGGCCCGTCAGCAACGCCCGGAAGCCCGCACCCGCGAAGCCGAGCCCGTCCGGGCCGGCGTTGCGCGGACCCTGCGGCAACCTGGCCGCGACAAGGGGCAGGTAGAGCCGCAGCCAATTAAGCGCGACCAGCCCGAGCGGCAGCGCGACCGCGTCCTCGCCGCGGTCCCCCGCCAGGCCGGCCTGCCCGTCGGCGGCCCGGCACAATGCCCGCAGCAGCCCAAGCTTGTAGGTCGAACTCTTCTGGTCGTTCAGGATGACATGGCGCAGCAGCGGCAGCGCACCCGTACCGTCATCGGGCAAACGGAGCGCCACGCCGGTCCAGCCCACCTCCGGGCGGCCCATCTCGTCCGCCATCCCGGCCGTGCGCGCGACCAGAGCCCCGTGATCGCGTGCCAGCCGCTCCAACTCGGTCAGCGACGCCGGATGCATCGCGCGCTCCGGCTCAGCCGGGCCCTGGCGCACGGTGATCGCGAGCAGGCCGCCGGGGCGCAGCAGGCCAAGCAGCTTGCGCACGGCCCGGGCGCGCTCGGACGGCGGCACGTGCTGCCACACGCCGCTGAGCAGGATCAGGTCGAATGCGAGGCCGAGCCGGTGCGTCGCCGGAAGCCCGGGCAGGCTGTCGGCGACCCAGCGCACGGCCGTGCCGGGACGGAGCCGGGCAGCCTCGGCGCGCATGCCGGCCGAGGGTTCGACGGCCATGACGTCGTGGCCGAGCCGGGCCAGCCAGGCGGCGTCGCGCCCGCTGCCCGCGCCCACGTCGAGCACCAACGCCGGGGCAGACGGCAGCAGGTCGGCGAACCAGCCATGCAGGCGCCCCGGGTCGGCCCTCTCGTAGGCCGCGGCCTGCGCTGGGGCGTGCGCGTCATACCAGGCGACCGGATCGGGTAAGCCGTTCATGCTGGACCGAGCATAGCCGGTTCATTGCCGCTGGCGAGCGCCCAGGCTGGTCTTGGCGCCATGCTCCTGTAATCTGCTGGTAATGAGCAAGGGCGTCCTCGAAACCAAGGCCGGATCCGTCTACGACGACGACATCGTCCAGCGTTACCATTTCCCGCGTCGCTACCTCTCGACGGCGAAGACGCTCATTGGAGACTGGATCGTCTACCGCGAGCCCAAGACCGGCGGTGGGCGGGGCTGCTATGTGGCGGCGGCCCGGGTCGCGCGTATCAACCCCGACCCTGAACGCGCCAACCACCATTACGCCAGGATCGACAGCTTCCTGCCGTTCGACACGCCCGTGCCGCTCAGTCATGGCGGGATCTACTACGAGGCCACGCTGCGTGCCGTCCGGAACCCGTCTGCCATTGGCACCAAGCTGCAAGGCCGGTCGGTCCGCGCCATCCCCGACGCGGACTTCGCGGCCATCGTGCGGATGGGGCTGAATGCCACGCTGTTTCCCGGGAACGCCCCTCGGCTCGGCCTCGACCCGGCTCATGCCGACGCGGACACGCGCGTGCTGCTCGATGCGCCGGCCGAGGAGCAGGAGCACCGGATCGTGCAGCTGCTGACGAACCGCAAGGTGCGCGACGCGAGCTTCCGCCAGCGGATCTGCGAGGCCTACGACAGCACCTGCGCCGTCACGCGCCTGCGGATCGTGAACGGCGGCGGCAAGGCGGAGGCGCAGGCGGCCCACATCTGGCCCGTGCAGGACGGCGGTCCCGACACGGTGCAGAACGGCTTGGCGCTGTCCTCGACGGCGCACTGGCTGTTCGACCGCCACCTGATCTCGCTCACGGACGAACTCGGCCTGTTGGTGTCGCACAACAAGGTGCCGGCCGAGCTGCGCACGCTGTTTCAGGGGCAGCTCGCGCGCATCCACCTGCCCAAGGACGAGCGGCTCTGGCCGAACCTGGCCTACGTCCGGCGGCACCGAGAGGCGTTCGCCGCCTGAGATGGGGTTGGCCCAAGGCTGCCCGTCACAGCCCAGCCGGCCGGCTGGGCCCGGCTCGCGATCGGCAGCCCGAGCGTGTCCACGAGGATGTGCCGCATCCTCTCTTTAATCAGCCTGTGGCCGTCGAAGCCGCGCACCCCGCAGCGTCCGGTCGTCTTCACCGATTGCCCGTGCATAATCACCAGCGAGGGGCAGGGCGCCCGGCCAGCGGCGATGCGTGTCCGGGCGTACACTGCGCGGTGCATGGGCACCCAGGCACCTGTGTTCTTCCAGGCCCGAAAGTAGTGGTGGACGGTGCTCCACGGCGGATACTCGCGTGGCAGCAGCCTCCACTGGCACCCTGTCCGCAGCAGGTAGAAGATCGCATTGAGCACGGCGCGCAGGTCGGTCGTGCACGGCCGACCGCCAGGCTTGGCAGCCGGCAACAGAGGCTCGACGATGACCCAAGCCGCGTCGCTCAGGTCTGTGTCGCACAGCTTCCTCTGCATGGTCCTGTGCCATCCGCCGTCACGGAACCAACTTACGCCCGGCTTGAGAACGGACCTTCTCGCACACCCTCTCACGCGCTGATATGAGCCGGGTCTCATGACAGCAACGCCGGTTGACCCCACGACGCTGGACAGTGCCCGCATCGCGCACGGGGTGAATGCAGGCGTGCTGGACCCTGTAGATGTCATTGACGCCTTCCTTACCCAGGTGACGCGGCGCAACCCGGTTGTGAACGCGATTGTGGACCATGACGAAGCGCCGCCGCGCGCCGAGGCCCGCGACGTCCTGCGCCGGGTCGCCAACGGGGAACGGCTCTCTCTCGCGGGGGTGCCCGTGGTGGTGAAAGACTCGATTTGGGTCGCGGGGCGGCGGATCACCCAAGGATCGCCGTTGTTCCGCGAGTTCCGGCCGGAGCGGGACGCCCTGCCGGTGGCGCGCATGCGTGCGGCGGGCGCCGTGGTGATCGGCATCGGCAACATGCCGGAGCTGGGCGCCAAGGAGGTCACGGACAACCGCCTCTATGGCGAGACCCGCAACCCCGTGGACCCCACGCGTACGCCGGGCGGCTCCTCGGGCGGGTGCGCGGCGGCGCTGGCGGCTGGCATGGCGCCCGCAGCGCTGGGCGGCGACGGCGGCGGGTCATGCCGGAGGCCGCCGGCGCATGTCGGCGTGGTTGGATTCAAGCCAAGCAGCGGCGTGGTGGCCGACCCATGGGGCTTTCCGTCGACCCTGCCGGGAATTGCCGCCACCTCGCCCATGGGCCGGACCGTGGCAGACGTGCGCCTGCTGTTCCGGGCGATCGCCGGGTCGCACAGGCTGGATGTGCTGTCGCTGGATTTGCCGCCCTGCCAGCCCCGGCTGCCGGGCGAGCTGCGCGTGGCCTACAGCCCGCAACTTGGCCTGGACCTGCCGCTGGATGCCGACGTGCAGGTTGCCGTGGATGCGGCGATCTCAACCCTCGCCGATGCTGGCCTGCACATCAGCCGCGCCGACCCGCCCTGGGCGCACGGCACCAGCGAGGAGGACATCCTAGCTATCGAGGACTGCGGTCTCGCGGCCCAGTATGGCCGTCTATGGCAGGCTGACCCCGCCCAGTTCGACCCCCACGTCGGCTGGCAGATCGAGCGGGGGCTGCGCCGCAGCGGCCCTGAACTTGCCGCGGCCATGGCATCCAGCTTCGGCATGGCGGGGGTCATGGCGCGGTTCTTTGAGGATTGGGACATCCTGCTGTGCCCGACGCTCGCCTGCGTGGCTTGGCCGCTGGGCCAGTTGAACCCGGAGCAGATTGGCGGTGCGCCTGCCCGGCACCGGGGCCACGCCGCCTTCACGCCCCTGTTCAACCACGCACGGGTGCCAGCCCTGACCCTTCCATGCGGTTGCGGGCAGCACGGGTTGCCAGTGGGTTTGCAGGTGGTCGGATCGTGCCTAATGGATGAGCAGGTGCTTGCGCTGGGGTCGTTCATTGAGCAGCTCCTCGGCACCTTACGTCACACGCAGGCGTTCTTGCCCTGATCAGGAGCAGTTCGGTGGGGTGGCACGATGAATGCACACTGAGGGTGGAGGTCACCGCAGGAGGTTGTCATGTGCGTGCGCTTGAGTCCGAACGCGGCTCCCACTGGTCTTCCACGACGCAGCATGCTGAAGGCGAGCGGTGCCGCTGCTTTGACCCTGATGGCCGGACATGGCCCAGCGCATGCCGCCGAGAGCCACATCAGGTCAACGTTCGGCGGCGGTTTCTGCAACCTGAACTTCTACCTGGCAAACGCCCTACAGATGGCGAAGGAAGACGGGTTGATCCTGGATTTCGTGCCCACGCCGACATTCGCGGAGCAGGTGACGTTCCTGGGCGCCGGCCTCGTGGATGCGGGCCTGATGCCCTACACCAGCTTCGTAGCCCTGTTCGACGCGGGCGCGCCGGTCAAGATCGTGGCTGGCGGCGGCATCGAGGGCTGCGTGCTGCTCGCGCAGCCCGGCCTCGACACGCCGGCGAAGCTCAAGGGCAAGACGCTCGGGACCTTCCAGCTCGATACGCTGGAGGTGCTGCCCTATGACTGGTTCAAGCGCAACAACGTGGCGTTCAAGGATATCACCGTCCGCTACATGGGCAACACGCCAGAGGCGGTGGAGGCTTTCCGGGCCGGGGCGCTGGACATGATTTGCACCATCGAACCCTACGGCAGCGCGCTGCTGAACGACGTGAAGGGATCCGTGAAGCTGTCGGATGGGATCGACATCTACGGCAAGGGTTACACCGACTGCGTGCTTGCAGTGCGGTCCGACCTGATCAAGCAGAACCCCGCCGGGATCAAAGCGCTGATCAAGGGCATGATGCGGGCCCAGCTTATGGCGGAGACGCAGCCACAGGCCGCCTTGGACCAACTGGTTGGCCGCTACTACAAGACCAGCATGGAGAACGCGCAGGTCGCGATGGGCAAGCAGCCGTCGGTTGTTGACGCGCGTAGCCAGACGCAGTTCATCCTGGATCGTGTCGATACGATGATGGAGATGGGTTACATCAAAAAGAAACCCGGCCGTGACGCGATTGACTGGACCTTGCTGGAGCAGGCGATAGCTGAGAGTCCCGAGCTCTATAGCAAGTTGAAGCATAAGTCGGCATAGGCGCATGGCAATGAGCGGAGTTGCAGTGCGTGCGCCGGCTGCCGTACAGGCATCGCCGGCCGCCTCGGCCGTCATGGCATGGGTGCGGCAGATTGGCTGGTCCTTATTGTCGGTTGGCCTGTTCGCCGGCATCTGGGAGCTGTGCTGGGCGCTCGGTTGGGCCGACCCAAGGCTCCTGCCGCCGCCGCACGTGTTCATGGGCAACATCGCCGACCAAGCTAAGTTCTTCAACACCGTCACCCGCTGGCAGGTCGGCGTCGGCATGGACGCCGGCCCGTCCCCGGCGGCGGCGGTGTTCTTCACGGCCGCATCAACCACCGGCAGGGTCCTGGCGGGCCTGGTTATTGCGTCTGTGCTGTCGGTCAGCCTCGGGGTTTGCATCCGTTACTTCCGGCTGTTCGAGCGCCTGACGTTGCCGACCATTACCTTGCTCGCGCCCGTCTCGCCCATAGCCTGGCTGCCGGTGGCAATATTCCTGTTCGGCATCGGCAACCGCCCGGCCGTGTTCATGGTGGTCATCGCGCTGCTGTTCCACATGGTGCTCTCGACCGTGAGCGCGATCGACGGCGTGAACCGCAACCTCATCAACGTGGCTCGAACCGTGGGGGCGTCGAAGCGGCAGATCTATGCGCGGGTGATCGTCCCGGCCATCCTGCCGGGTATGTTGGTGGTGCTGCGGATGAACCTGTTCGCCGCCTGGATGGTGGTGCTGATTGCCGAGAGCACCGGCGTGGGATACGGGCTCGGCCAAGTCATCATGCTGGCGCGGAACACGTTCAACCCATCGCTCGTCTTCTTCACCATCGCGGTGATCGGCATCCTGGGTTTCCTATTCGATTACGCGCTGCGCCTGGTGCAGGCACGGGTGCTGTATTGGGTGCCTTCAGGACAGGACGCGCTGCGTGGCGTCTAACCGTCCCGCCCCATTCTCCGCCCGCAACGCCGTCGTGTGCAGGGGCGTCGGCAAGACATGGGCAGAGGGCACCACCCGTGCGCACGAGGCGTTGCGCGGCATCGACCTGGACGTGACGCCGGGCGAGTTCATCGTCCTGCTGGGACCGTCCGGCTGCGGCAAGAGCACGCTGCTTTATCTTGTGGCCGGGCTGGAGGAGGCGACGGGCGGTGGCTTGTGGTCGTTCGGCGACCCGGTTGCGGCGCCGTCGCCCGACCGCAGCCTGATCTTCCAGGAAACCTCGTTGTTTCCGTGGCTGTCCGTTTGGCAGAACGTTTCGTTCGGCCTGTCGATCCGTGGTGACCGTCTGGAGGCCAGGCGCCAGGCGGCGCGGCAGGCATTGGCCCGCGTCGGCCTAGCCGAGGCCATGGACAAGCGCCCCGACGAGCTGTCGGGCGGCATGCGGCAGCGCGTCGCAGTCGCCCGGGCCCTGGCGATGCGGCCCAAGGTCCTGCTGATGGACGAACCGTTCGCGGCGCTCGATGTTCAAACGCGCGCCAAGATGCAGGATTTCCTGCTCGACGTCTGGCGCACCTCGGACGCCTCGGTGCTGTTCGTGACCCATGGAATTGACGAAGCGGTTGCGTTGGCGGACCGTGTAGTGGTGTTCACCTCGCGCCCTGGCCGGATCAAGACCGTGGTTCCTATCAACCTGCCCCGCCCGCGCGACCAGTTCAGCCCCGAGTTCTCCCGCCTCCGGCAGGAGCTGACAGCGCTGCTGCGGGACGAGGTGGACCGTGCGTTCGCCGAGCAGGAGGCCGTGTTCAACCCCGCCTGAACCTCCCGCCACGTCCCATCAAAGGAAACCGTTTTGGCATCCACGCTGGTCCGCAGCCGAACCATGATCGCCCGCACCACGAGCCGCCACGAGGCAGAGGAGATAGCCGACGGAGCGGTGCTGCAGGAGGACGGAGTGATTGCCGCGGTCGGCACATACGACGAGCTGAGCCGCCGCTACCCGACAACGCCCGTAGTCGGGACCGGCCAGGAAATCCTGGTCCCCGGATTCGTCAACGGCCACCACCACGTCGGCCTCACGCCGCTGCAGCTTGGCTCGCCCGACATGCCGCTGGAGCTTTGGTTCATTACGCGGATGGTCTCGCGCAACCTGAATTACTACCTCGACACGCTGTACTCGGCCTTTGAGATGATCGGGTCGGGCATCACAACCGTGCAGCACATCCACGGCTGGCTGCCGGGAACCCAGGCCGAGGTGCAGGCAACCGCCAACGAGGTGATCCGCGCCTATGAGGACGTCGGCATGCGGGTGTCGTACTGCTATGCGGTGCGGGACCAGAACCGGCTGATCTACCAGGACGACGCGGCCTTCATCACCTCCCTGCCGCCCGAGCTGCGCGGGCCGATGCAGCGCTGGTTCGACCGGTTCCAGGTGGGCCTGGAGGGCTGCATGGACCTGTTCCACAGCATGCACAGCCAACATGCCGGCAAGGAGCGGGTACGCATCCAACTAGCGCCCGCGAACCTGCACTGGTGCTCCGATGCGGCGCTGACCGCTTTGGCGGAGGCGTCGGAGCGGTTCGACGTGCCAATGCACATGCACCTGGTCGAAACCGCCTACCAAAAGGAATATGCCCGCCGGCGCGGCGGCGGCACGGCC
This sequence comes from uncultured Acetobacteraceae bacterium, assembly GCA_964242575.1. Taxonomy (GTDB): domain Bacteria; phylum Pseudomonadota; class Alphaproteobacteria; order Acetobacterales; family Acetobacteraceae; genus JANPPS01. Next base: position 933 of record CAXTCN010000110.1, on the reverse strand, counting down.
GTCGAGTACCTGGACCGCTTCGGCATGATGAACCCCCGCATGACGCTCGGCCACGGCGTTTGGCTGAACGACAAGGACATCGCACGCGTCGCCGAGACGGGCACTTGCATCTGCCACAACTGCAGCAGCAACTTCCGCCTGCGCTCGGGCGTCGCCGCACTCAACCGGTTCGAGGCGTGCGGCGTGAATGTCGGCATCGGCTTGGACGAGGCCGGCATCAACGACGACCGCGACATGCTGCAGGAGATGCGCCTGGTGCTGCGGGCGCACCGCACGCCGGGCATGGACAACGATGTCCCGACCACGGCCCAGGTCTTCCGCATGGCGACCGTGGGCGGCGCGCGCACCACAGCCTATGGTGACCAGCTTGGCACGCTGGAAGTTGGCCGGGCCGCCGACCTGGTGCTGCTGGATTGGCAGCAGATGAGCTACCCCTATCTGGACCACGAAATCCCAGTGCTTGACGCGCTGATCCAGCGTGCGAAAACGGGCGGCGTGCGCAGCGTGATGTGCGGGGGCGAGGTGATCTACCAGGATGGCCGTTTCACCCGGGTAGACCAGGAAGGCGCGCTACGCTCCCTGCACGATGACCTGGCACGCGCGCTGGCGGACGACGAGGTGGAGCGGCGTCAGCTGTCCCGGGCGCTCATGCCGCATGTCCGCGAGTTCTATGCCGGCTACTTCGACCCGGCGCAGCACCAGCCGTTCTATCGTCCAAGCTCCGTGGTGTAGCGTGGTGACGGGCGCGTGATGCGACGCCCCGGTCCCACGTGATCCCAGTGATCGACGGCGTCAGCGCCCGTGGGTCGCGCGCCGGCCATCGGCCGCCGTCAACCTGGGTGAGGAATGCGCCGACCAGGCGGTTGAACTCGTCCGGATCTTCAAGGTTGATCGTGTGGCCGCAGTTCGGCATCACCGCTAGCGCCGCCGCCG
>CAXTCN010000109.1:0-14209 GCA_964242575.1 uncultured Acetobacteraceae bacterium | reverse complement strand
CTGCCAGCACCGCTTCCAGCCACCGCCTGATTACAAAGTGCCCAGGTAGTGCTAGAGCCAAGCATATGGCCGGCGGTCACCGCTGGGCCTTGCCAGGCGTCGGAGGTGCCGCAGGCCGAACCGGCTGTGCCGCCTTCGCCCCCTCCGGCCCGGGCTGGGTAGGCTGAGCCGGCGTCCCCGGCGGCATGGTTCGCACTGCCATCGCCGCCTCGCACAGCTCGGTCGAGCTATCGCCGCACGCCCGGCTTAGCCGCACCAGCCGCCCCCACGTCTCCGGGTCGGCCGTCCGCATCAGCGCAGCCCCGGCCTCCCAGCGGCTGCCCCCCACCAGCAGCGCTGCCAGCCAATGCCCCGCGCCCCGCGGCAGCGCACCCGCCGCCACGATCCACAGCAGCACTCCCGCCATGGCCCCGACCATCCCGGCCACGCCCACCCAGTGCCGCTGCTCCCGCCGCGCGTGCACCCGGCCGACCAACTTCTCCAGATCGCCTGCCGCCGTCCTGGCCCCCCGCGTCGCATCCCGCAGCTCGGTGCCGGTCGCCGCCGCCGCGCCCCGCACCGCCCGCGCCAGCTCCGCCTCGAACCCGGCCGGCGTCAGCCCCAACGCCGGCTTGCCCTCCACCGCCGCCAGCCGCTCGCCGATCCCGCTCAGCTCCTGCGCCATCGCCCCCAGCGTCGGGCTGTAGTCCGGCGCTCCCGCGGCCTCGACACCAGCTCCCTGCCGCACCACCCCGTCCAGCCGCTCCAGGCGCCGGCCCAGCCCCGACACCTCCGCCCGCAAGCCGCCGAGCGCCGCCACCACCTCGGCCACCTCGCCCTGCAGGCCGCTGAACGCCGCCACCGCCGGGTCCGCGTCCTCTTCCGGCCGCACGCCGGGCCTGCCGCCGTCCATTGCCCTACATCCCCATGCTCAGGCCCTGGCTCGGCCGCTGCGAGGGCGCCTGCACCACCCGCGCCAGCCGCGAGCCCTCTGCCACCCCAAACTCCTCCCTACGTGTCCGCAGCACCCCCTCCAGCGCTGCATCCCGCTTCAACTCGCGCGCATGCGCCTCCAGCCGGCCCGTCGCCGCCCGCGCCGCGTCCCAGTCGCGCACCCGCACAGCTTGGTCGTGCGCCCGCTCCAGCCGGTCCCAGCCCCGCACCGCCTCACGCACCCGCCCCTCCAGCGCCAGCCGCTCCTCCTGCACCCGCTCCGCCGCTTTGATCAGCGCCGCCCGCGCCCGCTGCCCGGACAGCCGCCCCGCCTCCGCCGCGCTCCCGGGCCACCCCCGCAGCGCCTCGGCCAGGTCCTGCGTGAACCCCGGCCGCGCCGCCTCCACCGCCTGCTGCCCCGCCAGCAGCGCCGCGCGCTGGTGCGGCAGCACCGGCAGCTCCTGCTCCGCCATCCGCTGCGCGTCCGACCACGCCGCCGCGAACCGACTCACCGCCCGTGGCAGCGCCGCCTCCGGCGCAACCGCCGGCCGCCGCGGTGCCGGCACCGGCGCTGGCGGCTCTGCCCGCTGCGCCCGGCCCGCCTCCGCCTCCAGCGCCTGCCCCGCCGCCTTGGCCTGCCGCAGCCGCTCCGCCCCCGCCGTGCGCGACACGTCCCCCAGCCGCAGGCCCGCGAACCGCCCCCGCCGCGGCGCCGGCACCTCTGCCGGCCGCTCCGGCACCACGATGGCGCTCTCCGGCCGCAGCGGGTCCAGCCCCCGCCGCTCGGCGTAGCGCCACGCCACGCCCTCGCCCGCCCCCGGCTCCTGGCCCATGCCGTAGTCCAGGCTGGTGTCCTTGGCCCGCTCGCGGCCCAGCGTCCGGCTCAGCCCCTCCCGGCTGCCCAGCGCCTCCACCGACCAGTGCAGCGCCACACCCTCCCGGTGCCGCGTCAGCGCCACATACGCCGCGTGCCGGTCCATGTGCCCGGACGCCAGCACGTGCGCCCGGTCCACCGTCACTCCCTGCGCCTTGTGCACCGTCACCGCATACCCGTGCTCCACGTGCCCATACGCCCGCACCGGGAACGCCACCTCGCGCGCGGTGCCCGTCCCCCCTGGCCCGTCCAGCCGCACCCTCAGCCGCTCGCCCGCGCCCTCCACCGCCAGCACGGTGCCCAAGCTGCCGTTCTTCACCGCGACCCCGCCCCGCCCCGGCCCGGCGCCCAAGCCCCGCTCGTTGCGCAGGAACATCAGCCGGTCCCCGGCCGCGAACGCCCGCTCGCCCCGCTCCGTCGCAATCAGGTGCTCCGCCCCCAGCGCCCCCGCCGCCCGCAGCCGCTCCCGCGCCAGACGGTTCAGCTCCGCCACGTCCGCCCGCGTGTAGGCCAGCATCACCCGGCTCTGCTGTGGACTCTCCTGGCGCTCCGCGTCCCACCCCGCCACCAGCGCCGCACGCGCCGCCTCCTGCGTGGCATGGCCCTGCACCATTCCGGCCGCCTCGTAGCGCCCCAGCGCCGCTCCCGTGCGCCCGGTGGCCAGCGCCCGCGTCGCCTCCCGCTGCCACTCCTCGCGCTGCCGCCGCACCTGGCTGATCTCCACCGCCCCGTGCCGCTCCGCCACCGCCCGGAACGCCGCACCCGCCTCGATGGCCTGCAACTGCTCCGGGTCCCCCACCAGCACCACCTTGGCCCCAGCCGCAGCAGCCGCGCCAAGCACCCGCTCCATCTGCCGCGACCCCACCATCCCCGCCTCGTCCACCACCAGCACGTCCTTGGCCGTCAGCGCATCCCGCCCCGCCGTCCAGCCGTACTCGAGGCTCGCCAGCGTCCGGCTCTCGATCCCGCTCCCGGCCTCCAGGCCCTCGGCCGCGATGCCGGACAGCGCCGCCCCCCGCACCCGGTAGCCCTCCGCCTCCCACGCCCGCCGCGCCACCCCCAGCATCGCGCTCTTGCCGGTGCCGGCGTAGCCCACCACCGCCGCCAGGTCCGGACCTGACGTGACATGACGATAGGCGTCCCGCTGCTCCTCCCCCAGCACCAGCCCGTCCCGCTCCGCCGCCCGCAGCGCCCGCCACGCCGCCACGTGCAGCACCCGGTGCGCGTCGCCCCCGGCGAGCCCCGCCGCGTGCCCCTCCATGCGTTGCTCCGCCGCCAGCATCCCGCGCGTGCTGAGCCGCTCCCGACCGCGCCCGTCCACCCCCACGCGCACCAGCTCCGGCGACGCCCCTACCTTCGCCATGACCTCTGCGAACTGCTCCGCCCCGTCCGTGTGCCGCGACACGAACCGCGCCAGGTCGTGCCGCGTGAACGTCGAGTGCTGCCGCGTCAGCGCGTCCAGCGCCACATTGGGGTCCGCGGCGATCCGCTCGCCGTTGCGCCGCGCGATGTCCCGGTGCTCCGCCACCCGCTCCGCGTCCTCGTCCCGCGCCGCGCGCCGTGCTCCCGCCGGGCCGATCTTGTGCTGCGGCTCCAGCTCAATCCCCTGCTCGGCATACGAGCGATGGTCGATCCGCACATCATGCCCCAGCTCGCACAGCCGCTCGTTCGCCAGCTCCGCCCACCGCTCCCGCCATCCGCACAGCAGCGCACGGTCATTCCACGCCACCACCTTTGCCGAATGCCGCCTCGCCCTCTGGCCCCCGCACCACGTCGCGCATGGTCAGCATGACATGCGCGTGCGGCTGCGCTTCACCATCGCCCGCCGTCGTCCAGTGCACGTTCAGGTCGGCCACCATGCCGCGCGACACGAACTGCTCCCGCACGAAGTCCTGCGCCAGCTTGACCGCCTCCGCCTGCCCCAGCTCGCGCGGTAGCGAAAGCTCGATGTCGCGCGCCAACTGCGCGTCCTTACGCCGCTCGCCCGCCTCCACCTCGTTCCACAACGTTTGCCGGTCTAGCCAGCGCACCGGTGCGCCGTCCGGCAGCAGGATCTCTGAATGCACCACGCCGGTCTTGGCCGTGTAGTCATGGTCGCGGTCGAGCTGGTCGTCATGCAGCCGCTCGGCTGCGCGGTAGGCGGCGGATGCCACCGCGCTCCGCCCGGCAGAGCGGCCGATCACCTTAGCGGAGAAGTGGTAGATCGCCATCGCGCAGGCTCCGGCAGCTGGGACGCTCTTGCAGAGCTCAGCCTAGCCGCTGCCGCGCAGATCATGCAATGATCTATAAACGCGCATTTCCTGATTGCCTTCGCTGCGCTACGGCCAGAAATGACGGGGTGCGCCCGTGCGACGGGCTGGGTGTTTGTTCTGGTTATCCTGCTTGTCCTGGTTACGAAGCTGTCCAGCCCAGCTGCTCCAGCAGGCCCTCCAGCGCGCGCTCGGCCTGCGTCATCGCGTCGTTCAGCGTGTCGCCCAGCCCATAGCGCTGTGGCACCCGGCCCGCCACGTCCCATACGTGCCAGTCCCAGCCGCTCTCACCCAGACTCGCCACCATCAGGTGCACCATGCCTCCAGGCCCGAGCGGTTGTTCAGCGCGGAAAGCCTCTGCGCCTTCGCTGATCCATAGCGCCATCACTCACGACCTCGCTTCTCAGTCCTGCACATGCCAAATTTATTCCGCAACAATGGCGATGTGGCAATCAGCCCTGGGCGCTTGTGAGAGCGATTATAGTCCCGCTATCGTACGCCACCCTCAACGGAAGCCAGGAGCACCTGCCATGGCCCGCAAGCCCCGAGATTTCGACGCCGAACTCCAGGCCCTCATGGATCGCGCCAAGAAGGTCAAAACCCAGAAGACGACCCAGCTCGGCGAACTCGTTCAAGTTATCGGCGCCGACGCCTTGCCCATGGAAGCCCTTGCCGGCGCATTGCTCGCCGCCGTCGAGCAGTCCAAGAAGACACCCGAGGCCGTCGCGAGGTCAGGGCTGTTCAACGCTGTTAGACAGCGAGCATTTTGACTAGTTCCTTGATGCCTGCGAGGCCGGCACGGTAGCGATCCTGGCTGAGGGTGTCGGTTTGGTTGGCCTTGAGGATGTTGAAGGCAAAGCTGCGCAGGCGGGCGAACACGCCGGGGTTGGTGCGGATGCGCGAGCGATCCTCCCCCAGGGTGACGTCGCGGCTGTAGTGGGAGGTATTCTCGATCCGCCAGTGCGCCCGGATGGCCTCGGCGGCGCGGGGTGCGGTCACCGGCGTGTTCGAAACGTAGAAGGCCGTTTCAGTGGAATGGCGCAGCAGCCCGGTCTTGGCGCTGCGGGTGTAGACGTCGCGCTCGATCCGGATGATGGCGGCCACGTGCGGATGCCAGTCGGTTCCGGCCAGCTTGTTTGCGGGATCGAAAACGGTGACGGTGCGGCGTTCGTCGCGGTTGCGGCCCTTGTCGTGACTGCGGGCACACCCGAGCGGCGTCGTGGTGGTCGAGACCTCTTGGACTTGCTGGTGCAGGGTCGGCTGGTTGTCCTTGACCCCGACGATCAGGGCGATGTCGGCCGCTGCTGCGATGGCGAAATGTTCCTAAGAAACACCAGCCTGGGCCGGGTCCTCCGCTGTCGGATGCAAGGTCAAGCCCATCGACTTTGCCCGGCGTCTCAGGTTGCTGAGGACGCGCTGCCGGTAGCGCTCTTCATAGTAGGATGCGCCGGGATCGGCGTAGGACATGCCATGACGGAGCGTGTTGTAGAACAGCACGGCGATCTTGCGTGCCGTGGCCGTGATCGCCTTCGACTTTCCAGCGCGCGTAGACAGGCGGCGATGGAAGGCGCCCAGGGCCGTGTCGGTGCGCCCGACTGTCACGGCAGCAAGCCGCAACAGCGACGCCGCCCGGTTGCCGGTGCGCCGGGTTTTCGACGACAAGACCTTGCCGCCCGAGATCTTGTTGTGCGGGGCGAGCCCCAGCCAGGACGTGAAGTGCTTGGCGCTCGGCCACGCGGACAGATTGGTTCCGCACTCGCCGACCAGCTTGAGGGCGAGGTAGGGTCCAAGGCCGTGGATCTGGGTGAGGTCCACGCCAACGATCGCGTGCAGTGCCTCGCGCACGTCAAAGGCCAGGCCATTGGGCTGGCGGCCCTTCTGTCGGGCGGCGGGCAGGGTCTGCGCTGGCGGAGCGGCGCTGCTCTTCAACCGCTGCAGAACCGCCTCGATCTGCTCGTCGCAGGCGGCGACCTTGGCTTGGTAGACGTCATACAACTCGAGCGCTTGGGCCAAAGCGAAGATGTGCTCCTCCCGGTCGTTGCCGACCAGCGCCTGGCGCACCGTCTCGACCGAGGCATGGCATCGCACGTCGCGATACGAAGCCAAGATGGCCGGGTCGCGCTCGCCTGCGACGATCGCCCGGATGATGCGCATGCCGGTTGCGCCGGTGATGTCGGACACGACATGGTGCAGCTGCAGGTTCATCTGGGTCAGCGCCTTCTGCATGTGCTGGATATGCGCAGCCGCATAATCCAGCAGCCGCTCGCGTTGCCTCAGGTAGGCACGTAGCCCGGCCATTTCGGCCTGTGGGCGGAAGCTTGGGCGCAACAGGCCATATTCGTGCAGACGCTGCAGCCACTGCGCGTCGCTGACGTCGGTCTTGCGACCCGGCACGTGTTTGGCGTCCCGGGCGTTGACCAACATCACCGAGAAGCCGCGCTGCTCCAGGATTTCGTAAGCCGGGATCCAGTAGACCCCGGTGCTTTCCATCACGATCGACTTGATCCCGCACTGGGCGAACCAGTCCGCCAGCCGGTGGAGATCGTCGGTGAAGGTCTGGAACGTCCGCACCGGCTCCTGGTCGCGGTCTGGCCCCACAGCGGCCACGTGCATGGTCGCGCCGATGTCGATGGCCGCCGCAGCCGGATGAACCGGCGACAAGTCTTCCCGTCTGCTGGATCGCTTTGCTTGGGGCATGAGTTTGGCCTCCTGCATGAGAACAACGCAGAGGGGCTGGGCTGCGGAGGTTGATCAATTTCCTAACCGGGATCGCCCGAAGGCGTCACCATTCGCAAGTCCGCAACAGCCCATGGGCCACGTTTTTTTACGGGGTCAAGTCCACCAAACAGTTCACGGCCGCTCCCCTCAGCTCAACTATACTGCCTCCCGTTTCTACCGTCACAGGCGGGCGGCCCGCACACGCTCGTTTTTTTGACAATGCAGCGCGTCGAGCGTGACGATGGTGTCGCGGGCAACGCCGAGTTCGGCCAGCAGCGCCTGCGCCGCCGGGACCTCGTTGGACCGTTCGGCGATGTCGATGTGAGCGAGCACCAGCGCGGTGTCGGTGGCAAACGCGCTCAGCACCTGCGCCGCGGCACGGTCGTTGAACTTGTCAAAACTGCCGCGCAGCGTTTTGCCATCGAAGGCGATGCTGCCCTGTCCCGGCTTTTCGTTCGCCGCCTGCAGCAGCGCGGCATGGCGGCGGAAGGCCGCCTCCACCGTGGCCGGATCGAGCCCTTAAAGGATGTAGCGGACAGCGGTGTGCGCGGGCGCCCGCTTCCAGTTCAACGAGAAGGCCGCGTTCAATCTGCGGCGGTGGACGGCAATGAAAGTGACGATGCCGCGATACGAGTTGCAGCCGGTGACGATGGCCAGAATGGCGAACAGCAGCACATAGGGCAGCTTGTAGAGCTGTCCCTGCGCCCGGCGCGGATCAGGAACGTCCGCCAGCACATCCAACAACGGTGAAAACACAGCCACAGCACCCTCCGACCCAGTTGCCGCCGCAAAGGTCAGACAATGGCCGGCTCGGAAATCCCCCTTGCGATCAGCCGCCGCACTTCACCCATCAGATGTTGCAGGGCGGACTCAGTGACGGCAAGACGACAGCGTTGAACAGCCCTGGTCGCGAGGTGGACCGAACGCGGGCAGGCCTTCTTTCAGCAAGGGGGCAAACGGGGCAAGAAAACACCCGGCGATCCTGCTTCAGGACCTGCGCACAACAATGGCGCAGCTCCAGCGCCTGACCGTGCAGCAGAATAGGCTCAATGCCGCACGCGCCCGACACGACACCCGCGATTGGGTGCGCGAGCGGCGGGACAGGACGCGGCACCTGATCGAACTCGGCGGCCTCATGCAGAAAGCCGGCCTCGTCGAGCTGACCGACGATGACCGCGCAACACTGCTCGGTGCCTTCCTGGAGCTGGCGAACCGGCTCCAGGCGCAAGAGAATGAACGCCAGGAAGAAAGACCAGCCAACCTCAAGACACGATGGCGACGCCGCGGGCTTCAGGTGTTCAAGGCTGATGAAGCAGCCGAGTAGGATTACGAAACAGGAAACATCCAGGTCGGTCCAGCTATGCCGCCTGTTCTGAATCCAGGTCAGCCAGCTCCAGAGCGCGAGTGGCGAGCGCGACCGTGCGCGGGATCGGCTTCTCGCCCTGCTCGTAGTAGGCGACCATGCGGCGGCTGAGACCGAGCGCTCGGGCCGCCCCGTCGAGGGTGTAGGCCTTGCGCTCCCGCCAGGCGCGGAACGCCGCGGCGGTCAGGGTTTCCCCAGACTGCTCCTGCGCCAAACGCCACAGCGTGTCCGCCGCCATGTCGATCTCGTCGGTCCAGGCCAGGTCCGTCCCATGCTCCCCGACGTGAACCTGGCGGAACAGCGCCCGGTCCTCGCGGAGTGGGGCATACACTCGGAAGGCGCCGACAAGGCCGGATACGTCCACCAGGCTCTCGCCCCCGTGCTGCCAGTGCACCCGCAGGCTCAGGGGCGCCTTGCCCGGTGCGACATCGGCAATGCGTGGTAGTGTCCTCTTCGGCACGGCGACCCTCCTTGGTCATCCTCGTTCGTTCAGCTCGGCCCACTTCAGCGCCAAGGCCTTCCTGCGCTCGGCCGCCCACGCCATTGCCGTGGCGATCTGAGCCGGCCGGGCCTCGCCGGCGATCACTGCCAAGTCGGAGATCCGGACCAGAACCTGGAAGTCCGGCCCGACGACATGAAAGTGCGGCGGTCGATGGTCGTCGGCGTACGTGCGGAGACTGACGGCACCGAAGCGTTGCAGGGTCGGCATTCAACGGTGATCCCAGCCCATGATGCAATCATTGCATCATGGGCCATGCAGGTAAACCTCGAAGCCTGCCTGCCCTTGAAACTGGGATTGTGCGCCTGAACGGTCAGCCTTCAGGCTGCTCGTCGCCCGGAGTAGGCGTACTTGTCTTGGCCTGGATGTCACCCGACCGACAGACCGGAATACCTAGACTGAGCGTACGGAGGTCAGTGGACCATAGTCCTATTCCTACTCAGCTTCCCATACCGCGTGAAGTATAACTGTCTCTCGCCTCCAGCTTTTCCGAAGCAGCTTTAAACTTTATAACATACACTGAATACTCGTTATCTCGGAACTCTGGAGCCACCACTCACCAATCCCCTCATTTTCGGTAGTTCCAGTATAGCCTTGATTTGGCTTGGGTCCGTAGAAGCACTGCCGGAGCGGCGGATGGATGTGGAGCATGGTCAAGTCGGAGCGTTTGGAAGAGGTGCGGGGCTTCATCGGCGGGCTGTATGGGCCTGACCTGCACGCCAAGCGGGTGGATGCGCTGGCGGGTGCGACGCTTGGGGTGATGACGAGCGCGTCGCTGGCGGTGGCGATGATCGGCCAGGCGCTGGCGCAGGCGCGTGGCTTGGTGACCAAGCACGCGGTCAAGCAGGTGGACCGTCTGCTGAGCAACGGCGGCATCGACGTGTGGGACAGCTTTGCGCGCTGGGTGCCGCAGCAGGTCGGTGCGCAGCCGAACATCCTGGTGGCGATGGACTGGACCGACTTCGACCATGACGGCCAGTCGACGTTGGTGCTGAGCCTGGTGACAGGCCACGGCCGCGCGGCGCCACTGATTTGGCTGACTGTGTGGAAGGAGGAGATCGCGACCCGGCGCAACGACTACGAGGACGCCTGTTTGGTGCGCCTGGCCGAGACGCTGCCTGCCGGCTGCCGGGTGACGATCCTGGCCGACCGCGGCTTTGGCGACCAGAAGCTGTTCGCCTTCCTGGGCACGCTGGGCTTTGGTTACGTGATCCGGTTCCGCGGCAACATCCGCGTGGCCGACGCAACAGGTGAAATCAAGCCCGCGGCCGAGTGGGTGGGCAAGGGCGGACGCGCGCGCAAGCTCCGCGATGCCCGGGTCACGGCGCAGGGAAGCCAGGTCGGTGCCGTGGTTTGCGTGCACGCCAAGGGAATGAAGGAGCCGTGGTGCCTGGCGGCTTCCGACCCAGAGGCGACAGCGGCCGTGCTGGTCAACCACTATGCCCGCCGCTGGACCATCGAGCCCAGCTTCCGCGACACCAAGGACCTGCGCTTCGGCATGGGACTGTCTGCCGCCCGCGTCAGTGAACCTACCCGGCGCGACCGGCTGCTTTTGGTGAGCGCCTTCGCCATGGCGCTGCTAACCCTGCTTGGCGCCACAGGCGAGCGCCTCGGCATGGACCGGCTGCTCAAGTCCAATACGAGCAAGACCCGAAGCCACTCGCTGTTCCGGCAAGGCTGCATGCTCTACGAACTCATCCCCAACATGCCAGAACACAGGCTCGCGCCGCTCATCGCGGCATTCGCCACAGCAGTGTCACAGGCCAGCGAATTCAGCGACTTGTTTGCATAGGCGAAATGAGGGGATCGCTGAGGTAGGCAAGATCCTCGATAAAGGAGGAGTCACAAGCGATGAGGTTTCGAGCTGGAAATGCCAAGCAATTGCATGCGACCGCGCGCAGTTGAGGAAGGCGCTCAGGTTCGCGGATCAGGTAGATGTTGAGTGAATTTTCCAGTGGCTGCCGATTTATGTTGATCCCATTTTCCGCCAATCTGGTCCCGGAGGCCACCTCGAAGGCGGCGTCAAAAACCGGGACGGCAAATGTATCATCGATCATATCTTCTTTAAGAAGCTTACTGTACATTTCATGCAGATCAGAAAAGTTTTTGCTGGGCCCGAAGATAATTGCAGCTACGCTCGCCGCTAGCAGTACGAGAAATAACGCGCCGCCTGCCGCGTGAGTACGCCTTAACCGCATCCCGCGCCTCCCATAACATGTCAGCTTCCAGATAGCTGCGTGGTTAGTCCACAGGCAAAGAGAATGTCGGTCGGTTCATTATCGACCGACTACCCTATCGCCACCACCACATGGTGCAAGTTTGATGCATTGCTCGTCAACGTTGGTCTTTACAGAGCTGGCTCAGATTTCTGAACAGGTGCGCTGAGTGGAGTTTCTGCCTGACGCAGGGCCATTCAGTTCTAATTACGCCGTGCCGAGGGTCAGTGGCTGAGAAGCTGACGGCATTGGTGTAGAGCGCCAGGCTGATGTTCTGGACGCTGTTGGCGCGCAGGACGTTGAGGGCGACGGAGCGAATGCGGGCCATGATTCCGGGCCTGGTGCGGATGCGGCTCACGTCCTCGCCCAAGGCCACATCCCGAACGTAATGGACGCAGTCCTCGATGCCCCAGTGCGCGCGGATGGCGCCGCCCAGGAGCTCGGCACCGTGGCGGGCATGGCACGGGTAGTAGCCGACCTCCTCGCGTGTGGCCCACAGGCCGGTGCGGGTGTTCTTGACGTAGGTCAGGCGCGACACCCGGGCGACGCAGCTGACCAGGGTCTGCCAGGGCGCGTCCAGAAGGCCTTCGGTGTCGAACACCTCGACACGGCGGTGCTCCTGGCGACCATGGCGGCGGCGATCGACGGTCTCATGGCTGTCGAAGGGATGTTGTTCGGTGCACAGCCCGGCCAGCGCCGCATGCAAGGTGGGCTGGTTGTCCTTGACGCGGACCAGCAGGGCATTGCCGGTTGCCGCGGCTTGCGCGAACGCGTTCCTTTGGCAATGCAGCGCGTCGGCGGTGAACAGCACGCCGGTCAGGCCCAGTTCGGCCATCAGTTTTGGCAAGGCTGCGACCTCGTCCGGCGCCCCGCCCAACTCCTGGTGCGCCAGGATCAGGGCGTCGTCGCTGGCGAAGGCGCTGAGCACGTGAACCGCCTTGCGGTCCGTCAGATGATCAAAGTCCGGCGAACCTCTTGGTTCGACGCTGCCGCGCAGCGTCTTGCCGTCGAGCGCGACCGTACGCAGCGCGTTTCGTGCGCCCAGGTCGCGAGCATGGCAACGGAACGCGGCTTCGAGATCGTCGCCGCCAAGCGCCAGGAACAGGTGGCGTAGCGTGTTCACCGCCGGAGCACGCCAGAAGCAGGCGCCGAAGATGGCGTTCAGGCGCTCGCGCTGCAGGGCAATGAAAGCGACAATCTTCTGGTACGACGTCGCGCCCGCAAGCGTGGCGAGGACCGAGAACAGCAGCAGATGCCGCATGCTGTAGCGCTGGCCCTTAGCACGGCACGGGTCGGGCACCTCGGCGAGTGCGGCAAGCAGAGCGGCGAACGACACAGGGCGACCTCACAAAGCGGGAAGGTCGCCTCCATGCAGCCGCTACATCGCTGCCGCGCCGCTCACGCCCAGACTGCTACGGCAGAACTGAATGGCCCTGGGTCCCGTTCAGCCGTAATCAGGGCCAATGAATTCCAGCCCCGGCAGTCCGATCCCGCAGTTCTCCGCGAAAATTTTCTTTACCACCTTCTCAAGAAGTTCTCTTCTCCAAGAACGCGATGGATATGGGACCTGTATTGAGAGGCCTTTGGTAAGCATGATTTTGCGGGCGGTTATCGAGAGTCCCCACCGCGAGACAGCTTGGGAATGCCATTCTTGGTTTTCATGATGGAACAGACGTGATCTATAGACTTCAATCGGGGGCTTGTAATAGGAGTAAAAAAAGTCCTACCTTCGCCAGTCAAATACAAAACTATGTCGTAGTTAGTAAACAGACCAGGCCTCTTTGTCCTGTCGTACTGAGACCGCATGTAGAGATGTTCCCGTAGATCTTCGGTTACAAGTCGTTGCAACTGATAATAGTCACTTGCCGTCGTGCCAAAAACAGGGAGATACTCTGATGGTGCCGCTAGTTTAGCGGCTCTACATAAATCCCTTGTCAACCGGTTTGTTTCGTCCACTCCGGTGGCCGGGCGTGTGGCATCGCTGAAAGCCTGCAAAAGGCGATTAAATCTTGCCACTGGGAACGCGTCAGACGAGTCCTGCCTGGCTCGCTTGTGTTCCGCAAGGAGTGGGCCGCACAGTGATAGGTCACAGAGTGCAAGAAAATTGACAATGAAAGATTGAGGGTCTGAAAAGGGCCGGACTGATTTAATGAACACATCTAAGCAGTTCCAATAAACCGGGTTTTGGCTCAGAAGTCCACGTTGTATAAGCCTCTCGACTTCCTGCATAGTCAAATTAGTTCGCCATAGCTCGGACGCCTGTGCCATGCCTTCAAGTATGTCAACTAAGTTTATGTGGCTTTTGGCCTCCCATTCGTCGGCTTCGAGTGCTCCGGGGAACATGGACATGCTTTCCGTTGCGCCAAGACCATAAAATCCCACAAGCATGTCATTTGCTGACCGGAATAGAAGGTCTGACGTAAAAAACCTGCTCCCTATCCAAGGTTGGCGCAATTGATACAGTTGTTGCGCCTCTGCCCCTCCGGCCAACTTAAGCATCAGAGCCTCTGCAGCGTGCCACCCGCAAGAATGTGCTATAAGTTCCTTGTCTCTAGCATCGACCATGACATCGATAAAATTTAGAAGTGGAAGCTTGGGCTTCACCCCACGACCTGCAAGAATTCTTAGAATTCTTATGACCAAATCAGTTTGTAACATATGTAATTGATAGACAAAATGGCCGGCCGGGGTAGTCACCGTCTGTCAATAGTGTGTAAACTCATGGAGGACCGTTTTCAAATTGTCAGTAAGATCGTAATAGTCACCGATGTGGCGGCGAGCAAGAGCCTGCTTAAGCTCGCTCATCACAGACTCGTAATCTACGTTGAACTGAACGTGCAGTGTTTGAATGTTAAAAAAACCAGCTAATCCCGGGAACAGCGGAACGGCCTCGGGTCCGGGTTGTCGTACAGCTGACTCGTCGGAGTCAATATCGATCATGTCCCCTTTTCCTTCAAAAGCCTCGGCCTCAGCGGGAGAAGTTCCAGCTCGTCGGATTTATCCGAAACAGTTGTGCTTTCCCAGTTAAGTGCCTTCAACTTGAGGGTGACCTTTTGTGTTGTATTTTTAGAATGCTTGCCGTCGCCCTCGGCCTTTACAACCTTAAGATCAAACCCTGCCCGTCCACCGACGGAATCCGTGATCACGCAAGTCAGTTCAAGCGTCAGTTCATTTACCTCGAAGATCGCAGGGTCACCCCTTTCGATCCTGTCAGCTCTTGATGCGAGTAGATCATCACTGATATACCTGACCAATTCTGATACGGTGACTTCCTTGCTTATACTCATCGGGGACCTCCGTTGCCTTTCAAAGCCAGAAGGGTGTTATACCAAGTTCCTGAAAGCCTGACTCCTGGCTTTTCAAAGTGGCGGCGATCTG
>CAXTCN010000108.1:0-14494 GCA_964242575.1 uncultured Acetobacteraceae bacterium | reverse complement strand
GTCGTGGGACGGCGTGCCGTCTTGATACGGCAGATACCGCCGCAGGACGTCGATCTTTGCCCTGGCGAACTGCGCGTAGCCGTCGCAGCACCCGAACCCGCACAGGGTCGCGCAGAGTGCCGCAAACAGGATCTCCGCCAGCCCGTGGGTGGTTCGGCTGACGACCCGCGGATCGTCGATCCCGGTGAAAAGCTTGCAAGCGCAAGGAGCCATGGCGCACGCCCCTGACAGGCGCGAACACTATCGCCCGGCTATGCCGGGTGCAGCAGTATGTCACGTCCGGCAAAACGCCCAGCACCACAGAAGCTTTGGTGCGAAAGCCCTGATGGCTACTTTCCAACCTGCGCCATCGGCGGCACGAACAGCGGCGCGGTGTCCCAGGGAAACAGGATCCAGGTCCGCTGCGGCACCTCCGCCACCCAGGTGTCCGCGATCCCCTGGCCGGCCGGCTTGGCATACAGGCACGCGAAATGCGCCCGCGGCAGCAGGGCGCGCACCAGGCGAGCCGTGACGCCGGTGTCCACCAGGTCATCCACGATCAGGAAGCCCTCGCCGTCCCCTGCCGCCGCGGGGGGCTTCAGCAGTTGCGGCGCCCCGGCGTTCTCGCCCTCGTAGGTCGCAACCGAAACCGTCTCCACCAGCCGGCACTCCAGCTCTCGCGCAACGATCGCCGCCGGGATCAGGCCGCCTCGGGTCACGGCCACGATTCCCCGGAACGGCCCGCGCGGCATCAGCAGGCCCGCGAGCGTCCGTGCGTCCCGGTGCAGTTGGTCCCAGGTGACGGTGGCGTAGGCGTGCTCGCTCAAAACAGCCGCCCACCGTCCGGCACGGCTTGGTCCGGGCAGACCAGCACCACGTCGCCGTTGGCGTCCGGCATGCCAAGGGTCAACACCTCGCTGACAAAGGGTCCGATCTGCCGGGGCGCGAAGTTCACCACGGCGCAGACCTGGCGGCCAATGAGCTGAGCGGCCTGGTAGTGCGCCGTGAGCTGGGCGGACGACCGCTTGATGCCGATGCCGGGACCGAAATCGATCCACAGCTTGAAGGCGGGCTTCCGCGCCTGCGGAAAAAGTTGCGCGTCCGTGATGGTGCCGACGCGGATATCAACCCGGTCGAAGTCATTGAGCGTCGCTGTCATGCGGCATTTACCGCGGCCCGGACCGGCTTGCCAAGCCCGGACCCCCCATGCCAGCGTGGCCGTTTGGGGACAGCAGCATGAGCCGTGACTTCCACTTGGCGGGCCGCAGCCCGGTTTACTCCACGCACGGCATGGCGGCGACCAGCATGCCGGCCGCGACGCTGGTGGCGCTGGACGTGCTGCGCGCCGGCGGCAACGCGCTGGACGCGGCGGTGGCGTCGGTGGCGGTGCTCGGCGTGATCGAGCCGCAATCCACCGGCATCGGCGGCGACTGCTTTTGCCTTTGGGCACCGGCGGGCGGGGGCGTCGTGGCGCTGAACGGCTCCGGCCAGGCGCCGGCGGCGGCCACCATCGACTGGTTCGAGGGCCGCGGGATCAGCCAGCTTGAACCGACGTCCGCGCACACGGTCACTATCCCCGGCGCGGTGTCCGCCTGGGAAACGCTGCTGGCGGCGCACGGGACCCGGGGGCTGGACGAGCTGTTGCAGCCCGCCATCGGCTTTGCGGAGGACGGCTGGCCGGTGCACCACCGGGTCGCGTTCGACTGGCGGTTGCTGGAGGACAAGCTGCGCCGCACCGGGGCAGAGGCGTTCCTGCCGAACGGCGCGGCCCCGCGTGAGGGCGACCGGTTCGTGCAGCGCCCGTTGGCCGGGACGCTGCGCGCCATTGCCCGGCAAGGCGCGCGCGCCTTTTACGAGGGTGAGGCCGCGGCCGACATGGTGGCGACGCTGCGCGCCCAGGGCGGCCTGCACACCGAGGCGGACTTCGCCGCCGGGCGCAACTCAGCCGAGTTCGTGGCGCCGATCCACGCGGCCTGGCGGGGCATGGACGTGTGGCAGTGCCCGCCGAACGGCTCCGGCCTCATGGCGCTGATGCTGCTGGGCGTGCTGGAGGGCTTCGACCCGGCGCCCGACGGTCCGCTCGGCGTCGAGCGCCTGCACCGTCACATCGAGGCCGCGCGGCTAATCTACCGCGACCGCGACGCCTTTTTAGCGGACCCGGCGCACAGCCCCGTTCCGGTGGACGCGCTGCTGGACCCTACTTACCTCGCCGGACTGCGCGCGTTGATCGACCCGGCGCGCGCGTTGCGGGACCTGCCAGCCGCCGGTGAGGCCGCGCTGCCGGTGCACCGCGACACCGTTTACTTGTGCGTGGTGGACCGGGACGGCAACGCCTGCAGCTTCATCAACTCGCTGTTCCAGGGGTTCGGCAGCGGCATCCTGGCGGCCCGCTCCGGCGTGATGCTGCACAACCGCGGCTTCGGTTTCCGCCTGCAACGCGGCCACCCGAACTGCATCGCGCCGGGCAAGCGGCCGATGCACACCATCATGCCCGGCATGGTGACGCAGCACGGCCGGGCGGTGATGCCGTTCGGCGTGATGGGCGGGCACTTCCAGCCGATGGGGCAGACGCTGTTCCTCAGCAACCACTTCGAATACGGCCTGGACATCCAGCAGGCGCTGGACCTGCCGCGGGTGTTCCCATACGGCGGCAAGCTGGAGCTGGAACGCGGCGTGCCGCAAGGGACCGTGGACCAACTGGCGCGCATGGGGCACGACGCCATAACCGTGGAGCGCCCGCACGGCGGCGGCCAGGCCATCTGGATCGACCACGCCAGCGGCACCTTGGTCGGCGGCTCCGACCCGCGCAAGGACGGCATGGCGCTGGGGTACTGACGCGACGGCGCTGCGGTGTGACGGCGGTCACAGCCCGCGGGCAAGGTAGGGTCCAAACCGGGCGGCACCGAAGGAGGGCCATCCGATGCACAGCCGTTTTGGACCAAAGCCAGCCCTGGCGCTGGCGTCTGTTGCCATCGTGGCCGCCGCGATGCTGGCGCCGGCGCCCAGTGCGCTGCGCGTGCCGGACCGCGCCGCGGAACGGGCGTGGTCGGCCGGGCTTGACCAGAGGCTCGGGCCGGTCATGGCGGATTGCGTGCGGTTCGAGGTGGCGGGGCATGTCGCGCCGGTGGACCTTAATGCCATGCTGGTGCGGGCCGGCGGCGACCCCCGGCTGCTCCCGCGCCTCGGCCAGGTTGTCGATCAGGCCATGGCGCGCTGCCGCAAGCGGCACGCGATGCTGGACGACCCGTCGTAACGAGGGGCTACTTCGCGGATGCGAAGGCGTTAAAGGTAATTAGCGTGTAGGTGTCCGCGACGCCCGGCAGGGTCTGCACCCGTTCCGTCACGAACAGCCCCGTGTCCTGTCCGGCGTCCAGGTAGAACTTGCCCAGCAGGTCATACTGCCCGGAGGTGGAGTAGATCTCCGACAGTTCCTCGATGGTATCGACCGCGAGTTGCGCCACGCGGTAGGCATGGCCCATCTCGCATTTCATTTGCACGAAGATCGCCCGCATCCATCGTCTCCAACTGCCGCGCCAGACTGGCATGGGCCGCTGCGTCTGGACAGCGTGGCCGGCGTGGGTACTGTGCGCGGCATCGCAGGGAGCCCACACATGCAACTACAAACCAGGCCCGGCGGGCGCGTGCTGGCGGACGCCCTGTTGTCCCAGGGCATCGACACCGTGTTCGCCGTGCCGGGCGAGAGTTACCTGGACGTGCTGGACGGGCTGTATGCCGTGCGGGACCGGCTGCAACTGGTGACGTGCCGGTTCGAGGCCGGCGCGGTGCACATGGCGGAGGCCTACGGCAAGCTGCATGGCCGTCCCGCCGCCGCCATGGTGACGCGCGGCCCCGGCGCATGCCACGCCAGCATCGGCGTGCACGTGGCGATGCAGGACAGCACGCCGCTGTTGCTGTTCGTGGGGCAAATCCCGTTCGAGGAAACCGACCGCGACAGCTTCCAGGAGGTGGATTACCGCCGCATGTTCGGCCCGCTGGCCAAGTGGGTCACCCAGATTGACGACGCGCGGCGCATTCCGGAGCTGGTGGCGCACGCCGTCGATGTCGCCACCACCGGACGGCCCGGCCCGGTGGTGATCGCCCTGTCAGAGGAAATGCAGCGGCATTCGGTGTCGATCCCGGACCTGCCGCGCGCCCGCGTGTCCGCGCCGCAGCCGGATCCGGCGGCGCTGCACGAGCTGCAATCCATGCTGGCGCGGGCGCAACGTCCGTTGGCGATCCTTGGCGGGTCCGGCTGGTCGGACGCCGGGCGCGCGGCGATGCGCGAGTTCATGGTGGCGCACGGCCTGCCGGTGGCGGTGGGGTTCCGCCGGCAAGCCACCTATGACGGGCGGCTGCCGAACTTCGTGGGGGACCTCGGCGTCGGCTCCGACCCGGCGCTGGTGGCCAAGGCGCGGGAGGCCGACCTGGTGCTGGCGGTCGGCACGCGACTGGGCGAGGCCACGACGCAGGGCTACACGCTGTTCGACCATGCCGGCGCGACGCCCATCGTGCACGTCCACCCGGACGCCGCCGAGGTCGGTCGGGTGTTCCGCCCGGCGCTGGGCATCGCGTCCGACCTGAACGCGTTCGCCCGCGCCGCCGCGGCGTTGCAGCCCGGCGCGGCGCCATGGTCCGCCTGGACGGCCGGGCTGCGCGCGTTGCGGGAGGCCGGGCGGGAGGTGCCGGCGTACGAGGGTCCGCTCAACCTCGGCCAAGTGATGCGCGAGTTGGAGGCGCTGGCGCCGGAGGACGCGATTTTCACCTCGGACGCCGGCAACTTCGCCACCTGGCCGGCGCGGTTTATGAACTTCGGCGAGCGGCAGCGCATGCTCGGCCCCACCAACGGCGCCATGGGCTACGGCGTCCCGGCCGGCATCGGCGCGGCCATCGCTTGCCCCGGCCGCATGGTGGTGACGTTCGTGGGCGACGGCGGGATGCTGATGACCGGGCAGGAGATCGCGACCGCGTTCCAGGCCGGCGTCGCGCCCATCATGCTGGTGTTCAACAACGGGATGTACGGCACGATCCGCATGTACCAGGAGCGCAGCTTTCCCGGCCGGGTCTCCGGCACGGCGCTGTCGAACCCGGACTTCGCCCGGTTTATCGAGGCGTTCGGCGGCCATGGCGAAGTTGTGCCGGAGACCGCCGCCTTTACCCCAGCATTCCAGCGCGCGGTGGCGAGCGGCAAGCCGGCGGTGATCGAGCTGCGCTGCAACCCCGACCAGATCACGTCGCGCGCAACAATCGCCCAGTTGTCACAAGTGTCACAAAACCATGCATGAAGGCCCGCAAATGATCCGCTACCGCGCTTAGCACGCCCGCTTCGGGCGCTCGCAGGAGCCGCCATGTCCGGAACGCCCTACACGCTGCAAATCCTCCACGGCTCCGACTTCGAGGCGAGCCAGCTCGCGGCCAGCGGCGCCGCTCGCAACTTCGCCGCCATCGTGGACCGGCTAGAGGACACGGTCCCCAACAGCATCACGCTGTCGAGCGGCGACAACTTCATCCCCGGACCGTTCAACGCCTCGGAGAGTGACCCGGCCATCCGTCCGGCGCTGCAAGCCGCCTACGCCAGCATCCTGGGCGTGCCCGTCGCCTCCCTGTCCGGCCTGCGGGAGGACATCGCCCGGGTCGATATCGCCATCCTGAACGCGGTTGGCGTCCAGGCGTCCGCGGTCGGCAACCACGATTTCGACTTCGGACCCGTCCCGCTCGGCAACGCGGCCAACCTCATCAAGGCGGCCGGCGACGCGCCGGCCACGGTGTCCTCAATCGGCGCGCAGTTCCCCTACTTATCGTCCAACCTCAACTTCGCCGGCGAACCCACGCTCGCTGGCCGCTTCACGTCCGAGCTGCGCGATGCGGCGAGCTATGCCCTGACCGCCGCGACGCTGAACGACCCGGCCGCGTTGAACACCGCAGCCGCAGCCGACCGGACGTTCGCGCCCTGGACCATCGTCACCGAAAACGGCGAACCAATCGGCGTCATTGGCGTGACCACGCAACTGGAAGCCAGCCTTACCACGCTGGGCGGCGTGACGGTACAGGACCCCGCCGGCGATGGCGGCGTGGATAACACCACCGAGCTGGCGGGCATCATCCAGGGCTACGCCGACCAGATCGCGGCGCAGGGCGTGGACAAGATCGTTGTCGTGAGCCACTTGCAGCAGTACCAGAACGAGCTGGACCTCGCGACCAAGCTGCGCGGCGTGGACGTGATCGTGGCGGGCGGCAGCCACGAGGTGTTCGCCAACCCGTCCAACCCAGCCCGGCCGAACCAGGTGGTGGCGCAAACCTACCCGCAAATCCGCACCGGCGCCGACGGCAACCCGGTCGCGGTAGTGAACGTCGGCCCGGAGTACGCCTACGTCGGCCGCCTCGTGGTGAGCTTCGACGCCCAGGGCGTGATCGAGCCGGCCAGCATCGACCCAACGGTCTCCGGCGACTACGCCACCACCGACGCCTACGTGCAGAACCTGTATGCCGGCGCCGATCCTTATGCCGACGGAACCCGCGGCGGCATCGTGAACGGCCTCACCACCGCAATCGGCCAAGTGATCGCGGCCAAGGACGGCAGCTTCTTCGGCTTCACCGACGTGTACCTGGAAGGCCGCCGCAACGCGGTCCGCACCCAGGAGACCAACCTCGGGGACCTCTCGGCCGACGCCAACCTATTTGCCGGCAAGCAGTTCGACCCGGCGGTCGCGGTCAGCTTCAAGAACGGCGGCGGCATCCGGGCCGAAATCGGCGCCTATGGCCCCGGCGTCACCGCGCCGCCCATCCCGCCCATTGCCAACCCGGCCGCCGGCAAGCCGGCCGGCGGCGTCAGCCAGCTCGATATCGAGAACTCGCTTCGGTTCAACAACGCGCTCTCGGTCGTGAGCGTCACGGCGGCCAACCTCGCGCGCGTGTTCGAGTTCAGCGCGGCACTGTCCAACCCGGGGCAGACGCCGGGCGGGTACGACCAGGTGGGCGGCGTGGCCTACAGCTTCGACCCGGCGCGCACAGCGCAGGCGCTGGACGCCTCGGGCAACGTGACGCGGGCCGGAGAGCGGGTCCGCAGCCTTGCCATCCTTAACGCGGACGGCTCGGTCGCGGACACGGTGGTGCAGGACGGCGCCGTGGCGGGCGACCCGGACCGTCCCATCCGGGTGGTGACGCTGAGCTTCATCGCCGATGGCGGCGACGCCAGTCCGCTGCCGTTTTACACCATCGCCGGGTCCCGCACGGACTTGTTGGACAACCCAGCCCTGCCCGCCGGCAGCGCCACCTTCGCCGCCAAAGGCAGCGAGCAGGATGCGCTGGCCGAGTACGTGCGCGCGGCGTTCGGCACCCGCATCACGGCCTATGCGCAACCGGAGACGGATGCTTCCGGCGATGCGCGCATCCAGAACCTCGCGCTGCGGGCCGACACGGTGCTGCAACGGCTGCAAACAGGCGGCGACGCCGGCAGCGACCGCATCATCGGCGGCAGCGGCAATGACACATTCCTTGCCACCGAAGGGCGGGACACCCTGTCCGGCCTGGGCGGGACGGACGTGGTGCGGTTCAGCCTGGGCCGCGGCGCAGGCAAGGTGCTGTCCGAGCTGGCGTCCACTCCGCTGAACGGGTTCGGCTGGGTTGGCTCCACCGGATACAACCAGACCCGGTTCGACACGATGGAGCGGGTGGAGTTCACCGACGGGCGCATCGACTTCGACACCGGCAGCGCCGCCATTACGGTGCAGCGCCTCTATGCCGGTCTGTTAGGCCGTCAGGCTGAAGTAGTCGGCACGTCGTTTTTCACGCCAGCCGTTGGGCCTGGGCGATCACTGGCTGTTGCCGCGCAGATTGCCGGCTCCGCCGAGGGCCAGGCCCGCTTGGGCGCGCTGACGAACGAGGCGTTCGTGGCGCAACTTTACACTGGCGTGCTTGGCCGAGCCGGGGAGGCGGGCGGCACAGCGTTCTGGACGGGCCGGCTCGCGGCCGGAGATAGCCGGTCGGAGGTCGCAAGCTGGTTCGCCGACGACTTCGAAGCGCGGTCCGACGCCACGGGCATCGCGTCCCGCGGCGTCATCGTGCAGGAAATCCCGGCCACAACGGTCGCCGCGGATTACCGGGCCGTGTTGAACCGCGATGTGGACGCGGACGGCCTCAGGATTTTTGCCAGTCAACTGGCTACCGGAACGTCTAACCTGGCGGTGCTGCGGACCCTCGCGCAGTCGGCGGAGTTCACCCAGGTCACTGCTGGCTTGGACGATGCGAGCTTCGTACGGTCGCTGTACGGAAGCGCGCTGGGCCGGCCGGCCGATGCCGGCAGCGCATTTTGGACCGATGCGCTTTCGTCTGGCGCTAGCCGGGCCGAGGTGGCGGCGGGCATCGCGATCTCGCCCGAAGCGCAGCAGCAGGCGTTAAGCCTGTATGACACCGGCATTCGCGTGGGCTAACGACAGACGGGACGGATTTGCCCGGCCTGGTCGTCAGGACAGCACGGCGACCACAGCCCAGCAGGCGACCCAGAACAGGCAGCATAGCCCCAGCCCTACGGCAGTCCCCCGCGCCGGCGCGAGGTCATCGATGTGGTTGGGGCCGGGAGCCGATGGCCGGTCCCAATCGGTGTCCGGCGCAGCCGCATCGCCCGTTGCCGTTCCGCGCAACAGGGGAACCAGTGCCGGGTTCACGGCGCCTTGGCGATTCGCCCGCCGCCGCTCAACCGCGAGGCCAGTGCGCCCTGCCGCTGATTCGCGGACCAATTCCTCTCCGCCCTCCATTGCGCCACCCCAATTCAACTGACAAGCCGTTTGGTTCAGCAGGCTTCCTTGCAGCGAGCAGAGTCCATAATCTGAGACCAGGGACGATCACATGCGCGCATTAAGCAAACACATATTGCGTGTATGTCAGTGCAATAATTATAGTCTAAGCGACACCCTAATTTGCTGTTAGTTATAATTCCCGGTGATGACAAAACTGATGCTGCAAAAACCTTTCTGACTCTACCGCCCGACTGCGTAGCCCTGCATTCCCCGTGGGTTGGCGCCGGCAAACAGTTGGCCGGCCTCCGTGCGCGCCGCGCAGAGGCGTCCCTCGGACCAGTCCGCCCCCAACTCCGCCAAATGCCCGCGGTCCAGCACGTCGGCCAGCACCTCCGGCGCATAGCGGCCCTCCAGCACCAGTTTCCCGGGCCGTGCGGTGCGGGGCCAGAAGCTGCTGGGCCAGTGTTCGCTATGGAAGCTCGGCATGTCGATCGCCTGTTGCAGGTTCAGCCGGTGGTGCACGACCCGCAGCAGGAACGTGAGGGACCACTGGTCCTGCTGCTCGCCGCCCGGGGTGCCGAACGCCATCCAGGGCCGGCCGTCGCGCAACGCCATGCTGGGGGACAGCGTGGTGCGCGGACGCTTGCGGGGCGCCAGGCTGTTGGGGTGGCCCGGCCGCAGCCAGAACATCTGCCCGCGCGTGCCCATGGGAAAGCCAAGCTCCGGGACGACCGGGGACGATTGCAGCCAGCCGCCGGAGGGCGTCGCGGCCACCATGTTGCCCCAGCGGTCGATCACGTCCACGTGCACCGTGTCGCTGCCGGTCGCGCCGAGGCGGGCGACGGTCGGCTCGCCCGCGCCCAGTGTGCGGGTCAGCAGCTCGTTCCGGGCGGCTGCGCCGTGGTCCACCTGTGGGTCGAAGCCCGGCACGCGGCCGGGCCGCAGTTCCAATGACGCGTCCGCTCCGACCAGGGCACGGCGTTCCGCGTTGTAGGCGTCGGACAGCAGGTGATCCAGCGGGACCGGGCCGAAATTCGGGTCGCCGTAATAGGCCTCGCGGTCCGCGAAGGCGAGCTTGGCGCACTCGGTCACAGTATGCACGAAGTCGGGGCCGAGCGGGTCCATCGCGTCCAGGTCGAACCCGCGCAAAAGGGCGAGCTGCTGCAGGAACACCGGCCCCTGGCTCCAAACGCCGCATTTCAGGACGGTGTGCCCGTGGTAGTCATACGCGACCGGCGCCTCGACCGTCGCGGACCAGTCGGCGAAGTCCTGCGCGGCCAGCAGCCCGCGGTGCCGGCGGCCGGAGGTGTCCAGCATGTCGTGCCCGGCAAAGAACCGGCCGACCGCCTCCGCCACGAAGCCGTGGTACCAGGCGTGCCGCGCCGCATCGATCCGCGCCTCCCGCGTGGCGCCCACGGCTTCCCGGCACAGCCGGACGTAGGTTGCGGCCAGGGCCGGGTTGGCGAACAGCGCGCCGGGGAGCGGCACGTCTCCGCCGGGCAGGAACACGGCGGCGCTGGTGGGCCACTCGGCCTCGAACAGCGGGCGCACCGCCTCGATCGCGGCTGGCACGCGCGGCACCAGCGGCACCCCGGCGCTGGCGTAGCCGATGGCGAACTCCAGCACCGCCGGCAGCTCCCATGTGCCCCAGTCCCGCAACATCAGGCACCAGGCGTCGAACGCGCCCGGCACCATCGCCGGCAGCAGCCCGGTGCCGGGCACGAGGTCGAGGCCCAGCGCGGCAAAGGTCTCCGGCGTGGCGGCGGCGGGAGACACGCCCTGGCCGCATATGACGTGCTGCGTGCCGGTGGCAGCGCTGTGCAGCAGCATGGGCGCGTCGCCGCCGGGTCCATTCAGGTGCGGCTCGGCGACCTGCAGCGCGAACCCGGCCGCGCAGGCCGCGTCGAACGCGTTGCCGCCGCGTTCCAGCACCGCCATGCCGACGCTGCTGGCCAGCCAGTGCGTGGTGGAGACCACGCTGAAGGTGCCGCTGATCTCGGGTCGGGTGGTGAACATTCGATGATCCTGGGTTGCTTGTGCCGCAGGCTAACGCCAAGGTCCGGCCGCGCAACCGGGATGGATTGATGCTGCTGCTGATTGTAGGCCCGTCCGGCGCGGGCAAGGACACCTTGATAAACGGCGCGCGGTCGGCGCTGGCGCAGGACCACCGGGTGCGGTTCGTGCGTCGGGTCATCACCCGGCCGGGCGACATGGGCGAGGAGGTGCATGAGAGCGTGGCCGAGCAGGCGTTCGAGCTGCGGCGCGCGGCCGGGGAGTTCGCGCTGTCCTGGCGCGCGCACGGAATGCACTATGGCATTCCGGCCGACATCGGCGCCGACCTTGCGCAGGGCCGGGTTGTCGTGGTGAACGTGTCCCGCGCCGTCGTGGCCGAGGCGGCGGAGCGGTTTCCCGCCCGCGTCGTCGAAGTGACCGCGCCGGCCGACGTGCTGGCCCGGCGCCTGGCCGCGCGCGGGCGGGAGGACGCGGTGGACGTCGCCCGACGCCTGTCCCGGCAGATCGAGCTGCCGTTGCCAGTGGACCGCGAGACCATCATAAACGACGGCACGCCGGAGCAGGGCACGCGCAAGCTGGTGGCGGCGATCAACCGCGCAACGGCAGGCGCTCAGCGATCCTGAACGGCGCGCCCGGGCCGGGCTGGGTGAACACGCACAGCTCCATGACCCGCCGCGGGTGCGGCAGGGCGTCGGCCAGGTGCGCCTCCGCCGCCGGGCGGAACACCGCGCGCTCGGCGTCGGATAAGCGCCGGGTCAGCGTCATGTGGAAGCGCCACTCCTCGAACACGCCGGGGTAGCCCCAGCGCGCCAGCATCCGCTCCCGCGACGCCGACAGCCCAGCGCCGCGGCGGCGGGCCAGCTCGTGCTCGGTCGGTAGGGCGCGGTGGCGGTCCACGTCCGCGACGCAGGCGTCTGCCAGGGTGCGCAGCGCCGGGCAAGGCTCGGTCTCGCGCACGGCGAGGAAGCCCGAGAGGTCCGCGACCGCCAACCGCGGCAGGCTGAACGGCTTAAGCCGCGCCGCCAGCCGTTCGGCGTCCGCCATGAAGGATGCATAGTCGGTCGAAAGCCACATGGGCGGCTTCAGCGTGCAGTGGAAGCCATACAGCCGCGCGTCTGCCGTGACCTCGGCGATGCCGGGCACCGGCGGCTGCGGCAGCGTCGCGGCGGTCTCGGGGTCCCGCCCCAGCCAACTGCACGCCGCGCGCCACAGCGGGTCGAAGGGCGCAGGCGCGTAATACAGCGCGACGCGCACGGCGCGGCCTCAGATCACCCGCTCGCCCGCGCGCCAGACCTGCCGCACCACCGGCAGCCCCTCGTGCTCCCGCAGCCGCACCAGGTCCGCGCGTAGGCCGGTCTCGATCCGTCCGCGGTCCACCAGCCCCGCCATGCCGGCCGGCCCAGCCGTCACCAGCGCCACGCCCTGCGGCAGGGTGATGTCCGTTTGCCCCACCACGGCGAACGCGGCCTCGATCAACGAGGACGGCACGTAGTCGCTGGCGAACCCGTCCACCGCGCCGGCGCGCACCAGGTCGGTGGCGCCCACGTTGCCGGAGTGCGACCCGCCGCGCACGATGTTCGGCGCGCCGGCGATCACCATCATGCCGCGCCCGCGCGCCTCGGTCGCGGCCAGCATGGACACCGGGAACTCGCTGATGCGGATGCCGTCGGCGTCGTTCTCGGCGATCTCCTCGGCCGTGCGGTCGTCGTGGCTGGCGAGGATGGTGCCGACCGGCCGCATCCGGTCCAGCAGCCAGCGCCGGTTCGGGTCCCGCATCCGCTCCCGCTGCGCCTGCAACTCCTGGATGCGCGCCTCGATCCACTCCGCCGGATGCCCCTCCCGCCGGCGCATGGCCCGGTAGCGGTCGAGGTTGGAGTATTGGCCGACGCCCGGGCTGTGGTCCATTAACGACACCATGCGCACCCGCGGATGCTCCGCCACCGGGTCCAGCAGCCCCTGCATGTCTGGCGCCGGCAGCTCGCAGCGCAGGTGCAGGTAGTGCTCCGACTTTAGCAGCCCGGTGTCCGCCAGCGCGTCGAGGTCGAGCACCCCGTCGTGGAACGTTCGCACCCGCCCCTTGTCGAACCCGAGGTCGCCCAGGCACAGCGCGTCCAGCACGGTGGTGACGCCCGCCGCCGCGCACTGCGCGTCATGCGCCAGCATGGCGGAGCGCGACGGCCAGCGCGCGTTGCTGCGCGGCTGCACCTGGCGCTCCAGGTTGTCGGTGTGCACGTCCACCACGCCCGGCATCAGCGTGTCGCCGCCCAGGTCCGTAGCACCCGGCGCGTGGCTCCGTCCCGGCTGCACGTCCGCGATGCGCGTGCCGTCCAATACGACAGTGCCCATGACCACCTGGTCGGCCAGGATCAGGCGGGCGTTGGTGAGGATGGTCATGCGGCTTCCTGGATGGGGGGGACGTGCAGGACAGTGTCAGCCACGGCGTCCCGCACCGCGGCGTCATGGAAGATGCCGACGATGGCCGCGCCCCGTGCCTTTGCTTCCCGGATCATGTCGATGACCACATCCCGCCGGGCCGCGTCAAGCGAGGCCGTGGGTTCGTCCAACAGCAGGACCGGATGCACGGCGATGAATCCGCGCGCCAGGTTCACCCGCTGCTGCTCGCCGCCCGAGAACGTGGCCGGCGGCAAGACATGCAGCGCGGGCGGGATGCCGAGCCGCGACAGCAACGCCGCCGCATCCCGCCGAGCCATGTCGAGCGGACGCCCGCGTAGCACCGCCGCCTCCGCAACCAAGTCCAGCGCCGGCACCCGCGGCACCACGCGGAGGAACTGGCTCACGTAGCCCAGCGTGTCCCGCCGCACCCGCAGCACCAGCCGTGGGTCCGCGCCGGCCAGGTCCACCATGACGCCGCCGTGCCGCACCCGGACCCGCCCGGCGTCGATGTGGTAGGTGCCGTACAAGCTGCGCATCAGCGTGGACTTGCCGGCCCCGGATGGCCCGGACAGCGCCACGCACTCGCCGGCGCCGACCCGCAGCGCCAGCCCGGCCAGCACCGGGATGCGCGTGCCGCCTTGCAGATGCAGGGTGAACGTTTTGGCTACCCCGTCCGCCTCGAGCATCAGGTCAGGCATGCAGCACCGAGCTGACGAGCAGTTGGGTGTAGGGATGCTGCGGGTCGTCTAGCACCTGGTCGGTCAGCCCGGCCTCCACCACGCGCCCGCCCTGCATCACCATGATGCGCCCGGCCAGCAGCCGTGCCACCGCGATGTCGTGCGTCACCAGCACCACCGCGATGCCGAGCCGCGCCACCAGGGTGCGGATCAGGTCCAGCAGCCGCGCCTGCACCGACACGTCCAGCCCGCCGGTCGGCTCGTCCATGAACACCAGGCGCGGGTGCGTCACCAGGGTGCGGGCGATTTGCAGCCGCTGCAACATGCCGCCGGAGAAGGTGCCCGGCATGTCGTCGATGCGCGCAGGATCGATCTCGACCTGCCGCAGCCAGTCCGCGGCGGTGGCGCGGATGTCGCCGTAGTGCCGCCCGCCCTGCGCCATCAGGCGCTCGCCGATGTTGCCGCCGGCCGAGACGCGCATGCGCAGGCTGTCGCGCGGGTTCTGGCGCACCATGCCCCAGTCCGACCGGTGCAGCGCCCGCAGCCGCGGCGCAGGCATCCGGTGCAGGTCATGCGTGCGGCTGTCCGGGTCGTGGTACCAGACGGTGCCCGCATCCGGTGCCATCCGCCCGGACACGACGTTCAGCAGCGTGGTCTTGCCGGAGCCGGACTCGCCCACGACGGCCAGCACCTCGCCGG
>CAXTCN010000107.1:0-14499 GCA_964242575.1 uncultured Acetobacteraceae bacterium | reverse complement strand
TATCCAACAAACCTTACGCGGGCAGCTCGTCTCTCAACCGGGTTGAGCAGCTACCCGCAGCAGGGCAATGTTCCGTGGTCCGTGGTCTTTGTGGTTGCGGGCGTGGTCCTCGTTCATGGTCACGTCGAACACCCAATGCAGGCTGTTCTCTACGCCCCAATGCGCGCGGGCAACTTCGCCGAACCGTGCGGCGGACAATGTCGTGCTGAGCAGGTAGTAGGCGGTTTCGGTGCTGGTCTGAGCGCCGGTCTCGCGGGTGCGGATCACCTTGCCAATGGCCCTCAAGCCTGGCCAGGCATGCTGCTCCTGCAGCCAGCCGATGTCGCTCGAAACCAAGCTGGTGCGGGTCTCAATGCGGCCATGCAGGCGGGGTTGGAGGCGAGGTCGTCTGTGACGACGACAATCCGTCCGGCATCGCCCGGCGCCGACGTCCGGGCCAGCGGCTGAAAGCCGGGCTGGGCCGCCCCCGCCCGCAAACCCGCCTGCGTGCCACCGGCCCGCACCGGTCGGGCAGCGGTCGGTCCGGGAACGATGACGCGGCTCACTGGACCGGCACCAAGATCGGCGCGCCCTTATCCTTGACGAAGAAGGCGAGGAACTTGGCCCGTTCGGTCTCGCTGGCGTTGCGGCCGACAAGGTGGACGTCGTCCGGCCCCTCGTAGAAGGTCTGGCCAGGGCGCAAGGTGACCGGTGCCGCCCCTTGCAGCTGTAAGACGACCGAGCCTTCGAGCACGTAGACGAAAACGTGCGCGTTGTGGCGGTGGACGGCGCCCGCCGCCCCGGGCGCATACTCCACCGTCATCATCACGCCCTCCTTGCCGGCGATGCCGGTCAGGTCGCGCGAGAGGAGAGGCGTCACCTCCGTAGTTTGGGCCGCACCGGCGCCGGCCATGGAAATCAAGGCACCGATCAACAGCAAGCGCTTCATCCAGGCAATCCTTGACTGACGGTAACAACTTGAGGCCAGGACCAGCGGCGCTTTGCCGCTAGTCCTGGCTTTGCCGGAAGCTTTAGGGCGAACAACAGCTTTCGGTAAGCGCGCCCAACTTTGCCGGTCAGCCCACGATGGTCCGCACGCATATGCGATAAAAATCTCCCATTGTCGCCGACCCTAGCTGTCGTGGCGCTTTGTCCGCAAGTGGGTCGAACTCAGCAGCACCACTGCGACCAGGTGCCGGTCGAGTAGCTAGTTGCCTGGTTGTGAGGCCTCCTTTGCGGCATCAGCGATGAGGCGTACTTTGGTTGCGCCGCATGGTCCGGCGCGGCCGTGTGGCGCAGGGTTGGCGAGCTCGGGTTTGGCTTTGAGGTGCTCGGCTGTGACCTGGTTGGGTGTCCTGCCGTCCAGAGCGCGCTGACGGCGGGCGTTGTAGGCGGTGTTGAACCCACGCAGCAGTTGTTCGAGGGCGCGGCGCGAGGAGGCGTTGATGCCGAGCGCCTCGCTGGCGACCCGGCCGTTGAAGCGCTCAACCATGCCGTTGGTCTGGGGCGTGCGAGGCTTGGTGCGGCGGTGTTGCGCGCCCAGGCTGGCGCAGGCTTTGGCAAAGGCGGGCGTGAAGCAACTGCCGTTGTCGGTCAGCACGTGGGTGAGCCGGAAGGGGAAGGCGGCGGCGGGCTCGCGCAGGAAGGCGATGGCGCGCTCTTCTTCCGTGGCCGTCCAGGGCAGCTGGTTCGGCCGGGCTGAACGGTCGAGGCAGTCTGCCGCGCCGCGCTTGCGCCACTTGCGCACGGTCTCGGCGCTGGCGCCGCAGCGCTGGGCGACGGTGCCGCTGGGTTCGGTGGAGCGGGCGATCTCGGCGCGTGTGGCCGGCGTGGTGCGGGCGTTCGGGTGGATGTGCAGCATGGGTCACCCCTGTCCTGAGACGGCGACCAGACGCTGGAACCGGTGGGCATACCCCGCCATAGCCAACCCAACCGGGTCCCAACAATGGTCCGCGACCTGACAGCCTAACGTGACAATGCCCCAGCATACCCATCCGGCACGGCGTAAGCCGGTGCGGGCGCATCGCGGCGCTTGAGCGAAAGCCCAAGGCGGCAGATCACTTGGACCACGCCAGCATCGCAGTGGCTGCGACACGCATAAGCTTCTCGCGCCCGGCGCCATCGCGAGCCAGCGTGGACATCCCCTGGATCACCGCCATGACGTGCCCGGCCAGGGCGTCCGCATCCGTTCCGCCAGCCATCTCGCCAGCCTCGACAGCCCGAACGATCCGGTTCCTCAGGCGCGCTTCGATCCCGCGCCGGATGGCGGCCAGTTCGCCCTGGACGCCAGCGGCGGCAGCCGAGCAGCTAATGGCCGAGCTGGCGAGCAAGCAACCTGGCGGGGTGTCAGCGCCCGTGAAGCCGGTGGCAGCCGCTTGCAGCAAGCCCCAGGCCGCGTCCTGCGCCGTGGCGGCCTGCCCGATGATCGAGTGCGCCGTGACGGGACCGGACACGTAGCGGCCGACCGCTTCGAGGAACAGCCGTTTCTTGTCGCCGAACGCGGCGTAGATGCTGGGCGGCGTCACGCCCATCGCCGCCGTCAGGTCGTTCAGCGAAGTCGCCTCATAGCCATGCCGCCAGAACACCAGCATGGCCTGGTGCAGCGCGGTCTCGCGGTCGAAGGACAGGGGCCGGCCGGTCCGCCGCCGCGGCGCTGGCTCAGATGTTTTCATAGCGGCCACTATGGAACAGTGGACGGCCACCGGCAAGCGGTGCTACGCTTTTCGTATCGGATGCTATGGAAGAACGCACATGTCTCTCGCCAACTACCGCACGCTCGGCCGCTCCGGCCTGGCCGTCAGCCCTTTCGCCCTCGGCACGATGACCTTCGGCACCACGCGCTGGGGGTCGGGCGAGGACGGCTCGCGCGCCGTGTTCAACGCCTACGTGGACGCAGGCGGCAACTTCGTTGACACGGCCGACGTGTACTCAAGCGGGCGCAGCGAGGAGATGCTGGGCGGCTTCATCGCCGAGCGGGTCTTGCGCGACCAGATTGTCCTGGCGACCAAGGCCGGGTTCGCGGCGGGGCAGGGTCCGCACGCCGGCGGCAACGGCGCCAAGCACCTCCATGCCGCGCTCACGGGTTCGCTGCGCCGGCTGCGGACCGACTACGTGGACCTGTTCTGGCTGCATGTGTGGGACGGGGTCACGCCGGCCGAGGAGGTGTTGGAGACGATGGCGGCCCTCGTCCGCTCCGGCAAGGTGCGCTACTGGGGCCTATCGAACGCCCCGGCCTGGTATGCCGCCAAGCTGGCGACGCTTGCCGCCGTCCGCGGCACGCCGGGGCCAATCGCGCTCCAGTACTTCCATTCGTTGGTGAACCGCGACATCGAGCACGAGCATGTTCCGCTTGCGGCGGAGTTCGGCCTGGGCATCGTGCCTTGGAGCCCGCTCGCATACGGGCTGCTGACGGGCAAGTACGACCGCGCAACCGTCGAGGCGGCCGGTCCCCGGGCCGGCGGACTGCCGCGTGAGGCCGCCAAAGACGGCGCGCTGCGCCCAGACGACGACAAGCGGCTGGATGGCGCCAACCCGTTCGGCGACACGCTGTTCACCGAGCGCAACTGGCAAATCGTGGACGTGCTGCGCCGCGTCGCCGCCGAGGCAGGCTAAAGCCCGGCCCGCGTCGCGCTCGCTTGGGTCATTGGCAGGTCAGGCATCACGTCCACGCTGATGGGCGTGAGCCGGGCTGAACAGGTATCCGACAACGCTGCCGCGCTGGATGTCGTGCTTTCGGCGGAGCATCGCGCGGCGCTCGATGCCGTGAGCGCTCCCGATCCGCGGATGCTCTACAGCCTGTTCACGCCCGCATTGCGCCGGCAGGTAGTGTTCGGCGGCAGCGCTGTCGAGGCTTGGCAGGCATGACCAAACCCGCAAATTATTAATCCGGCTCAAGGCCCAGGCGTGCGCAAAGCTCCTATTTAATTAAGTAAGAGCAACATCAGGAGCGCACCCATGGACGGCGTCCCCAACCTAAACGACCCGGCCCGTGCGGCGGTCGCAGCGCTGCACCAGGCCTCTGAGACCGAGGCGCTGCTGGCCCTGCTGCCGGCCGCGCAGCCGTCGGCGCCGGAGCGTGAGCGCGTGCTGGCCCGTGCCC
The DNA here is from genome assembly GCA_964242575.1 of uncultured Acetobacteraceae bacterium. Taxonomy (GTDB): domain Bacteria; phylum Pseudomonadota; class Alphaproteobacteria; order Acetobacterales; family Acetobacteraceae; genus JANPPS01. The sequence goes on along the minus strand of CAXTCN010000107.1, from coordinate 10,421 downwards.
GCGCCCTGGTGGAGGCGCTTCGCGCCCAAGCCCAGCATGGCGGCGGGATCGAGCAGTTCCTGCAGGAGTACCAGCTCAGCACGCCCGAGGGCGTCACCCTGCTGTGCCTGGCGGAGGCGTTCCTGCGCATCCCGGACCCGCTCACCGCCGACGCGCTGATCCGCGACAAGCTGGGCGACGGGGATTGGGCGTCGCACGTCGGCCACTCCAACTCTGTCCTGGTCAACGCCTCGTCTCGGATGCTGGCGTTCACCCGGCGCTTGCTGGACGAGGACCGTAGCGACGGACGTTGGGGCGGGCTGTTGAAAACCCTCGCGGTGCGCGGCGGCGAGCCGTTGGTGCGTGGCGCGGTGGGTGCCGCGATGCGGGTCATGGGCGACCAGTTCGTCACCGGCCGCACCATCGAGGAGGCGTTGAAGCGGGCCGCCCGCGATGCGCGCGCCGGGTTCCGCCACAGCTTCGACATGCTGGGCGAGGGCGCGCGGACCGCCGCCGACGCCGCGCGCTACATGGACAGCTACCGCGCCGCCATCGCCGCGATCGGCCGGGCCGGCGCCGGCGCGGACACCACGGCGCGCAACAGCATCTCCATCAAGCTGTCCGCGCTGCATCCCCGCTACGAGGCGGCGCAGGCCGGACGCTGCGTGCCGGCGCTGGCGGACGCGCTGCTGGAGCTGGCGACCCTGGCGCGCACCGCCAACATCGGCCTCACGGTGGACGCCGAGGAAGCGGACCGGCTAGAGCTGTCGCTCGACATCATGGAACGTGTGGCGGGCGCCACGGAACTGTCTGGCTGGGACGGCCTGGGCCTCGCAATCCAGGGCTACCAGACCCGCGCCCGCGCCGTGGTAGGCTGGGCGGCGGCGCTGGGTGAACGGCACCGCCGGCGGCTGATGGTGCGGCTGGTCAAGGGCGCCTACTGGGACACCGAGATCAAGCGTGCGCAGGAGCGGGGGCTCGACCGCTACCCCGTGTTCACCCGCAAGGCGGCGACCGACGTGTCCTATCTGGCGTGCGCGCAGGCCATGCTGGACGCGCCGTACCTGTATCCGGCGTTCGCCACCCACAACGCGCTGACCGCCGCCAGCATTCTCGAACGGGCCGGCACGCGGCGGGACTGGGAGTTTCAGCGCCTGCACGGCATGGGCGAGGGGCTGTACGAGGGGCTGATCGCCAACGACGGCGTGCAGTGCCGCATCTACGCCCCGGTCGGCGCGCACCGCGACCTGCTGGCCTACTTGGTGCGCCGCCTGCTGGAGAACGGCGCCAACTCGTCGTTCGTGAACCAGGTGGCCGACGCCGACGCCTCAATCGACAGCCTGTTGGCTGACCCGGCCGAGCTGGTGCGCGCGGCCGGCGTGTCGCCGCATCCGCGCATCCCGCTGCCGGCGGCGCTGTATGGCGCCGAACGCCGCAACAGCCGCGGCATGGACCTGGCCGACCGCCCGACGCTGGAGACGCTGCAAGCGGGCCTCGCCACCGTATGGAGCGAGACGCATCGCGCCGCAGCACTGGTGTCCGGCCATGACGTGGGCGACGCCGAGCGGCGCGTCGCCAACCCGGCCGACACGGCCCAGGTGGTCGGCGCCGTTCGCGAGGCCGGACCCGCCGACGTGGACGCGGCCCTGGCGGCGGCGTCCCGGGCCGCGCACGGCTGGTCATCCTACCCCGTCGCCAAGCGCGCGGCGTGCCTCGACCGTGCGGCGGACTTGCTGGAGGCGGACCGCGTCGCCTTCATGGCGCTTGCCATCGCCGAGGCTGGCAAAACCATCCCAGACGCGGTGGCCGAGGTGCGGGAGGCCGTGGACTTCCTGCGCTACTACGCCGCCCGTGCCCGGCGGGACTTCGCGCCCGAGGACCTGCCCGGCCCGACCGGCGAGCACAACAGCATCGCCCTCGCCGGCCGCGGCGTGTTCGCCTGCATCAGCCCGTGGAACTTCCCGTTGGCCATCTTCCTGGGCCAGGTCTCGGCCGCGTTGGTGGCGGGCAACGCCGTGGTGGCCAAGCCCGCGCCGCAGACGCCGTTGATTGCATACCGGGCGGTCCGCCTGCTGCACCGTGCCGGGGTGCCCGTGGAGGCGTTGCACCTGCTGCCGGGCGGCGTCGCCATCGGCCAGGCGCTGGTGTCGGACCGGCGCGTGGGCGGCGTGGCGTTCACCGGCTCCACCGCCGCTGCGCGGGCCATCAACCGCGCGCTCGCCGCCAGCGACGGCCCGATCGTGCCGCTGGTCGCCGAAACCGGCGGCCTCAACGCCATGATCGCCGACAGCTCCGCGTTGCCGGAACAGGTGGTGGCCGACGCGCTGCTGTCCGGCTTCGGCTCGGCCGGGCAGCGCTGCTCGGCGCTGCGCGTGCTTTACTTGCAGGAGGACACGGCGGACCGCGTGCTGGAGATGCTGGCCGGCGCCATGGACGAGCTGGTGGTCGGCGACCCGGCGCGCCTCAGCACCGACGTCGGTCCGGTGATCGACCAGGACGCCCGGGACCGCATCGCCGCCCACGCCACGGCGCACGCTGGGCAGCGCCTGCATGCCGCACGGCTCGGAGCGGATGCCGGGCGCGGCTGGTTCGTGCCGCCGCAGTTGATCGCGCTCGACCGAGGCCGGGACCTACAGCACGAGGTGTTCGGCCCGGTGGTCCACGTCGTGCGCTGGGCGGCCGGGCGGCTGGACCAGGTGGTGGACGAGATCAACGCCTCCGGCTACGGCCTGACGCTCGGCGTGCACAGCCGGATCGGCCGGACGGTAGACGCGGTGCAGGCGCGGGCGCGGGTTGGCAACGTGTACGTGAACCGCTCCATGACCGGCGCGGTGGTGGGGGCGCAGCCGTTCGGCGGCGAGGGGTTGTCTGGCACGGGTCCGAAGGCTGGCGGGCCGCGTTACCTCGCCCGCTTCGCGACCGAGCGCACCGTATCGGTGGACACGACCTCGGCGGGCGGCAACGCGACGTTGATGTCGCTGGCGGAGGCTTAGCTGACGGTGCGTTAAGGTGACGCATCCCCGCCCAGAGGTAGCCTATTCCGCCGCCTGGAGCGTCCCGTCGCCACCCCGGCTGCTGGCCCGGCTGCAGATGCCGGCGGGCATGGCTGGCCCGTGCGCCTCGATCAGCTCGTCCGTCATGGCGCGGATGTCGGCCAGCGTCAGGACGCTCGCCGCGTGGCGGTCGAGCATGGCGGCGCGGAACACAGCTTCGCGGTCGCCCTCCAGCGCCGCGCGCACCGTAAGGTCCTGCACGAAAACGTGCGGCGCGCAGTGGGCGGCAAGCTCCGGCGGCAAGTTGCCGTGGTGGACCGGACGCAGCCCATTGTGGTCCACGACCACCGGCACCTCGACGCAGCAGCCGTCCGGCAGGTTCTCGATCAGCCCGGTGTTGCGGACATTGCCATAGATGACGGCGGCCTTGCCTGTGACCATGGCCTGGATGATGGTCGCACCGTACTCCGGGCTGCGCTCCAGCGGGAAGCCCTCGCCGGCCAGCAGCTTGGCCCGCGTCTCGGCATAGCGGCGCAGGTTGCGTTCGCTGCGGCGGATATAATCATCCACCGGCACGTCAAACTGGGCAATTTGGTCGTCGCGCCGCAGGAAGTAGGGGGTGTACTCCGCCGTGTGCTCGCTGCTTTCGCTTACGAACCGTCCGAGCCAGCGCATCAGCTCGAACCGCACCTTGTCCTTGGCGAATATGGCCGGGTCGCGCGCAGCCTCGAACAGGCGGGGGTAGGCGTCCTGCCCGTCCACCATGAGCCGCAGGAACCAGGTCATGTGGTTGATGCCGGCGCAATCGTAGGACAGCCGGTCCAGGTCCACGCCCAGGTAGCCCGCCAGGTCGCGTGCAGTGAACTGGATGTTGTGGCACAGCCCGACCACGCGCTGCTGGGGGAAGGCGCGGTACACCGCCCAGGTCAGGATGCTCATGGGGTTCGTGTAGTTCAGCAGCAGGGCGCCGGGGCAGGCGTCCTGCATGTCGGAAACCAGGTCCAGCATGAACGGGATGGTCCGCAGGCCGCGGAAGATGCCGCCGATGCCCACCGTGTCGGCGATGGTCTGCTTCAGGCCGTACTTCGCGGGTATCCTGAAATCGAGCAGCGTCGCCTCGTGCATGCCGATCTGCACCATGTTGACCACGAAATCCGCCCCTTCGAGGCAGGCCCGGCGGTCAAGATGCTCCTCGATCACCGATGGCGCCTTGAACTGCCCGGCCGTCCAGCGCGCCATCATGCCGGCTGTTTCCAGGCGCTCCGGGTCTATGTCGTGCAGGGCGATGGTGCAGTCCTGCAGCTCCGGCAGGCTCAGGATGTCGGTCAACAGGTTCTTGACGAACACGACGCTGCCGGCGCCGATCATGGCGATCTTAATCATGGCTTAGCCCTTTTCGGAAGGAAATGGTCACTTCAGCCCCGTGCTGGCGATGCCCTGCACGAGCTGGCGTTGGAACAGCAGGAACACCAGCAGCATCGGCGCGAGGCTGATCAGCGCCAGCGCCATCACCTGCCCCCATTCCGGGTTGACCTCGCTGCGCAGCAAATTGAGGCCAAGCGGCAAGGTGAAGTTGTCTTGGCTCGTCAGCACCACCAGCGGCCAGGCAAAGTCGTTCCAGCGCCACATGAAAGTGAATATCACCAGCACCGCGATGATCGGGCGCGACAAGGGCAGCACGACCTGCATGAAGATCCGGAACTCCCCGGCGCCGTCCAGCCGTGCGGCCTCGATCAGCTCGTCCGGGATGCTGACCATGAACTGCCGCACCATGAAGATGCCGAACGCTTCCGCCGCCCGCGGCAGGATGACGCCCCAGGGCGTGTTCAGCAGGCCGAGCTGGGCGGTGATGAGGAACTCCGGCACCAGGATCACCTGGATCGGCACCATCAGCGAGCCGAGGATGGCGAAGAACAGCACCTGCCGCCCAGGAAAGCGGAATTTGGCGAAGGTGTAGCCGCACAGCAGGTTGACGAAAACGGTGATGATGACGCCAACCACGGCAATGAACAGCGAGTTGCCCATCCACCCCAGCACCGGAAACCGACGCCACGCCGTCAACAGGTTGTCCCACGTCGGGTGCAACGGCAGGAGCCCTGGCAGCGCGTCGAACACCTCCGCCCGGGGCCGCACGGCGGTGGCAGCCATCCAGTAGATCGGGAACGCCATCAGCAGCGCCCCCGCAGCCAGGGCCAGCCAAACCACCAGCGGGGCGCGGCGGCGCGTCACAGCACGCTCTCCGACTGCCGGCTCGCCCGCCATTGCAGGACGGTGAACAACAGGATCAGCACGTAAAGCGCCACGCCCATCGCGCTGGCGTAGCCCATCTCCGACGTGACGAAGGCCGAGTTGAAGATATACTGGACGGCCATCGTGGTGGAGAAGCCGGGTCCGCCCCCTGTCATGACATAGATCAGGTCGAACACTTGGAACGAGTGGATCACGTCCAGCACCAGCAGCAGGAATGTCGCCGGCGCCAAGAGCGGCACGGTGACATGGCGGAACTGGCTGAGAGCGGAGGCGCCGTCGATTTGCGCCGCCTCGTAGTACACCGCCGGGATGGATTGCAGCGCCGCGAGGTAGACGATCATGTTGAAGCCGACCCGTACCCACAGCGTCGCAATCACCAGGGACGGCAGCGCCCAGGTTGGCGATGAGAGCCACGCCACCCGGCTCGCGCCCAGCCGGACCAGCGCCGCATTGATGACGCCGTAATTATCATTGAACAGCCAGGCCGCGATGGTCCCGGTCGCTACGGCCGAGATGACGACGGGGAGGAAGTACACGCTCCGCAGCAGCGTCCGGCCCGGCATCCGGCGGTTCAGCCCGAGCGCCAGGGCCAGGCCAAGCGCCATGCTCGTCGGAACCGTCCCCAGTGCATAGGCCCCGGTGTTGGCCAGTGACTGCCAGAACAGCGGGTCCGCCATGAGGCGTCGGTAGTTGGCGAGGCCCAGCCACTCCGGATCGCCGATCAGGCCCCAATCGTGGAAGCTGATGTAAATGGCGTAGAGCAGCGGCGCGAAGCTGAACAAGGAAAACAGCACGACGTTGGGCGCGATGAAGGCATACGGCACCAGCCGCGCCCGCAGCACCGGCCACCGGAGTGGCCGGGCTGGATGCGTCACTCCCGGCGGGATGACCGCTGTGTCCGGCATCAGGCGGGCAGCAGCGTTTGAACCTGGGCGTCAATCGCCTTCGCCGTTTCGGCCGAGTCCCGCCCGGCGGTGAAGGCGAGGTCCAGATGATCTGTCAGCGCCGCGTTGATGCGGCTGGACATCGGCAGGGTCACCGTGCTGACCAGGTGCGGCGGTATGGTTGTCGCCTGCTCGACGAACACCTGCATGGCCTCGGGCCGGAGCGCGTAGGGCAGGCGTTCCGACATCAGCGACTTGCGGACCGGCAAGAACTGCGCGCGGGTCACGAAGTCCTGCATGTTGGCCTTGTCCGCCATGAACCGCACCACGTCGGCGGCAAGCTCCGGCGCCTTGCAGTCGCGCGACACCGCCAGGCAGTTGCCGCCCAGGTCGGAGGCCATCGCCACGTCGCGCGGCATGAACGTCACGCCCCAGTCCGCGGCCATGTTTTTACTGAGGAACGGGATTTGCCAATCGCCGCCCATCAGCATCCCGACGGTGCCGTTGGCAAACAGGTTCTGCGCCTGCTCACTGCTTTTGATGGACGTGCTCGGCGGCACGAGCTTTTCCCGGAACCAAGACTGCGTCCAGGCAATCGTCTCGACCCCCACGGGCGTTGCAAGCTGGGACCTGCTCAGGTCGTTGCTCAGCAACTGGCCGCCGTGCTGGTACAGGAAGGGCAGCCAGCGGTAGGCCGTGCCGTTCTGCCAGCTCATGGCGAAGCCGAACGGGGCGCCGCCGGCCTTTAACTGCTGCGCCGTGCGGATGAACTCCTGCCACGACCAGCTTTGGTCCAGGCGCGTGGGGGGTGTGATGCCGGCCTTCTGCATCATGTCGCGGTTGTAATACAGGGCAAAGGTGTCGGTGTGGTGCGGCACGGCGTAGGGCCGCCCTTTGAAAGTGACGGCCTGCATGAACGCCGGCGCGATGTCGGCGGTGTCGCTGGCGTCAAGGTAGGCGCCCATGTCCACCAGGGCGCGGCTGCTGGCGTAGCGGCCGACCTGCTGGTATTGCACCCGGAAAATGTCGGGCGCCTGCCGGCCAGCGAGCCTCGTATCTATCTGCTGGTAAAACTGCTGCCCAGCGCCGCTCACCTCCAGCCGGATCGAGACCTCCGGGTGCAGCGCCGTATAGTTGGCGATGGCGGCCCGGAAGGCGGCATCCTCGGCCTCGCTCGCCCATACGGCCATCGTGAGCGTCCGTGGGGCCTGCGCCCGGGCAGTGCGGCCCGCCACGACGCCGGCGGCAGCCGTCCCAAGCAGGGCGCGGCGGCCTAATTGCAGCAGCCTCAACGTTTGATCGGGCTTTGCCTGTTCCATGTTGCTTTTCTCCCTCGTTGCCGTCCTCTGCTGGGGCGGTCTGTTCACGCCATCAGGCTTGCACCGCAGGATTGCCGCACCTTCAGGTGGACCGGGAGCACCCGTGCGGCAGGCGGGCCGGCTTGCCCCTGCAACTGATCCAGCACGGCGTCGGCTGCCATCCGCCCCAGGTCCTGCCGGGGATGGTCTATGGTTGTGAGCGCGGGCGTGGCGTAGGCGCCCAGGTCGGTGCCGTCGAAGCCCACCAGCGCCACGTCCTGCGGCACGCGCAATCCAAGCGACGCCAAGGCGTGCATGGCGCCGAACGCCATCTGGTCGTTGAAGGCGAACACCGCAGTCGGGCGCGGGCCCGGCCTGGCCATCAACGACCGCAGCGCCGCAGCGCCGCCGGCCAGGCTGTTCTCCCCGGCAGCGACCAGGGCCGGATCGAATGGGACGCTGCTGTCGGCAAGCGCGCGCCGGTAGCCCCCCAACCGCTCGTTCACGGCTTGTCCTGCCATGCGCTGGTCGGTGATGTGCGCAACCCGGCAATGGCCAAGCTGCAGGAGGTGATGGGTCGCAAGATAACCGCCAGACTCGATGTCGGCCCGCACGCAAGGGACAAAACCGCTCGTGCCAGGGTCCTGCAACAGCACGCAAGCCACGCCGCGGGCCTGCAGTTGCGCCAGCAGGCCAGGCAGGCTGGCGCCGCCATGGATGATCAGCCCATCGGACGCACCGTTGCAGAGCCGCGTCACGGCGTCTGCCTCGTCCTGCTGGTTGCGGGCGCTGACGATGTTCACGGCATAGCCGCGGGCGTGGGCCGCATCCTCGGCAGCAGCCAGGACATCGGCGAAGTAGCGGTTGCCCAGGTCAGACGTGACAAAGGTGATGGTGTCGGTCCGCCGGCGCCGGAGGCTGCTCGCAGCGTGGTTGGGCATGTAGCCCAGAGCGCGCGCGGCTGACAGCACCCGCTCCTGCGTGGCTTGCGATAAGCCGTGCTGGGTGGCCGCGCCGCTCAACACCAGCGACACCGCCGACCGAGACACGCCAGCCAACTCTGCGACATGCTGGCCCGTTGCGGGGCGTGGGGCCGCATGGTCCGGATCGGGAGGATGTAGCACTGGCGCCATCAGCAGCCCCGCTTGCCTAAAACGATTTAGCGACCTGCGGCACAGCAGAGTCAACCGATTTCGAATACGGCGATCCTGGAGCTTTCAGCCTTGGCGCACGAAGGCGAGTGCGAGTAGTGCAGCTCTTGATCTACCCGGTTCAGCGGCGGGTGGGGATAGGCCTGGCATCGCGGATGATGCGGCTGAGCGCCTGGATAGTGCATCGCACCAAGTACAACTCTTAACTCTGTTTTAAGGCTTATGCCGGTAATCTGCCACATGTCGGCCTTGAAAGGGTCGAGGTCGCGCGTGGCGCCAGTCAAGGTCGCCTCAATCGCCTCGGTTCCGAGAGGTTCAGATCATAACGGAACCGGAGACCGATCCATAATGCGCAAGCTGGCCGAGACCATCGATCAAGCGGCACCGCCGCCGCACCCTCCTCAACTCGGCTGGATCGGCACGACTGCCCTCGCGATGGGCGGCAGCAACCAGAGTTTGTTCCTCATCGCGGTGCTCTTTGCCGGGCAGGACGGCATTTCCGGCCAGGGCAGCGCCGCGGTCCCGCTCCTTGTCCTCGGCCTGCTGCTCAGCTACGCCGCCGCCCCCGGCTGGACCGAGTTGGTCCTGATGTCCCCCAAACGGGTCGGCGGCATCGCCGCCGCCTGCACCGACGCCTTCCGCCCTTAGCCGCGCCCACGAGCGGCTTGGCCCGGTAGGCCTCGCCGCGCGCCATCATCGCCCAGACGATCCGGGCGGTCTTGTTGGCCAGCGCCACTGCCGCGAGCAAGTGCTGCTTGCGGTCCAGCAGTTGCGTCAGCCATGGCGAGGCCAGGCGGGCGCCGGGCTTGCTGGCGTGGCGGATCACCGCCATGACGCCCACCACCAGCAGCTGTCGAAGCCGTTCATGGCCGGCTCGGCTGATGCCCCCTCCGCAGCCATTCCACGTGCTGGCGCACGCGGAACCTTTGGCTACTCCACCCAGGCGTTGCTTGCCACCGCTGGGGTGCGCACGCGGCGTCAGCCCGAGCCAGGCGGCAAGGTGGCGGCCGCTCTCGAACTGCGCCGCCTCCACGTTCAGCGCGAGGCTGACGGCGGTGATCGGCCCGATGCCGGGCACCTTCGCCAAGCGCCGGCTCACCTCGTTCGCCTTGTGCATCGCAAGCAGCCGGGCATCGATCTCAGCCACTTGGGCGTCGATCTGCTCGATCTGCCGGCCGAGCAAGGCCAGCATCTCGCGCGCAATGTCCGGCACGCCCGGGTCGGCCGCCAGCTTGGCCAGCAGTTCCTCCACCCGTGACACGCCAAGCGGCACCACCAGGCCGAACTCCGTCGCGTGCCCGCGCAGGGCGTTCACCGCCTGCGTGCGCTGGCGCACCAGCAGCTCGCGCGTGCGCAGCACCATGAGCTCGCCCTGCCGCTCAGCCGTTTTGACCGGCACGAAGCGCATGGACGGGCGGCCGGCTGCCTCGCAGATCGCCTCCGCGTCGGCCCGGTCGGTCTTGCTGCGCTTGACGTAGGGCTTGACGTACTGCGGCGGGATCAGCCTCACCCGGTGGCCCATTGCTGTCAGCCGCCGTGCCCAGTGATGCGAGCCGCCGCATGCTTCAAGGGCCACCTCGGTGGGCGCAAGCTTGCCCATGAAGGCCTTGAACAGCCCTCGGCGCAGGTCCCGCCGCAGCACCGCGGCACCGCTTGCATCCACCCCGTGCACCGTGAACACATGCTTGGACGTGTCCACCCCAACCCGCATAAGCTCCATCTCGGACGGCTCCATGGTTTGATCTGCGACGACCAGACCTTGGCACGTCCGATGCCGCAGGGGCCGTCCACCCCAACGCCATGGAGCAGACTAGCACGAAGGCGCGAGCGGACGGCACGGCGCTGTTTGCGGGAGAGGCCTGGTTT
>CAXTCN010000106.1:0-14782 GCA_964242575.1 uncultured Acetobacteraceae bacterium | reverse complement strand
TCAGGAACACTCCTGGCGAAAGCTTCAGGGTGTCCACCGAACCGGGTCAATCCCAATCCCAGCACGCACCGAGAGAACTAGACCTGGTGTCTCCTCTCCTCCTGCCCCTTTGCTCCTGGCAGCCTGGCTCGCACCTCCGTTCCTATGAACGGGCATAAGGGAAGGGTAAACCACGCGAGTAGGGATGAGTGCGGGATATGTTCGATGGTAGCAGGGTATTACAGGTAAGTTCCTCTCCACGCCGTTTGCTGGCCCGCACCCATGAGGGTGCAGTGGTGTGATCGGAGAAAGCAGGAGCTGAACAAAGCGTGCCTAGGGACAGAGATGTAGTCCCTAGAGACGCTTCGGCATGTCTCTAGGGACAGTTAGAGCCGTCTCTAGAGACAAGCATCTAAAGGTGGACTAGGCTGTCCCTATGGACGGTGAGGATAGGACAGGGCGGGAGCGTAAAGAGCGGCTACGAGCACGGCGCGACGAGGCGGGCATGGCTCAGGTGTCGGGATGGGTGCCAAAGGACCGTCGTGCCTACGCCCGGGAGGTCATTGCGGCTCTGGCCCAAGGTGCCAACAGTTTGCCACCTGACCCAGCACAGGCTGCAGCACTGGACATGGCCTTGGCCTTGACCGGCGCGCTGCGGGTGGAGTTGGAGGAGGCCAGGGTTGCCGGTGAACGGGCTAGGCAAGACGCACAGGAGCGCACGGTTGAGGTCAAGGCAGCAATCGTACGCGCCGAGGTGGCCGAGCGAGGCCAGGAGGAGGCAACGCGCGAGTTGGCGGCGGTGCAAGCCGAGGCCGAGGCGCTACAAGAGCGCGAGCGAGCCGCCCAGGAGGCTGTTGATGCACTGCGGGGCGAGCTGGATGGGATCAAAGGCCGGGGTGGCTGGCGGGGTATGTTGCTGCGCTTGGCGGGTGCCGGGGCGTGACAACGGTGGGCAGTCGCGTGGAAGTTTGGAGGCGGGTCAGGGTTAATTTGGTAATCTGCCTCCAGTGCCTACGGCGTTTGGCCGATGGCTTATGCGTACCAGGAGGCCAGTTCGTTAGTTCTAACCATTTAAATTATCGAATGTCTTGGACTTTATACTGGAGACTATACCGGTGTTACTGTAAGTTAAAGAGAAGCGCTCTGCTCCTTTTATCGAAATGATACGAAGTTCATTCAGCTCGGCAATTGAGAAAAGCCTCGGAATTACACTTGCCGGTATACAGTACTCAATCGTGTTTCCTAAAAGCGGCCACATGGATGTAGCATGGGACCACGGTTCCGTTCCTGGTTCATCGTAAACTGTTGGAAGCATACTTGATGCAATACTACCACATACAAGACCATACTCATCAAATATAGGCCCGCCACTCATGCCTCCCTGATAGGGAGCATTCGTCTCGAAGCAGGGATTATCCATAGTGGAACCTCGTGTGCGGTCGTAAACCTTCTTCACGATCCCTTTCGCATTGCGAAAATTCACATCGTAGGCCATTTCTTTGGTTTCTGGATGCTCAGCGTAATTTACTACATAGCCCATACCCCAAACTGGATAACCTTCCGGTACAGGCAGAGCATGCATACGAAGAGGTCGCCAAACAAATCCAGTTTCCCTACGGTCATCAAAAGTAGGCTTTAGCCGAAGTACGGCAAAATCCGAGAAATCTGACAAGCTTACTTGATCTACTTCAAATATCTTGTCGATTAGTTGATCGTCTCCTCCATGAAAAACATAAAGACTAAAGCGGCCAAGATTAGGTGAAAGAAGCATTCCGTAAGGAAGCTCTGCCGTCTTTCCATAGTACTCTTGAACAAAACCTTCGATCACGTGCCTAGCAGTTACTGCAAGGTATGGACCGATGATAAAGCCAGAACCCATCGTTCTATAGGGCTCGCTGCTATTTCTAGCTCGCGAAGTGACGCCTATGACAGAGTAGGCGAAGGGTGGGTCGGCATTTTCGATGTAAGTGAATGGCATGCCAATCACATTGCACTTAGACTATGCGTCTTGCACAGTCAGTGCAGCAAAGGCGCGCGGCCGGGGTACGCTGGATGCGCCTCCGCCGCCGCTTGCGGGCCGTTGCTGCAACCAGCGAGGACCAGGACAAGCAAGAACGGCGTCAGCCCCGCGTGCAGGACGTGGGTCGTCGGCATGGGGCACCTTCTGCCGAACCACATAAGTCCGAGAGAAGCGCTGCGCCAGCCCACCGTGCGGTGAACCTCACGAAACCGCGAGCACTACAATTGCAGTTATGAAAACTCGCGATTATAATAAAAGGCTTCAATGGTCATAGAGTATGGCTCCTCCCGCTGTCTCCGGTGATCACCACACCTTGTGGGTCCGTATTCGAAGCTGAGTTCACACAACGTAGAGCAGGCTTTCGCCGAAAGCCTGAAAGGTCAGAGCTTCAGGTCCGTGACAATCGTCGCGCTGGAGCGACAACTCGACGCGGCAGCCGTCATCGAAGGTCAACATCACACCATCAGGGCGCGCGGTGACCTGCGTCACCAAGCGAGCGATCCGCTCACAAATCCGATTGCGAAACTCGTCATCACCATCACGGACCTGCCAGCCGGGTCCTGTAACCGTGATGCTGCTGTAGACGGTGAACCCGCTGCCGTCGAACGCCAGTTGCCAATAGTCCTGCACGAACGTGATGGAACTCAGTTGTTCCCCAACCAGAACCTGTGCGGCAGCGGTCAGGCTCGTGAGAAGGTCTTCAGACAAGTTACACCTGCTGTTCCACGAAGTCCCGCATGGACGCATGTGTCCGTCGCATCAAGGACTGCTTCGGGTCGAACTCGGCGGTCCCCATCATCAACATGGCCGGGGCAGGCCTTAACGTGAATCCAGCACCCGTCCTATGGCGTACCCCACGTTGGTGGCAGCGTGCAGCCGCTTAATCCAGGAGCTTTCATGCGCGTTGAGCAAGTCGAAATCTACTCGGACACGATCAACGCGGCGGTTCTTCGCCATCCTGGCCGACGCTTTCCCGGCGTCCTTGTGCAAGGCGACACGTTGTGGACGCTTTGCCAACGGGCCGACGCTGCCTGCATGGCCGGTCAGGGTCGTTTAACCGCCGAGAGCTATGCCGAGCTTAACGGGCTACGGAATGCCCTACAGGGCCTACTTACCCGCTATAAGGTGACCCTGGCCGAGCACGACATCCCGTTGCCGTTCTTCGACACATAGTGGGTCGCGCACCTAACCTCACGAAATCGTGAGCACGATAATGTTCATTATGGAATGTGGGGCGCAGTTCTGGCGCAGCAGCGGGACAGTTGCGGAGGCGCTGCGGCGGTGGGCGGGCGCGGGAACTTGGCGGATGGCACTAATGGAGGCCGCTGGCGGGGCAGCAAGCAGGCACGAGGACTTGCCAGTGTCGTTGCGCCAGGCGGCGGACTGGACCTGCCCAGCGGCTCCCTATGCGGTCTGGCGGGTCATCCGGCGGCGCAGTTCTGCCAGCTCGGCGCGGGTGGCCTCCGCATCCTCGGCGCTTGTCGCCGGGTAAGGCTCCGTGTCCGCCGGGTTTGGCTTGCCGAAGCGGGAGCGATCAATGCGGCCCGGGTTCGGATCACCAGCCTTGATCGTCACCAGGCGCTCCGGTTCATCGCGTGAAGTGGTCATGCCAAAGTTCCAGTTCGAAGCCCGCAGCGGGCCAGGCTGTGATGAGGCGGCAGGCTCCGCCACGGGGAGTGTAGATCACCACGAGCACATCCCCCAACACTTCCCCGATGACCTGGAAACGGCGCTCCGAGTAGCGGCGGGTGTCCTCGCGTTCGAGGACGTAGCCCGGGAAGACCCGCCTGGCGTACCCCAGGTCGAAGCCGCGCGCCTCGAACACTTCCTCGTTCTTGGCGGGATCGAATTCGAACTGGTCAAAATCTCGATACACAAGCCGGTAAAGCCGCGGCGGCGGGGTCACTTCGCTCCTGCTGGCCCGCCGCTGGCCCGCTGCGCGGTCAGGGCGTCCACCAGGTCGAGCTGCCGGGCCGGGGCAGCAGATGCCTTGGCCTGCGCCGCCTTGGGCGGCCTGCCGCGGCGCCGCTTGCCATCCGCGGGGGCGCTGGGCGGCTCCGCCTGCACCATGCTCCGCAAGCGCCCCGCGCGCCCCTGCTTCGGCTGCTGGTGCTCGGCATAGGTGGCTCGGAAGGCGTCGCCCTCCTTGCGCCACCAGGCCAGGGTCACGGCGGTGATCGGCGCGCGGGGGTGGACGCGCACCAGCTTCGCCTGCACCCCCACATCCGACAGGCCGTTGACCTCCAACAAAGCCGGCTCGATCACTCTCCGCTCGAAGTCCGGCCCCCGGAGCAGCTTGCCGGGCGGCACGCCCAACAGATCGCGGAAGCGGGCGAGGGGGAACGTCTCGACGCAGCGGTCAAGGCCACTGCGGAGCTGGACCAGCTCGTAAAGCGCGATGGCGTACTTGCTGGTCATGGCGCACACGGTTTCGGCCTTGATGCGGCCCCAGCGGGACGAGCGGGCCAGCACCGGCTGCAGTTTCTTCGGCAAGCCGAAACGCACGGTGGCGGAGGCAGCGCGCTCGTTGGCGGACACGTCGAAGAAGTCGAACAAGTGGGTGTGCAGGTGGCGCGGCTCGCCGCCCTCGGCGAACGGGAAAGGGACCGTGACCACCACCCGCATGAGGCGGATCAGGCTGGCGCGGAGGCGGTCGTTGCTTTCGTGCTGAGACGGGCGCAGGGCCGTCATGGGCAGCTCCCATTCCGCCCCGTCTTGGACCAGCAGGCCGCTTTCGTGGGCGTGCTGGTAGAGTACGTTCAGCACCGCCCGGTCGGACGCTTCCAGCTCGTGCGCCCCGGTGATCTCAATCAGCTCCCCAGGTTTTGGGAAGCCGGCAGCGTTGGTTTTCTGGTCGAGCGTGCTGGACATAATCCAATTATGACACGACAAAATTTTGTGTCACGTCACATCCGCCCGTTTAGTCACAACAAGCCGCCCGTTTAGTCACAACCGTACGCCCGTTTAGTCACAACAAGCCGCCCGTTTAGTCACAATTGAGGCCTTTTTCCTTAACAATTTCAATAGCTTGCGAAGCTCTAAATTGAACTTAAGAGAAATTGAACTTTACGCTGTGGATAAATCCGCCCCTTTTTCGGCTCAAGCTGATGCCCCGGTGCTCGCTGCGGGCAAGGGGTGGGTTCTCCCCGTGCTCGCCATGCTCGCGCCCGAAGGCGGGCGCTGTGCGTGGCTGCGCGCGGGTCCGGTCCCGATGCCAAGCGGCATCGCCCTTGCCCTCCGCTGCGCGCCAGGCCGGATGGTAGGTGTCGGGACAAAGGGCGTCCCGCCACACCGACGCCCAAGAGCGCTGCTGCGCGGGCGTCGAACAAAGGGCTGACGGGAGGGCATAAAGCGGGTGGGCTGCTTCCATAGCCCGTCCCGCTCCCAGGAATAGGCCAGAAAGCCGCAGGAAGGCGCATCAGGGCGGTCCAGGGTGCAAAGGCATTGTCCACCCGTCCAAAGGCTCATAAGGGCGTCAGCGGCTTTCCTAAGCGCTCCAGGGGAATGGCTCGGGGAACAGCCATGCCGCCCAGCTTACACGGCTAGCCTGATAGCATACCAGAGCGCACGCGCATTGAATGTCTGGGATTGACCCGTTCTTGTGGACGGTTTGCGGGCTTGGGCACTACGTGGTGGTCAGGGCGGCCTCCATGTCGGCTTCGTAGGCCATGGGCGAGCGGTAGCCCAGGCCGGAGTGCAGGCGGACAGGGTTGTACCAGCCCTCGATGTAGCTGAAGCACGCCATGCGGGCTTCGGCCTGTGACGCGAACCGGCGGCGGCTGAGCAGCTCGGCTTCCAGGGTGGAAAAGAAGCTTTCGGCCATGGCGTTGTCGTACGCGTCGCCGACCGACCCCATGGACGGCCGCACGCCAGCCTCGCCGCACCGCTTGCCGAACGCCACGGACGTGTATTGGCTGCCCTGGTCGCTGTGGTGGATGACGTCCTTGGGCCGGCGCTGGCCAACAGCCATCTCCATGGCATCAAGGACCAGCTCAGAGCGCAAGTGGTTCGCCATGGCCCAGCCGACGACTTTGCGGCTCCAGGCGTCAACGACCACGGCGAGATACAAGAACCCTGCCGAGGTCGGCACATAGGTGATGTCGGCGACCCACAACTGGTTCGGCCCTGTCGCCGTGAAGTCCCGGTCCACCAGGTCGGGCGCTGGCCGGGCGTCCTTGTCCTTGCACGTCGTCACCAGCCCGCCGCGGCGGTGGCTGGCGCCAACCAAGCCGTTCTCCCGCATGAGGCGTGCGATGCGCTTGCGCCCGTGCTTTTCTCCTCCTGCCCGCAATTCCGCATGGACGCGAGGCGCCCCATACGTGTGGCGCGAGGTGGCATGGACGGTCCTGATCCGCTTCAGGAGAACCGCATCAGCAACGGCGTGCGCCGAGGGCGGGCGGCGCAGCCAAGCGTAGAAGCCAGCCTTGGACACGCCGAGCACGCGCGCCATGGCGGCAATGGGGAACAAGGCCTGGTTCGCGCTCATGAACCGGAAGAGCCGGACGGTATTGTCCCGGTCTCCCGTGCAAACCAGGCCGCGGCTTTTGACAGGATGTCGCGCTCCAGCCGGAGCTGCTTGTTCTCGCGCCGCAGCCGGGCCAGTTCGTCGCGCTCGGCAGCGCCCAGGCCCGGGCTGGCCTCCTCCCGCCGGCCCTCGGCCCGGTCGGCTTGGGCGACCCAGGCGCAGATCGACTGCGCGGTCGGCTCGAACTCACGGGCGAGGTCCTCCGGGGACCGGCCAGCACGCACCAGGTCAACCATCTGGCGCCGGAACTCAGGCGAATACGGCGGGCGGGTCTTGGGCATCAGGAACACTCCTGGCGAAAGCTTCAGGGTGTCCACCGAACCGGGTCAATCCCATAACCCGGTTAGCCCTTTGTTCGACGCCCGCGCGGCAGCGCTCCTGGGCGTCGGTGTGGCGGGACGCCCTTCGTCCCGACACCTCCACCACGGCCTGGCGCGCAGCGGAGGGCAAGGGCGATGCCGCTTGGCATCGGGACCGGACCCGCGCGCAGCCACGCGCAGCCGCCCCTTGGCGGTGAGCATGGCGAGCACGGGGAGGACCCACCCCTTGCCCAGAGCGAGCACCAGGGCATTTCCTCGCGCACGCGCGCGCACGCGCTAAGGTTTCTCTTAGGATTCAAGTGTTCGGGGCTGTTTTCTTATTTGATTTCAGTGGTTTACCCTGTGGATACCCGAGTCTTGGGGCGTACATCCCGAGTTTTGGGGCGTACTGAGAGGGTCTATCCCGAGTTTTGGGGCGCGAGCCGTGCGATTGACATTACCTCGGCTCGTTGAATAAGGTTCGGCATGAAAGCCCCGCTCTCCAAGCCTGGCGTTCTCCCTGTTGGTCGCACCATGCGAGCCGCTCATGTGCGCCCGCAGGAACACGGCGGCGGTGAAGGCGTAGTTAAGGCCGGGGAGCTGGTGGAGGCCACTTACCCCGAAGGTGCCACCCTGTCCGCCGCGGCGCGCAAGGTGCTTGTGCTGCTGCTCGCCAAGGCCGCCGGTGACGCTTGGCAGGACCAGGAACACCAGATCACCAAGGGCGAGTTGCGCGGCAGCCACCAAAGCAATGACCGGCTCGCGCGGGTGCTGGACGAGCTACAGCGGGTGCTGCTGCGCATCCGGGTCCGCTCGCCCCGCGGCCATGATGCCGTGCTGGTGGCGCCCATCGTCGCCCAGCGCATCGAGGAACTGGACAACGATGCCCGCTCGGTCGTGTTCTGGCGCTTCTCCGAGCCGATGCGCCGGGTGATGCAGGCGTCCGACC
Organism: uncultured Acetobacteraceae bacterium; assembly: GCA_964242575.1. Lineage (GTDB taxonomy): Bacteria > Pseudomonadota > Alphaproteobacteria > Acetobacterales > Acetobacteraceae > JANPPS01. The sequence goes on along the minus strand of CAXTCN010000106.1, from coordinate 7,010 downwards.
ATTATGCCGAAATGCAGCAGCAGGCCGTGCTGGCGTTCGAAAGCCGCTACAGCGTGACCCTCTACGAGTACGGCTGCCTGCTCTACCGGCGCCAGCACCCGACCTGGCAGGGCAGCCTGGCCGAGCTGCGCGAACTGCTGGGCGTGCCAGCAGGTACCTACCGCGACTGGACGGACCTGAGCCGCTTTACGCTGGGCATAGCTAAGTCCGAGATCGACCACATCGCGCCGTTCACCCTGACGTGGCGGGAAAGCCGCCGCGGGCGGGCCGTGGTGGCGGCTGAGCTGCACTTTGAGCCAAAGGACCCCGAAGCCGCCGCGGCGGCCAGGGCGGAGCTGAACAACCCCCGCACGGGCCGCAAAGCCCGGCGCGACGAACGGGCCAAGGTGCCGCCTGCCTCAACTCGGCGGCAACTCGACCTGGTAGACGCTTTGGCCACGCTGAAGAACGGCAGCTCCCCGCCTGCGGCGAAGTAGGAGGCACCCATGCCGGATGGCTTGTACGAGCATGACGCTCTGGCCTGGGCTGACCGCCAAGCGGCGCTGCTGCGCCGCCTGGCGGCAGGCGAGCGGGTCAACGACGCCGTGGACTGGTCCAACGTGATCGAGGAAGTGCAGGACGTGGGGCTTTCGGAACTTCGCGCCTGCCAAAGCCTGCTGCAGCAAGCGATGATCCACCTGCTCAAGCTCCATGCCTGGCCCGCTAGCCAGTCCACTGGGCACTGGCGCGGGGAGGCCGGCGTGTTCCTGGACGACGCCGCGCAACGCTTCACACCCTCCATGCGGCAGCGCGTCGAACTGGACGGGTTGTATGCCAAAGCGCTGCGCCGGGCGCGGGAAGCCACGGACGACACTGGCGCCCCGCGGCCCTTGCCCGATGCGTGCCCTTTCGGGCTGGATGAGCTGCTGGCCGGGGACTTGGCCGGGCTTGCGGCCAAGCTGGACAGCCATGCGGGCTAGCAGCGTCCGCTTCGACGAGAACAGCATGTGGGTGGAGCTGTCGGACGGGCGCACCCTGGGCGTCCCCTTGGCGTGGTTCCCGCGCCTGCTGCACGGCACGCCCGCGCAGCGCGAGCAGGTCGAGGTCAGCAGCCGAGGCCTGCATTGGGAGGAATTGGACGAAGATGTTTCCATTGCCGGCCTGCTGGCCGGGAACGCCTGCTGGCGGCCCGTGCGTCCTGGCCGGCAATGAGGGGAAGGAAGCCATGCCAGACGGCTCACACGACGCCCACAGGCCCATGGCGGCCAAGGTCCTGGCCGGCCCGCGGCGGGGCCGGGGAGCAAGGCCATGAGCGGCGAGGAAGGAGCCGGCCCCGGCGAGGGCGGCGCCATGCTGGCCCGGGTGTTCGACTACCTCCGGGGAATGCGAGAGCAGCAGCGCCGGGACAGCAAGCAGCTGGAGCAGATGACAAGCCTGCTGCTCGGGTTGACGGACCAGGTGCGGCGGATGGACCGCCGGCTGGGCGAGATGGACCGGCGCATGGGGGAGCAAAAGGACGACCTGGAGCTGATGCTCAAGGCGGAGTTGCTGGGCCAGTTCGGGATGCTGCGGGCGGAGTTGGGCCACAAGTTGGACGAAGTGTCGGACCGGATCACCACGCTGGAAGGCGGCGAACCCTGGCGGGTCGGAGCTGGACCGCGCCCATAATGCCTCCGGCAAGTCCTTAAATGGCCCAAGCGGAGCCGCGCCCGTGCGGCAGCGAAGGCTGCGTGACCAATAAGAGTTTGTAGGTGAATACTGATGGCTGAACAGGAGCGCCCTGGCTGGAGTAAGTTCGCACAGGAAATGGCCGCCGAAATCTTAGGGCAGATGTTTGCTATTCCCATACTTGTCACTGTCTTCGTCGGTTTTGTCCTGTTCCCCTTTTTCTGGGTTGGAAGGGAGTTGCTAAACGCTGCTCGACGTAGGGCTAAGTCTTAATCTTCTGATTTTTACATCATCATTTTGCAACGATTTCGGACAGTCTTCGCGCCTCGCCGTCTCCTCCGGCCACCCTTGGATACTGCCCTCCGCCAAGTCCCCGCGCCCGCCCGCCGCCGCGGCGCTCCCTGGACTGCCCCGTTGCTCTGCCGGGACTGCCCACGGCTTTCCATAATTTTGGTTATCGTGCTCACGGTTTTGTGAGCGGCGTGGTGTCCTAGGCACATGCTGGTAGCCCGGGCAGAATGCCCAGTCACCATAAGGAGCCGCCCATGACGCAGCCCGCTCCCTTGGAGGGGCTTCACCGGCAACTCGCCTTCCTGGCCGAGCTGGACCGGCTCAAGCTGGTGGTGCGCCAGTCACCCCTCGTTGACCGGAGCCGCAAAGAGAACTCGGCCGAGCACTCCTGGCACCTGGCGATGTTCGCGCTCGTGCTGGCCGAGCACGCCCCGGGCGTCGATGCCGTGCATGTGGTCAAGCTGCTGCTGGTCCACGACATCGTCGAGATCGACGCCGGCGACGCGCCAATCCACGCCGCGGGCCAGGACAAGGCGGCGCTCGCCCTGGCCGAGCGTCGGGCGGCCGAGCGCATCTTCGGCCTGCTGCCAGTGGAGCAGGGGCGGGAGATGCTAGCGCTATGGGAGGAGTTCGAGGAGGCGAGCACGCCGGACGCCCAGTTCGCCAAGGCCCTGGATCGGCTGCAGCCGCTGCTGCTGAACACGCTGACCGGTGGGGGCACGTGGACGGAGAACGGCGTCACCGAGCAGCAGGTGGTGGAGCGCATCGGCCCAACCATCGAGGCCGGGTCGCCACTGCTATGGCAGGAAGCGTCCAAGCTGATCCGGCAGCACTTCGCCGAGCGGGCAACGGCTTAGCTTCGTAGCTCTAACTTTCCATAACCGAACGTTATCATGCTCACGGTTCCGTGAGTTGCTGGCCTGCTAAGGCTGGCAGCGCCCTTGGCTGGCACCCTAAAGCGCCGCAATGTGCAACCTTAACCATCGGAAGTGCGCGGTGTTCCGTATCCTGGCTTGCTTCCTGCTCCTCGGTCTTTCGGCCTGCACGGGCGAGGAAGCGTCAGGTGTCCAGGCAGGGGTAGAGGGCCGGAGCCTTCCAGCCTGCACGCGGGCGCGCGTCCATGCTGATAGGACCTTCTTGATCTTCTTCGACCGCGGCAGCGAGGGGCTGACGGATCGCGCACGCCCGATCCTGGCTGAGCTGGCGCAGCACTGGCTGAAGAACGGCGGGCGGGCGCTGACCGTTGCGGGACACACCGACACCTCGGAAACGGAGCGCACGCACCAGGGCCTGGGCGCGCGGAGGGCGCAAACGGTGGCAGCCTACCTGGCAGAGTTGGGCATCCCAGCCGACCGTATCTCGGTGGGTGACGTCGGAGCCTCCCGACCCTTGGTGCGGACGCCAATTGGCGCACCGGAGCCCCAGAACCGCTTCGTGGACTTCGGCATGAGCCTTAACGGCAACCCGGTGGCGGTGGCGGACGCCATGTACCAGCGCGCCTTGTGCATCGAATGGTTGCAGAAAACCTACTGCGACAAGTCGGCCACGAAGGCGGAGGAAGGGGCGTGCAGCAACGCCATTAGGTTTTGATAGCCCGCGGCTCCGCCTCAACACCGCTTTTCATAAGGACCATTATGATGCTCACGGTTTCGTGAAGTCAGGTGCTACTTAGATTGCCCTCCGAGTTTCCGCGTTGGCTGAGCCAGTCATTGAAATCCTGAACAAAGGCCCCGCCGAAGCTCTCCCTCATCTTCGCCAAGGCTTTATCCCTTTGATCATCCGACAGCGCTGCGAGCTGACCTGCGATATCCGCGAACGCCTGCCCATGCTCCGCACCTATGATCTTGGCCCGTTCGTTCATTGCCCGTCCCATATCCGCGCCGTTTACCTAAGGGTTGATTTGTAGCAGTGTACTGTCACGATATCAGGTATAAAAGGTGGAATCGGTGAAGCTTCGCCCCCTCTCTCTGCTTACCATCCTGGTTCTGGCACCACTTCCGATCTGGGCCGCCTCACCGGGGGTGCAGAGCTTGGAAGCCACCGGGCGTTCAGATCGGTCAGAGTTTGAGCAGTGGATTGGCGGCCTGACCGGAGAGCAACGACGCGGCGCAGATTTCTGGACGCAGGAACGCAGCAAACCCCGTCCAGCATCTTGTACTTCGGCCTCCTCGAACGCTGAGTTCTTAGCCAATTGCCAAGAAGCGCAACGCCGACTGGCGTGGCCTGACGTACGTCGCAGGACAGAAGCGGAATATCGATCTGGCTGGAACGCCTCCTTAGCAACAACGAATACAGAAAAGCCAGACAACGCTGCCTCCAACGGTAGCACTATCAATCTACAAGCAGCACCATCCTCAGCATCACAGGATTTGCGCTCGTTGCAACAACGCGCTGTTGATCAGCAATCTACTAAAGAAACCCGTGATTCTGCCGCGCGTCAACGCAATACAAAGCTGGAAGAAAAGCTGATCGATTATGTGTCCAACTCAGTCGTAAGTTTGGAAAGAGAGGGAATACAGTTTCGTCCCGTTGACAGAGCTTTTTCGTATATAGCACTAACATCTCGATCAGCAGGTCTCGGAAGTGCTAAATTGGAGAAGAAAGATCAATTTGGTAAGGTCGGTGTAGTCAGTGTCCTGTTCAGCAGCTATCCAATTGTTGCAGCAGCAGGAAAGGAAGACATACCAATCGAGTTCAAAGGGAAGATGGATTGGGACGGCGGTTCTAGCCAGTGTAAATTTGTTGTCTCTCTGTTCAATGGAGCAATTTCACAATCTTACGACTGCAATGCTTTCATTGACGGTAGGTCCAGCGCCTCTTTCGCAACCACAGTGAAATCTGCTGTTAGATATGTTTTAACGCCTTGGTCCGTGCGTTGATTTGACACCCGCCAGGCGCAGTAGCACGCCCCGCCATCCGCGCCGCCCCTTGATCCCGTCCAGTTCGCCCCGCAGCGCTGCCGTGGCCTCCTGGGCAGCTTGCTCGCGTGCCTGCATGGCCTCGGCTTCCGCCCGCAGCGTCATCAGATCGCGCGTTGCCTCCTCCCGGTCAGCCTCGCTCTTGGCTCGTGCAGCGTCCAACTCGACCACCAGCACCTGCCCACGTTGTTCTGCCTCCACCACGGCGGCACGGGCCACGGCTTCCGCCGCCCTAGCCACGTCAGCAGCGGCCTGGGCTGCTTCCAGGGCAGCACGTTGCTCCGGGTCCGGCGGCAGGCTGTTACTGCCTCTGGCCAGCGCCGCCAGCACCTCACGCGCATATGGGCGGCGCTCCTTGGGCACCCAGCCCGACACTTGCGCCATGCCAGCTTCGTCGCGCCGTGCCCGCAGCCGCTCGGACCTTTGCCGACCTGTTCCGTGGTCAGCATGTGAGGGCGATGCGTTGCCAGGCACATCAGCAGCGTTACTAGACACGTTACCCTCAACCGTTGCTGGCAACACCTTACTGTGTGCCTGGCAACGCTGTCATCCGTTGCTCACAACGCCGGTCCACAAGCATTCTAAAATGAAACGAACTGCGACAGACCATTGCACCCGTAAACGGGTGGGAGTGTTCCTCATCACGCCTCGCCAGGATCGGCGAACACCTCTCCGGCCTGCTCGCGCCTTAGCACCAGGTCCCGCGCGTGCCGTTCCAGCCCCGTCACCTGTTCGGGCGTTTGCGGCGGCATGGACGCCAGGGCCTGCCGGATCGTACGCGCCACCACCCGTTCGCCCACAGGGCTGAGGGTGCCGGAAGACAGCTCCGGCCCAGCCTGGCCAGGCTGGGCTGCCGCCATGTCGCCCACCTCCGCCGCGGTAGGGCGGTTCTTGCCGTCCCGGAAGCGCGCGGGCCTGCGCCGGGGCCGCCTGGCCACCTTCTCACGCTCGCGCCTGCTGGCCTCGTCGTCGCGCTCCACCGCGCCCGGGGCGGCCGTGGGCCGGCCTGCGTCCGGCAAACCCCAGTAGTCGAAGTTGCCCGTCATCACCGCGACGATCCGGCGCATCTCTGCCCGCAGCAGCTCGGTGGCCTCCCGCGCTGCCTCGCCCTGGTAAGGCGGATACTCGGCGTTCTGGGCCGCGACGTTCAGCACATACGCGATCTGGTTCACGTTGTTGCCGATGCGGCGGACCTCCCCGAACAGGTCGCGCAAGGCTTCGACCTCGGCGGGGTTCCATTGCGGGCGCCGCAGAAGGTGCGCCACGGCCAAGGCCCGCACCCATGTCGCCGGCGTCACCCCGCGCGCCTGCGACACGGCCAGCAAGGCGTCCCGCTCGTCGTCCCGCAGCCGCACCGTGAGCCGGTGGCCCGCCCCTGTCCCGCGCGGCGCTGCCGGGGCCTCGCCCGTCACGGCTTGCGCCACCAGGCCCCGCAAGGCTGCCGACGCACCGCCGTCCCTGGCTCGCGCCCAGGCTCGGAACTGCTCGGCCAGCTCGGACGGCACCCATGTGGACAACAGCTCCTGCCCGTTGCGACCCCCCATGCTCTTGCTCTCCCAAGCCGCCTTGCCCTGGCTCATTTGTAATACAATGACGCCAGCAAGCATATCCCGCACTAGCCCATTCTCGCGCTGGTTTGCCCTTCCTCATGCCCGTTCATAGGAACGGGCATGGCTGGGGAGTTGGGCAGGAGGAAGGGGGGATCAGGCGAGTGTTGGGTTCTGGCGCTGCCGCGTCACTGCGTCTCTCGCATGTCGGCCGACTGGCGACCGGTGCCGGTGCAACCTGCGGTGCCGAGGTCGCCGCCATGCTTCCCTGCCCAGGCTCAGGCAGGTGACAGCAAGTACGCCCACTTGTCCGACCATGCGAGGGAGACACTGGAAAGTCTGGACCGCCAGCTCACGCATCGCGACCGTTTCGTGAACCCGCCCAAGCGGGGGAGCTGATCTCATAATGGGATTGGGATTGACCCGTTCTTGTGGACGGTTTGCGGGCTTGGGCACTACGTGGTGGTCAGGGCGGCCTCCATGTCGGCTTCGTAGGCCATGGGCGAGCGGTAGCCCAGGCCGGAGTGCAGGCGGACAGGGTTGTACCAGCCCTCGATGTAGCTGAAGCACGCCATGCGGGCTTCGGCCTGTGACGCGAACCGGCGGC
>CAXTCN010000105.1:0-14883 GCA_964242575.1 uncultured Acetobacteraceae bacterium | reverse complement strand
GCCGCCGATCCTACCGTGTCCATCCACGTCGCGTTAAGTCCGACAGACTGCTAGAAGCGGCAGGAACTCGTCAGCCTCAGCCGATGAAGAAAGCCCGTCCTACAAAAATCCCTTGACACCGAAATCCCCATACAAGGTCCGGCCAACAAGCTGGAACAGGGCCACCGGGGCATCAAAGGCCGATGCCGGCCCATGCGGGGCTTCAAGCGCCCAACGCCAGCCGCCCGGTTCTGCCGCAGCCGTGACGCAACCAGCACGTCCCCGCCGACCATCGCAGGCAGCGCCCCTTCGTCGAACCGTGACCGCGCTGGCCATCCTGGAGGCTGCCTGACCAGGCGTCGCCTGCCGTTCAAGAGCAAGGATCATACTCGCTGGCGCGAGTTCTGACGGAGCCCCTTCGACACGCAGGTCACGCTGACACACAAAGCCTCGGCGACCTCGCCCACAGCGTCTCCGGGATCGCACGACGCAAGCACCCGCTCGCGCAAATCCTGGGAACACGCCTTGCCACGCCGACACTGCATCCCAATCCTCCGGCGAAAGCCAACCGGAGAGCTTCGAATTCCAACGCGGCATTAAGCGCAAGCTCTTTTCGATTCTAGCCAGCCTGAGAACGCTCTAACGTGATGGAGCAGCCTGCGCCGAAGCGCTGGCGCGGAAAACAGGCCTCAGCCGCGCCGGACGCTCCAGGGATACCGGACGGAGCCGCCCAGCACGCCCGTCAGGTCGGCACGGTAGGCGGTGCGGGGGAAGTAGATGCCCAGCGGCACGCTCGGCACCTCCCGCAACGCGACCTGCTGGATGCCGTCCGTCAGCCGCGCACGGTCCGCGTCCGTGTCGGCGTCCAGCCACTCTGCCGTCATGCGCTCCGTTTCCGCGTTGCCGAACCAGCCGGGCCAGCCGGCGGCGCCGCCGCCGCGGATGGTGGTGTTCAGCACCGGGTTGGAGATGGCGATGCTGGGCCACGTGCTGTGGTAGATGCTCCAGCCACCCGCCTCCACCGGCGCTTTGGACAGCCGGCGTTGCAGCATCGTGCCCCAGTCCATGTCCTGCAGGTCCACGTTCAGCCCGGCGCGCTTCAGCATGTCGGCGGTGACTGCGCTCAACGGCGAGATAGCCACGCTGTCGGCGGGGTTGATGACCACGACCCGCTCCCCGGCATAGCCGGTCGCCTTCAGCGCCGCCGCCATGCCGGCTGCGCCCAGGGTCCCCATGGCCTCCCGCCCGTCCTCGCCGATGCCGGGGATGGTGCAGGGGAACATGGCGCGGCAGACGCGGCTGGCGCCAGGGGCGGGGCTGGCGACCGTCGGCAAGTAGTCGGCCTGTTGCGCCACAGCCAGGACGAAGCGCCGCAGCGCTGTGTTGTCGAACGGCGGGACCAGGTGGTTGAACCGCATGACCAGCACGGTGCCGAGCTGGTCCGAGTTCTCGATTTTGATCGACCGGTTGCGCGCCAGCAGCGGCTCCAGGTCGGAGGGCAACTGCTCCAGCCAGTCCACCTCGCCCTGTTGCAGGGCGGCGACGGCGGTGGACTTGTCGGTGATGACCCGCCACTCCACGCGGTCGAAATGCGCCACCTTGCGGCCCGAGGTCCACTCCGGCGCCTCGCTCCGGGGCACGTAGGCCTCGTTGCGGGCGTAGGCGACCAGGTTGCCGGAGTCCAGCTCGCCGGGCAGGAACCGGTAGGGACCGGAGCCGACCATCTCGGTGATGGGCTTGTCCGCCGCGGCGGTGACCACGCGCTCGGGCATGATGAAGGCCGGCACGGAGTGCGGCTTGCCAATGGCGTCCAGCAGGCGCGGGAACGGGCGCTTGAGGTGGATGCGCAGCGTGCGGTCGTCCACGGCCTCATACCGGTCCACCACGGCGGCATAGGCCCGGCCGAACGTGTCGCGCCCGCTCCAGCGGCGCAGGCTGGCGGCGCAGTCCGTGGCCCGCACGGGCTGGCCGTCATGGAAGCGCAGCCCGTCGCGCAGTTGTATAGTCCAAATATGGTGCGCGGCGATTCCACCGGCATGGCAGGATGCCCGAAAGCGCCGACGCGCGGCATGGTGGCTGGCAACTGATGCGGCTACTCGACATCCCAAACGAGACGACCGCTATGCCGGCGGCTCGCCTATATGCTGTCCTGCCCAAGCATTCGGGACAAGGCTTAAACCATCCGGAGCAGACGACATGGCCCTTCACCCGCGGCTGCAGGCACTGCAAGGCCGGATAGAGTTCATCAAGGCGCCGGGCCGGGACGCCACGGCCGACACCGGCGCGGTCGCGACGCTCGTGTTGGACATCTTGGACAGCGTGCGGAGCCGGGGCGACGATGCCGTGCGCGAGTACGCCCAGCGCTTCGACAAAATCGAGGTGGGCGCGCTGGAGATCACGCCCCCGGAGCGCCAGGCGGCGGTGGACGGACTGGCGCACCAGACCCGCGCCGACACCGAGTTCGCCATCGAGCGCGTGCGCACCTTTGCCCAGGCGCAGCTCGCAACCATCCTGCCGTTGGAGACGGAGCCGCTGCCGGGCCTGCACCTCGGGCACCGCGTCATTCCCATTGAGCGGGTCGGCTGTTACGTGCCCGGCGGCCGTTACCCGCTGCTGTCGGCGCCGGTGATGACCATCGTGCCCGGCAAGGTCGCGGGCTGTGACGAGATCGTGGCCTGCCTGCCGCCCACCGCGCACCCCGCCATGATCGCCGGCTGCCATCTGTCGGGCGCGGACCGCATCTTCCGCATCGGCGGCGCCCAGGCCATTGCCGCCATGGCTTACGGCACCGAGAGCGTGCCCGGCGTGGACAAGATCGTTGGACCCGGCAACGCCTACGTGAACGAGGCCAAGCGCCAGGTGTTCGGCCGCGTGGGCATCGACCAGCTCGCCGGACCCAGCGAAATTTTCGTGGTGGCCGACAGCGCCGGCGATGCGGAGACCATCGCCACCGACCTGTTGGCCCAGGCCGAGCACGACGTCCGCACCCGCGTCGGCCTGATCACCACCGACCGCGCCCTGGCGGAGGAAACGCTGCGGGAGGTGGAGCGCCAGTTGCAGGGCCTCTCGACCGCCGATGTCGCCGGCGCGGCCTGGCGCGATTACGGCGAGGTTGTGCTGTGCGCCGATGAGACGGCCATGATCGCCTACTCCGACCATGTCGCCGCCGAACACTTACAGGTGCACACCACCGATGCGAAGGGCATGGCCGGGCGGCTGCGCAACTACGGCTCGCTGTTCATCGGCAAGATGGCGAGCGTGGTGTACTCGGACAAATGCTGCGGCACCAACCACACGCTGCCGACCATGGGCGCCGGCCGCTACACGGGCGGGCTATGGGCCGGATCGTTCGTGAAGATTTGCACGCATCAATGGCTGGATGAGCGCGGCGTGGCGGCTGTGGCGCCGCCGGCGATACGGCAGAGTGCCAGCGAAGGGTTGGAGGGCCACCGCCGGGCCGCCGCGTTGCGGCTGGAACGGTTGCAGGCGCCGGTGGACGCAGCCTGACGTTCTGCCTGGTTGTAAGGCTGAAACCCAGGCCGCCTACGCAGTGCAGCTTGGCGACGCCTGAACAAGGTAGGAGCACAAGGGCATGGCTGCCAGGGTTCAAGGGATCGGGGATGATGGTTCCGCTTCCGCACGATGTCACTTACCCTCCGAGCAGCCGGGCCATGTAGGTCCAGTAATATACCGTCACCTTCAACAAGTGTTTTCTTCACGCCTCGATAGGCGCAACGCCGCCCAGGCCCGGGTCAACTGGCGCCTCGCCACCGACCAAGCCCGCGTCAAGCTGCGCAGCTTTTCGCCAGCAGTTGTGGACGCTGTCCATGGCGGTCCGGAACGGCGGCGCACGGCGCCGATGGTCCAAACGTGCGAGTGGCTCAAGCCGATGGCGATCGGCGGCGATGCGGTGAAGCGCCGAGAGGCTCGCGCGTGACACGGGGATCAGCCGCCGACGGCAAGCAGCCCGACCTGTTCGGCGCCATCCCCAAGCCCATTGCGCAGAAGGCCCGTGCTGCCCGTCTGCCTCGGAAGGAATTGGCCAGGAAGGCGCCAGCCGCGCCAGATGGTCCAGCACCGCATGAGGAAGGCATCACCCGTCTAGCGGCACGGCTGTCCCCAGCCGAGTTGAACGAGCTTGCGGCTGCGCTGCCCGACGAAGCGCTGGCGCGCCTGGTCCTCGCTGTGGCGCGGCAGTTGCGGCGCCGGCTGGTCCGTGATGGAGCGCGCAAGGGACGGCGGCCCTCGCCGGCCCTGGAACGTGCGGCTCGGCAGCTCGCCGCCGAGTTGGGCGGGGAAGGAGGCACCGACGATGATTGACCTGCAACTGGCAGGGATGAGGCGCGCCCGCTGCGCCTGCCGGGTCAGGTCCATCCGGCAAGGCCCGGGTGGCGCCAATCGCCGTTAGTGCCGCGAGAATCAACTTGTTGCAGCGGACAGCCGCGTGGACCCCGAATTGCCGCGCACTGTCCAACATGCAGCGGTGATGGCCGCAGGTCAGCCCGGCCTCAAGCGCGCCGCCAGCGCGCGTTGCTTCCGCTGCACACGGGAGGTGGCGCAAGCGGCCCAGATCGCGGCCGGCAGCCATCCGACCAGGCTTGCTTGCAGGCCGAGGCAGACCATTCCCGGGATGGGGCGATCCATCGCAAAGAAGGCTCGCCCGGGGATCGTCACGGCAGTGAGCAGGCGCATGAGGCCCGGTGATCGCCCTCCACTGACTTTGAGCAGCAGCGAGCGGACGGCCGCTGTCGGTCCGGCCCTTCCTGACGCAAGGCCAGGGTCCCGGAGAGATTGAGCCACGGCGGGACGGCCTCGCTCCGCCTGACTGCGGGAAGGATCGTGGACTGCAACTTTTGGGCGGACGTGGTGCCCCAGCGTCTTGCGGGACCTTGCCCCAGGCGGACCGGGTGGCACTTCGCTCTGAGCGTCGCGGGGTTTCCGGCGTCCGGAACTGGCTCCACGTCGGTTGCGTCCCTTGCTGCGCTTCTTCACTGCAATGTCCCTACCCCGTCCGCTGTGCCGTATGGCCGGGCTTTCTAGGGACCCTAATCGGTGTGCGCCAGCATGGACCATCACCGCCGCGCTTGGGCATCCACCCTTCCGGCAGCAATGGCGGCGGGCAACGGCATAACCACACCTGCTGCCGTCGTCGCTGGGCACGCATACTGGGGAGACGGTCTAAGCCCGTCATGCACCGTCCGCGATCTTGACAAGGCACCGTCGCCGGCACGGCCCTGCGTCCGCTCGCGATGCGCTGAGGGGCCGGCCTCACCGCATTGGCGGGCCAGGGGAAGGGTTCGACCCCCATTCCTTACCCCGGAAAGGCTGGACAGGCGTTGCGAGGGGCGGCAGCTTGCTAGGGCCAGAACCACGGTAAGCGCCAACAAGGCCGCACCACCAGGAAACGAGCAAATGACCCAAATTCCGTTGATGTCCCGTCGTGCGGCGCTTGCGGGCGGCGCAGCGCTCCTTACCGCGCCCGCTTTGTCGCAAAGCCAGTCCGACGTTGTCCGCATCGGCCACCTCACGCCGCGCACCGGCTTCCTGGGGCCGCTCGGCGAGTATGCGGTGCAGGCGGTGCAACTCGCGGCCGAGGAGATCAACGCGGGCGGCGGCATCGCGGGGCGACGGCTGGAGCTGCTGGTCGAGGACAGCGTCAACCCGCAGACGGCCTCCGCCAAAGCCGAGCGGTTCGTGCAGCGCGATAAGGTCGCCTGCATCGTCGGCGAGATCAACTCCGCCTCCGCGCTCGCCATCGCGCAGGTGGTGCAGCGTGAGCGCGCCCTGTTCGTGAACACCGGCGCCAACTCGAACGCGCTGCGCGGCTCGGACTGCCGACGCTTCATGTTCCACGTCGAGGGCGCCAACACCATGTACGTGAAGGCCGTTGGCCGCGCGCTGGTGGCGGAAGGCAAGGTGCGCGGCAAGAAGTACTATGCCCTCACCGCCGACTACGCCTTCGGCCATGATCTGCTGCGGGTGGCGAAGGGGTTCCTGGGCGAGAACGGCGGCCAGCCTGCGGGCGAGGACCTGATCCCGACCGAGCTGACCGACTTCTCGCCGTTCCTCTTGAAAATTCGCCAGGCCCGGCCGGACATCGTGATCTGCAACCTCGCTGGCGCGCAGATCACCAACTTCTTGAAGCAGTACACCGAGTTCGGGCTGAGCTTCCCGGTCGCCGGGTTTGGCTTCGACACGGCGCTGGCCTGGGGCGCCGGGCAGGGCAACTTCCTGGGCACCTGGCCGGTCGTCTGGCACCACCAGTTGGAGAACCCGTCCGCCAAGGCCTTCATCGCCGCGTTCCAGCGCAAGTACAACCGTATGCCGGAGAACCAGGCCTGGGGCGACTACGTGGCGCTCAAAATCGTGGCGCAGTCCATGACCGAGCTCAAAAGCGTTGAGGCCCAGGGCGTCGTGGACCACCTGGAAAAGGGCGCTAAGTTCGACATCCTGAAGGCGCGCGAGGGCTATTTCCGCGCCCGGGACCACCAGCTTATGATGGAGATGTACGCGATCACGGCACTGCCGGCCGACAAGGTGAAGAACCGCTGGGACATCTTCAGCTCGCCGGGTCCGGTGCCAGGTCCCGACGAGAGCCTGGAGGCCATCGCCAGCACGCCCGAGGAGAACGCCTGCACCTTTCCGGCCTAGAATAGCCGCCGTGGAACTCGTCTTCATCCTGGAGCAGGTGCTGAACGGCCTGCTGATCGGGGCGTGCTACCTGCTGATCGCCCTCGGCCTGTCGCTGATTTTCAGCCTGGGCGGCATCGTCAACCTGGCGCACGGCGCGTTCTACGCCATCGGCGCATACCTCACCGTGGCGCTGTCGCCCAGCATCGGCTTCGGCGGCGCCCTGGTGGCTTCGCCGTTGTTGGTGGCAGGGTTGGGGCTGGTTGTCGAACGGTTCCTGCTGCGGCGGTTCTACCGCGGCGACCCGATCCTCAGCCTGCTGCTGACCTTCGGCCTGGCGATGGTGGCCGAACAGGCGCTGCGCATGGTGTTCGGCGCAGCGCCCGTGCCGTTCTCTATCCCGCCCTGGCTGCGCGGCCAGGTGCTGCTGGGCGAGTTCATTTACTCACGCTACCGGCTCATTATCCTGGGCGTGGCGGCGCTGTCGGTCGCTGGGTTGTGGCTGCTGTTGACCCGCACCGCGTTCGGCCGGGTGGTGCGGGCCGGCGTGCAGAACCCCGACATGGTGGCGGCGCTCGGCATTTCGCTGCGCCCCTACATGGCCGCGGTGGTGGGGATCGCCGTCGGGCTGGCGGCGCTCGCCGGCACGATGCTGGCGCCGGTTACGGGCGTCACGCCGACCATGGGCGCCGAGATCCTGACCTTCGCCTTCGTTGTGGTGGTGATCGGCGGGCTTGGCTCGTTCTGGGGCGTGGTGCTCGCGGCCCTCATCGTCGGCGTGGTGCGCGGCCTCGCCGCCTACGCGTACCCGCCCGCCACCGAGGCGTCGGTCTATCTGCTGATGGTGCTCGTTTTGCTGCTGCGCCCGCATGGCCTGTTCGGCGAGCGCATCCAGCGGTTCGAGTAAGCCCGGATGCCGCGGGACAGCCCAAATGGAATGCTGCCAGGCAAAGCGCTCGGCGAGTGGCGCACCCTGCTAGTGGCGCTGGCCGCCCTGGCGCTGCTGCCGCCGCTGCTGGGCGCGCTCGGCCTGACGCTCACGACGGCGACCGACGTTGTCGTGTTCGCCTTGGCGGTGATGGGGCTTAACATCCTGGTGGGCTGGACCGGCCTTGTGAGCTTCGGCCACGGCGCATGGTTTGGCATCGGCGCATACGCCGCCGCCATCCTGCAGCGTGAGGCGTTCCCGGGCGGCATGGCGCTGCCGGCCCTGGGCGCAGTGCTGCTGGTCGCGGCGTGCTCGTTGCTGGCGGGGCTGCTAATCCTGCGCCGGCGCGGCGTCTACTTCTCGCTGCTCACCCTCGCCTTCACCGCCATGCTGTTCTCCATCGCCTATCGCTGGACCGCGGTGACCGGCGGCGAGAACGGCCTCGGCAACGTGCAGCGCTGGGCCGTGCTGGAGGACCCGCGGCTGTATTATGCTACCGTCGCCGTGCTCGCGTTCCTGGCGCTGTTCGGGCTGTGGCGGTTCCACCGCTCGCCGGTGGGCACCGTGCTGGTGGCGATCCGCGAGAACGAGGGCCGCGCCGGTTTCCTGGGCTATGACACCGACCGCTACAAACTGCTGGCCTTCACGGTGTCCGCGACCGTGACCGGGTTCGCCGGCGTGCTGGGCGTGTTCAACCACCGTTTCGCGTCTGCCGACCCGATCGCCACCGCCTTCTCCGGCGAGCTGCTGGCGATGGTGGTGATCGGCGGCATGCGATCCTTCCTTGGCCCGGCGCTCGGGGCGCTGTTCTACATCCTGATGCGCGAGTTCCTGTCCATCTACACCTCCGACTGGCTGCTCGTGTTCGGCCTGCTGTTCGTGGCCTTCGTCGTGTTCTCCCCGGACGGACTGGTCGGCATCGCTGGCCGGCTGCTGGCGCCCTTCCGCGCGAAGTCGCCAGACGAGGCCGCCGCCATGGCGGACCGCCAGGCCGGCGAGAGCGGGCGCATCCCCGCGCGCTTCCTCCGCGAAGCCGCCAACGAGGCATCAGGTCCCGTGCTGGTCGCCGAGGGGATCGGCAAGCACTTCGGCAAGGTGCAGGCCGTGCGCGACGTGTCGTTCACCGTCGCGGACCGCACGCTGCACGCGCTGATCGGCCCCAACGGCGCCGGCAAGACGACGGCGTTCAACCTGCTGTCCGGCCAGTTCCCGCTGGATGCCGGGCATGTGACGCTCGACGGCCGCCGGGTCGATGGGCTGGAGCCGTACGCCATCACCCGCGCCGGGCTTGGGCGGTCGTTCCAAATCACCAACCTGTTCGGCGGCTTGTCGGTCCAGGAGAACATCCGCCTTGCCGTCCAGGCCCGGCACCCCGCCCGGTTCAGCGCCTGGCAGGACGCGCAGGCCATCGGCGACCTGCGCTCCGACACAAGCGAGCTGCTGCGCTGGACCGGGCTTGCCGGAGTGGAGCGGGCACAGGCGGGCAGCCTTTCTTATGGCGGGCAGCGCCTGCTCGACATGGGCCTTGCCCTCGCGACCCGGCCGCGCATCCTGCTGCTGGACGAGCCGCTCGCCGGGCTGGCCGCGGCCGAACGCGGGCGGGTCGGCGACCTCATTAAAACGCTGTCGGCCGACATCCCGGTGCTGCTGGTCGAGCACGACATCGACCGCGTGTTCCGCATGGCCGACCGGGTCACGGTGATGGCGGACGGCGAGGTGCTGGTGGATGGCACCGTGGCCGACGCCCGTGACGACGCCCGGGTGCAGGCGGTCTATCTCGGGTCCGGCACCTCCGCCATCGCCGCCAAGCCGCGGGGCAGCGCCGCGACGTCGCAGGAGCTGCTGGTGATGGAGGGCGTGAACACCTTCTACGGCAAGTCGCACATCCTGAACGGCGTGTCTCTCACGGTGCATGCGGGCGAGATCGTGGCGCTGCTGGGCCGCAACGGCGCGGGCAAGTCAACCCTGCTTAAGACCATTATCGGCACCGCGCCCCCGGCGTCGGGTCGGGTTGCGCTGGCCGGGCACGAGATTGCCGGGTTGCCGCCGGACGAGGTGGCGCGCCGGGGCGTGGGCTTCGTGCCGCAGGGGCGCAGCCTGTTCGCCGGCATGACGGTGGGCGAGAACTTGGGCCTGGGCCGGCTCCGGCGCCTGACCGGCGCCGGCGTGCACTGGGAGCAGGACCGCGTGCTGGAGTTCTTCCCCAAGCTGCGCGAGCGCTGGGACGTGGCGGCGGACCAGCTTTCGGGCGGGGAGCAGCAGATGGTCGCGGTGGCGCGCGCCCTGTCCGGCGACACGCGGCTGCTGCTGCTGGACGAGCCGTTCGAGGGCCTGTCGCCCACGGTGACGGAGGAGCTGTTCGAGGCGTTCGACCGGCTGCGCCAGGAGGTGTCCATCGTCATCGTGGACCATCACCTGGATTTGGCCCTGGCGCTTTCGGACCGGACGGTGGTGCTGGAGCGCGGCACGGTGCAGTGGTCCGGCGAGTCCCGGACGCTGCGGGAGAATGAGGGATTGCGCAGGAGCGTGCTGTGGCTGTGACGGGAACGGTGGCTATCGTGGGCGCTGGGCTGATTGGCCGGGCGTGGAGCATGATCTTCGCCCGCGCTGGATGGAGCGTGCGGCTGTGGGACCCGGCCGAGGGCGTCACCGGCGCCGCGGCCGGGCTTTGCGCCGAGGGGCTGCGCGGCATGGCGGCGCACGGGCTGTGCGACGACCCCGGCAACGCCGCCAGCCGGATCGTGGCCGCGGACACGCTGGAGGACTGCCTGGACGGCGCTGTGTTCATCCAGGAGAACGGCCCCGAGGCGCTGGACGTGAAGCGTGCCCTGTTCGCGCGGCTGGACGCGGCGGCAATGCCGGACGCCATCATCGCATCCTCCTCGTCGGCCATACGCTGCTCCCTGTTCACCGAGGCGCTGCCGGGCCGTGCGCGTTGCCTGATCGGCCATCCCGTCAACCCGCCGCACCTGATCCCGCTCGTGGAGCTGTCCGGCGCCGAGTGGACCGACCCGGCCGTGATCGCCCGCGCCCGCGCGGTGTACGAGGCCATCGGGCAGGCGCCTGTCACGGTGCTGAAGGAGATCGAGGGTTTCGTCCTCAACCGGCTGCAGGGCGCGTTGCTGGCCGAGGCCTTCCGCCTGGTGTCCGAGGGCTACGTCACGCCGCAGGACCTGGACCGGACCGTGGCAGACGGCTTGGGCCTGCGCTGGTCCTTCATGGGGCCGTTCGAGACCATCGAGCTGAACGCGCCGGGAGGCATTCCCGACTACTGCGAGCGCTTCACCGACTTCTACAAGCGCCTAGCCGCCGATCCGCCATCGCCGAGCGTGTACGACGCGCCCGCCACGGACGCCATCATGCGGCAGTGGCGGGCGGCGGCGGACCTTCCGGCCAAGATGACCTGGCGCGATCGGCGCCTCGCGGCCCTTCGCGCGCATAAGCGCTCGCAGCAAGATTAGGCCGGTGTGACGATGGTGGTGATTTGCGCTGTCGGGCCGGGGCAAGCTGCAACGCTCAGGCCGTGCCGTCGCCCGTCACGCGCCAAATCACGTCGCCCACATCGTCCGCCATCAGCAAGGAGCGCCGGTCTGCGCCGAGCGCCACGCCGACCGGCCGCCCATAGGACACGCGTTCGTCGGGGCTGAGGAACCCCGACAGCACATCCCGCGGCGGACCGGATGGCCGCCCGTTCTCGAACGGCACGAACACGAGCTTGTAGCCGCTCAGCGTGCTGCGGTTCCACGACCCGTGCTGCCCGATCGCCATCCCCTCCGGAAAGCCCGGCAGCGTGCCGGCTGGAACCCAGCACAAGCCCAGTGACGCGGTGTGCCCACCCAGCGCGTAGTCCGGCGTCAGCGCGCTTGCGACCGCGTTCGCGTCCTGCGGCACCCGGCCGTCCACGGTTTGGCCCCAGTAGCAGTACGGCCAGCCGTAGAAGCCGCCATCGCGCACCGAGGTCAGGTAGTCGGGCGGCGTCTCGTCGCCGAGGCCGTCGCGCTCGTTGACGACCGTCCAAAGCGCGCCGGTCGACGGCTCCCATGCCAGGCCCACCGGGTTGCGCAGGCCGCTGGCAAAGATGCGGCTGCTGCCCGTTGCCAGGTCAAGCTCATAGATGGCGGCACGCCCCTCCTCGGCCTCCAAGCCCGCGTCGCCGATGTTGCTGAGCGAGCCGACGCCGACATAAAGCTTCTGGCCGTCAGGGCTCGGCAGCAGGCTTCGCGTCCAATGGCCGCCGGGCTTGAAGTCGACCAGTTTCCGGCCTGGCACCGTGATCCCACTTGATCCCTCGGCATAGGGAAACACGACCACGCCATCGGTGTTGCCGACATAGAAGTTGCCGTCCAGGCAGGCCATGCCGAACGGCTGGTTCAAGTCCTGCAGGAAGACCCCCTGGGTCTCCGCCACGCCGTCGCCGTCCGCGTCGCGCAGCAGGCTGATGCGGTTGGCGCTGTCCCCCATCGCAGCCGCGCGCTTCATGGTGCTGACCATGGCGTAGTCAAAGACACCTTTGGCGGACCTGCTCACTTCCGTGGCCTCCGCAACCAAGACGTCGCCGCCCGGCAGCACAAGCAGCCAGCGCGGGTGCCTAAGCCCAGTCGCGAAGGCATTGACCTTGAGGCCCGGCGCCGCGACCGGCGTCTGCCCTGTGCTCCATCCGCGTGCCGTCGGCATTTTCAGCGTCGGGACATGGCCCTGCGGCTTGGCCTGCGGAATGCCCGGAGCGCTCCCCCAGGCCGGTTCAGGGACGCCATGTTTCAGCCGCCGCATCAACAGCGCCCCGCCGCCAACCAGCGAAACGCCCCGCGCAAAGAAGCCTGAGAAACTCAATGCGCCACACTCCCTGAAAACATGGACACTAACCGAGGCCGCCCGGGCTTGGAACTGCTTCCGTGTGGGAGCTTGTTCCCTGCCCTAACCAGGTCCTGGCGCAGTGCGGCGGGCAGCTTACTCCCGATCTGCTGGAAGGTAGGGGATCAAGCCTTTCTCATAAGCGATCACCTGCACCTCGCGCGGCATGTCGCGCAAGTCGACCAGCAGGCCATTGACCTCGGCCAGCCAGACCAGCGGGTTCCGCTCAACGAAGCTCGGCAGCATCCAGGTCGGGTCCATGCGGTGCGTGCGCAACGCGCTTGAGATGACGCGGGCTTTGGCGCTCGCCGTGCTCTGGCCGACGCCGAACGCGGCGCAAACGTCGGACATGGCCATGCAGGGCTGACTTGCCTTGTCCGACAGGAAGTTGAGCTGACCCAGGACGTAGATGACGCCGCAGGCCCACGTGCGCGGCTGTCCCGCAGCAAGGGGACTCGGGCGCTTGCGGCACAAGGCCGCGGTCATGGCCCGTGCGAGGTCGCGGTACTCGTCGTTCAGGTGGTTCTGGCAGAACGGGTCGGTCAACGCGACGACAGCGTCAAAGGTCGCCTGCATGGCTTTCGGAACGGACATCGAGCGGGGAGACGTCATTGCGTGGCCCTCATGCCTGTCCCAGGGCCAGCCGGACGAACCCGCCGCGGCCGGGGGTGCGGTCCCAATGCAGGAGGCTTTGCGCCATCACCGGCCCCCGGATACGGCAACAATGGCGCCGGTGACATAGGACGCAGCCGGATTCAGCAGCCATGCCACCGCCTCGGCCACCTCGGCCGCCGTGCCCACGCGCTTGATTGGGATGTTCGGCACGATCCGCGCCTGTCGCTCGGCCGAGTTCATCTCCGTGTCGATCAGGCCCGGCGCCACGGCGTTCACGCGGATGCCCTCGTCCGCGACTTCCCGGGCCAACCCCAGCGTGAAGGTGTCGATGGCGCCTTTCGTGGTGGCGTAATGCACCAACTCGCCCGGACCGCCCAGCCGGCTGGCGACGGAGGCCATGTTGACGATCGCGCCGCCGGAGCCGCCATGCCGAGTCGACAGCACCCGGACGGCCTCGCGTGCGCAGAGCATCGGACCCGCGACATTGACCGCCAACACCCGGGCCAGGACCTCGGCCGTGAGATCCTGCAATCGGGAACTGCCGCCCAGGATGCCGGCGTTGTTGACAAGCCCATACAGCGGGCCGAGCTGCGCTTGCGCATCCGCGAACAGGCGGACAACGTCAGGCTCGGCGGACACGTCGCCTGGAAAGGCCGCAGCCCGTCCCCCAGCCGCCTCAATCTCGGCGACGACCGCCTGCGCCAGCTCTTGGTTGGAAGCGTAGTTGACGGCCACGGCATACCCATCCGCTGCGACCCGGCGGCAGATCGCCGCCCCAATCCCCCGGCTGCCGCCCGTCACGATCACTAGCCCCTTGCCGTCCATGGCGCCGCCTTCCATTCCAATCAACGATGCCGCATTCCATGCGGCCGCACTAGACGGGCATCCTACTTCCTGGGGTGGTGGTTGTGACGGTCCTGCCGTTATCCCTTGACTTGCAGCAAGCCGGCCGCAAGGCGCCGAAACGCCTCGACAGCCTTTGTGAGGACGGTGTGAGGCTCGTCGGCTGCGGCAATCCAGAGCGAGGCGCTGAGCGCCGCTCCACTGAGCAGCCGGGCAGCGGCTTCCGCGTCGACCGGCCTGACCGTTCCCTCGTCGATGAGCGCCTGGATCGTTTGCGTCGTCGTGCGCAGGCACGCAGTTTGGCTCGGCCACTGCGAGGGGTCGCCTAGCACGGCTGGCCCGTCCAGCAGCATGATGCGCTGGATCTCCGGCTCCAACGCCATCTCGATGTAGGCGATGTTCTCGTCGAGAAATCCGAGCCATGCGGTTTCCGCCCGCTCTTGCGCAGCGCGCAGCCGCACTACCATTTCTGCGTCGATCTGGTCGATCACGGCCTGCAGCAACCCCTTCTTGTCGCCGAAGTTGTGGTAGAGCGCGCCTCGCGTCAGGCCAGCTTCAGCAGTCAGATCGTCCATTGACGCCGCCACATAGCCTTTAGCCGCGAAAGCTCGTCGTGCGGCTCGAATGAGCTTGGCCCGGGTTTCTTCCACCATCTGGGCACGTCGCTTCGCGACCACCATCATCTCCTGCACACATACACCGCGTATGCTCATTGACATACGGCGCGTATGCGCTGACATGCCCACATACGGGGCGTATATCAATGGCCGTCCCGGACAATGGAGTGGAACGATGGCCAAACGCGATGCGATTTTCCCAGCCGATCGGCAGGCACTTTACGAGATCAACCGCTATTCGGCGGCGATTCGCTCAGGAGACTTCCTGTTTGTTTCGGGCCAGGTCGGCAGCCGCGAGGACGGATCGCCCGAGCCGGTTTTCGAGCAGCAGGTCCAGCTTGCCTTCGACAATCTCGCGGCAGTGTTGAAGGCCGCCGGTTGCACGTTCGACGACGTGGTTGACGTGACCACCTTCCACAC
>CAXTCN010000104.1:0-15140 GCA_964242575.1 uncultured Acetobacteraceae bacterium | reverse complement strand
GCTCAATCCTGGATACGCTCAAACAGTCAAAACCTCTGTGCAGAGGTACTAGTGGGGGGCCGGGGTGAGCGGCAGTGCCGCCCAGGCGGTGGAGGAGCGCACCGACGCCGCGCTGATGCCAATCCTGGAGCTGGACGGGTTCGCCGGCCCGCTCGACCGCTTGCTGGCCCTGGCGCGTGCGCACCGGGTGGACCTGGCCCGGCTGTCGCTGCCGCGCCTGGTGGACCAGCTCCTCGCGACGCTTGAAGGCATAGCCCCGCTCGAACGGAGGGCTGACTGGCTGGTCATGGCATGCTGGCTGTTGCAGCTGCGCTCGGACCTGCTCGTGCCGGCTGACCCGGCCCAGCAGCGCGCGGCCGAGGCCGCGGCGGCCCGGCTGCAGGGGCAGCTCCAGGCAGTGCGGGAGGCGCAGGCGCTCGCCGCCTGGCTGGGGCGCCGGCCACAGCTCGGGCGCGAGGTGTTCGCCCGCGGCCGGCCGGAGCCGCTCGGGCTGCTCGCCGAGACCCGGCACCAGGTGGACGTCATCGAGTTCCTTTGGGCCAGCCTGGCGCTGTTCGACGAGGACGGCGCCGGCGCCGACACGGCGTCCCGCTACCAGCCGCGGCGGTGGGACCTGCACCCTGTTCCGGAAGCCCGCGACCGCATCCTGCGGCTGCTCGGAGAGGCGGGGGAGGGCAGGGCGCTTGGCACCCTGCTTCCCGCGGCACCGATGGAGGGGTCGGCACCGGAAACGCCACTGCGGCGGTGCTCGGGGTGGACCAGCAGCTTCGTGGCCAGCCTCGAACTCGCCAAGCAGGGCGAGGTCGTGCTGGAGCAGGATCAAGCCTTCAGCCCCATCCAGGTCAGCCTGCCATCGGCTGCCTTGCCGGCCTGACGCAGGGTGGCGCTACCCGGCCAGCCACCATTGCATATCCAACGATGGCGGAGGGTTTGGGTGCTCTGCTCTCAGGGATGCCACCCGAGCGAAGCAGGAGAATGCGGCCTGGATGAGCCTCTCGATCCCTTTTGCATAGACGGCCTGCATCTGCGCGCCCCGGCGGGAGATGCCGGCCTTGATCACCTTCGATGTCCTCGGCAACCCGGGAGAGTAACGGCTTTGGCGGCTGGATGGCGCGGGCAGGACGGGAAAGCTGGTTCTACGCTTAGCAGCGCTGGTCCGCACTCCATTGCATGACGGTGGCGTGCAGCATCGTCGCTTGCCCGCCTGTCGCAAGGCGTGCCGCCCGGTGCCGGACCACGGCGCCGGCCACCTCCAGCAGCATGCTCCGTCGGTGCGGGGGCTGGCGCTCGAAGAGGTCCGATTGGCAGAGTTGCCGCTCCCTGGGCGTCCGGCCCACGCGCCACCAGGCTCCATCCACCTCGGCCCGGCCCTCGGGGGCAAACCAGGATGCCGGGCAGGCCAACTCGTCGAGGAGGGCGCGCAACGCCCGCAGCCATGCGTTCCCGGGCACGAGCTCGCCACGCCCGGACAACCGGGCCGTGCCGCCCGTCGCGGCGCCAAGCGTGACGTGGTCGAGGACGAGCAGGTCGCGGGCGGCGCGCTGCGGCTCGCGGGGAACATGGTCGCGGGCCAGCCAGGGTGACCTCACCACGGGAACAAGCGCCGCCCCGTGCTGCGGGCAGCTTGCCATCCACGCCCAGCGCCAGTGCAGGCGCACGTAAGGGACGGCGTCGGCCAGCAGGCACCCTGGGCAGCACGTGGGCATGCCGGCCAGCAGATCGTCGGCCTGCCACGGCACCTAAGGCCCGATTGGCTTCGGACAGATCTCGATGCTCCGTGCCCACGGCAGGAACCAGCCGAACCGCTCCGCATGCGTCTTCGGCCCGGGCGAGGGTGCAGGCGCGTCGGTCACCTCCGGAGCGTAGCCGGCCAGCGTCATGGCCCGGATGCGCCGCGTCGGCACTCCGGTCCGCTCGGCCAGCACCGCAGCCAGTCCGGGCGGCCCGGCGCCGGTGTCCAGCGCGCGGTCATCCGGAGCAAGGTCGGTGCCAAGTGCCCTGCGCAGGAACACGCCGAGGCTCATGCCATAGGCAGCGGCGAGGCAGCCGACCCAGGACGACAACGCCTCGTGCGGCAGCGGTCGCGGGTGCAGCGGCAGACGCCGCCCTAACCGCGGCCCAGGTCACGCCAGCTCGCGTTCGACCGCGTCCCGCCGCTCGCCCGGACCGCGATACATAGAGCGGGCAAGCACGGCGGGGGTGATGCACTCTTCCCCGCCCGCGATGGCTGCCTCGGCTGCGGCGCGCAGAGGTGCGGCGGTCTGTCGCGCTCTGTGGCGCCCGTCGGGCTTATCCATGTTCCAACTGGGCACGGGACCGTCGAAATCTCTGCCGCCCTGCTGCAAAGGCTCACGGACACCCTCCACCACGCGGACTGAAACGCGGAAAGTCGAGTTCAACATACCTTTATAAATTAGACAACATACAATGGCGATGCTTGACTGCAATTCTGGTATTGTTTGCAACTTTCAACGTCATCTTCATCAAAACTCACGCATTCGTGATTTTTATATGTGCATTCATTATGCAAGTTTTTATTGTGCAGTGCAGCAAACAGTTGTGGTATCAAGAACAAGCAAGGATCATCATGCGGAATAATGGCGAACTTCAGGGTATCCATAACACCCACGCCCAAAACAGCGCGGGGACTGCTTTAGAAGCCGAAACTCACGTGGATGACACCCCAACGCGCCGGACAGCCGAAGCCATGCTGCAGCGCGGGCGCGCCGCTACCGAAGTGACGCGTCAGGGCACGCAGGCCGGTGTGGAAACTATGCGCCGCGCCAGCAAGGCCGCGACGGAGACGGTGCGCCGGACCACGCAGGTCGTGGCTGAGAGCCAACGCCAAATCGCTCAAGATGCGGCCCAAACCTTTCAGGAGGTGAACCGCCAGATGGCCCAGGTGGCCCATAGCACCTCCGAGGACTTGCGCCAGCTCGCGACGCTGCCCTATGCCGCCGAGGGCGGCATGCGTGACGTGAGGCAGGGCATTGCGGGCCTTATTGAGGGCGTCATGCAGACCAACCTGCGTGCCACGCAGGAGCTGTTCCGCCTCGCCAACCCATCAGCGATGGTCGAACTGCAGCAGCGCTTCGCACGGAACTACATGGACACCGTAACGCAGGGCACTGCCACCCTGGTCCGCGCCATCCGCCGCGCCGTAGACGAGACTTTGTCTCCGCTTGAGGCACAGATCGAGCAGCGTCAGCAGGCTCGCTAGGACGACCAACCCAGCCAAACGCACGGCAAGTGGTGCCTGAGCATCTTTCGGCTGCCGTGTGCTGGGAGCTTTTCCCCATTCCATGCCGCTCGACAACAAAGGAAAGTATCTATGACGCTACGCACACTGATGCAGGCTGGCCCTGCCAAGGCCAACGACCTGTTCACCCGGCTTGCCGAAACTTCGGACGGCGCGCTTAAAACCCGCGAGAAGCTGTTCGCCGAGCTCAAGGGCGAGCTCGAAGCCCACACGAAGCTTGAGGAGCAGCACCTGTTCCCGGTGCTGCGCAAGCACGCCGAAACCAAGGAGCTCGTGGCGGGCGCCATCAAGGACAATAAGGAGCTGCACGCGGCCCTGGCCGAGCTGGACGCGCTGCCCAAGAACGACGAGGCATTCCTCAGCAAGGTATCGGACCTGCGCAAGGCGTTCCGCCAGCACGCGCGCGACGAGGCCAAGGAGCTGCTGCCAGCAGTGCAGAAGG
The DNA here is from genome assembly GCA_964242575.1 of uncultured Acetobacteraceae bacterium. Taxonomy (GTDB): domain Bacteria; phylum Pseudomonadota; class Alphaproteobacteria; order Acetobacterales; family Acetobacteraceae; genus JANPPS01. Next base: position 11,439 of record CAXTCN010000104.1, on the reverse strand, counting down.
CGCTGAGCGAGGAGCAGGTGCAAGGGATCGCCGAGAAGATGGAGGCCAGCCTGGCCGAGGCCGAGCAGGCCAAGCACGACCAGGAAGAAGAGAAGCGCGCGAACGCCCGGCGCGAGCGTGAGCAGGTTGAGCTGCAGGCGCAACAGGAAGCGTCGGCGGAGCAGGAGCGGCAGGAGCAGGCCGAAGCGAAGGCGCGCCAGGAGAAGGCCGCCGAGCGCGAACGTCAGGCTGTTGCCCATCGCGCCCGCGAGGCCGCCGTGCAGACCACCGAGGCGGTGGTTCGCACGGCCGAGGTGGCTGCCGAGGGTGCGCGCCAAGTGACCCGGAGCGTCACTGAGGGTGCCCAGCGCGTCGCCGCTGCTTCGACCTCGCCACTGACCACCGGTTTCATGTTCTGGGATATGATGCTCGGAATGTCGGGGCTGCAGCCGGGCCGCTCGGCCGCCAGCCGTGGCGCCGATGCCTCGCAGGCCGGCGCGTCCGGCCAGGAGCAGGTGATTCCGCTCGCCGAGGAGGTCCTGACCGTCAGCACGCGCAAGGTGAGCAGCGGCACGGCCCGCATTCGCCGCTACGTCATCGAGACCCCGGTCGAGAAGCAGGTGACCCTGGTCCGCGAACGGGTGGTGGTGGAGCGTCGCCGGCCGGCGACAGACGCGGCGACCGGCGAGACCCTGACGGAGCTGACCATCGAGGTCACCGAGACGGACGAGGTTCCGGTCGTCGGCAAGACGGTGCGCCTGAAGGAAGAGGTCGTGGTGCGCACGGAGCGCTCTGAGCGCGTCGAGACCGTGCGCGACACCGTCCGCCAGGACGAAGTCGAGATCGAGCACGCCGATGCGAAGCGAGCCGCTCGGCGTTCGCACGCGCCTGCACGCGGCTAGACGACAAGGCAACCAGAGGGAGGGCGTCCACGAGGATGCCCTTCCTTCGTCTACCATGGTTCGCGGTGTTGGACTTCCTACCTGGGGTCAAGCGCTGGTTTGGTGATGGACTGGATTTCTTGTTGCCGAGATGAAGGGCGTTGTATATCCGAGCATCTACGCACCAACGCCGGTATGATGCCGACCGCATGTTGCGTGCGGAACCACACTCCTAATGCGACGGCGCTCGCCAGCGTGATGCCGTACACGGCCAACGCCACGCCGAGCGCCACGAACACCCACGTTAGCGATCCGGTCAGGCGCAGGGCGACCCAGCCACCACCGACCGCCACGATCATGCGAAGCAGCCCTGCCAGCAACGGCCAAAGCAGCCGGCCGGCGCCCTGGGAGGCGAAGTATAGGCAGAGGCCAAGGCCGAAGAAGCCGTAGGTTGGCCCTACCACGCGCAGATATGCAGCCCCGGTCTCCAGCATGCGCGGGTCGGTGTCGAACAGGCCCAGCCAAGCCATCGGCCAGATCGCTGCGGCTAGCCCAACGCTCTCGGCCAGGCAGAACGCGACGCCGCCGCCGAGCAGCGCCACGCGCAGTGCTCGCTGCGGCTGCCCAGCGCCGATATTGGTGCCCACCAACGCCACTAACGGCGCACCAAGACCGAACACCAGCGGAATCAACAGGTACTCCAACCGTGAGCCGGTGCCATAGCCGGCCACCGCGTCTGGTCCGGCCGCCGCACCGACCAGCGCCGTGGTCAATGCGATAGTCACCGTGGTCTGGAAAGTGCTGACCGACCCGACGGCGCCAACCCGCAGGATGTCGCCGAACAACGCCATGCGCAGCCGGGCCAGCTTCGGGCGCACCAGGCTGTGGCGGGACAGGATATACCAGGCCAGCACCGCTGCGGTCAGCGCCGTTGTCAGCACCACCGCTGCGCCGCCGCCAGCGATGCCCATGGCAGGGATGGGGCCGTAGCCGAAGATCAGCAGCGGCGACAGCGGGATCAGCAGCACCACGCCAATGCAGATCGCCGCCGACGGCACCAGCATGTTGCCAGTGCCGCGGATGGAGCTTGCGAGCGCATTCAGCAGCCAGATCAGGACGTTCGCCCCGAACACCACGTTGGAATATTGCAGTGCCGCGTCCAGCGATCCCGCCTGCCCGCCCATGAAGCGATACAGCTGCGGCCCGAACAGAAGAAACACCGCCGAGAAGCACAGGCCCAGCAGCCCGTTGATGATGATGGCGTGCAGCACCAGCGCGCTTGCGTCACTCCGCCTGCCGCCGCCCAGGGCACGGGCGATCGCAGATGAAATGCCACCGCCCATGGCGCCGGCCGACAGCATCTGCATCATCATGAAGCCGGGGAACACCAGGGCCATGCCCGCCAGCGCGTCGGTGCCGAGATGGGACACCCACCAGGTCTCGATCAGGCCGGTCGATGCCTGTGCTAGCATCACCAGGATGTTCGGCCACGCCATGCTCAACAGCGTCGGCAGGATCGGCCCGTGCAGCAGCCGGCGAGTACGCGGGTTCATCGTCGCCAGGTTATCTGGCCTGGACGCGTCGGGGATCGCGGCAATCGGGATGGGGGCGGCGACATTCATGATGAGGCTCCCGCCGCGCTCTGAGGCACGGCCCCGAGCAGTTGGCTACCGCGCGCCAGCCGGCGGTGGGTGGCTGCGGTCGCGGCTGGACCGGCCGCCACCATGTAGTCGCGCTCCGTCAAAGGTCGGCCGGTCGTGCGGTCGACCAGCACTGGGTCGACAGGCTGCTGCGTCTGCTTGTCGACAATCAGGATGGTTTCGCCCTCCGGCGCGAAATGTCGGTTGCCCCAGGCCAGCATGGCGATCAGCACCGGACGGAAATCCGTTCCACGTTCGGTCAGCACGTACTCGTCGCGCGGCGGCCGCTCGTTGTAGCGGCGGCGTTCCAGCAGCCCGTTGTCCACCAGCGTGTTCAACCGCCGTGTCAGCATGGCCGGCGCGATGCCGAGGCTTTGCTGGAAGTCATCGAAGCGCGAGAGGCCGGCAAAGGCGTCGCGCAGGATGAGCATGCTCCACCACTCGCCGACCCGATCGAGGCCGCGGGCGATCGGACAAGCCATTTCGCCGAAGCTCTTGCGTTGCATTTTATCGCCCACGCTGTGACTATCATCATGATAGTCACGCGTCAGCCCAGTAGGTCAAGGACCGACACCAGGATCATGTTCCCCGGGGGTGCGGGGATGATCCGATGTCGAGCTGCTCAGGCACCTGGAGCAGTGGGTGCGGCAACATGATCATGCCTAGGGCAGCATCCCGGGCGGTCTTCCAGGCCGCCCCGCATTCGCGGCGCAACGCACACAGCGCTTCCCCGAGCAGCGCCCGCTCCTCATCATGGAGGCCGCTTACGGGTCCGAGCTTGTTCAGAGTTGCCGTTTGCCGGACCAGTGGGACTATCCCTTCACCCGCGCGCGGGTGTCGGGGGACGCCGTGGTCCCGTCAGGAGCCAAGGCTGTTCAACGCTGTAACACGGCGAGCCTTCTAAGCAGTTTTCTGATGCCTGCGAGACCGGCGCGATAGCCAGGGCTGTTCAACGCTGACGAATAGCGGTGAGTGAGAGCAGGTGTTTGATGCCTGCGAGACCGGCGCGGTAGCGGTCCTGGCTGAACGTGTCGGTCTGGTTGGCCTTGAGGATGTTGAAGGCGAAGCTGCGCAGACGGGCGAACACGCCGGGGTTGGTGCAGATGCGCGAGCGGTCCTCCCCCAAGGTGACATCGCGGCTGTGGTGGGAGGTATTCTCGATCCTCCAGTGCGCACGGATGGCCTCGGCAGCGCGGGTGCACTCACCGGCGTGTTTGAAACGTAGAAGGCCGTCTCGGCGGAGTGGCGCAGCAGCCCGGTCTTGGCGTTGCGGGTGTAGACGTCGCGCTCGACCCGGATGACGGCGGCCACGTGCGGATGCGAGTCGGTGTCGGCCAGCTTGTTGGGGGGATCGAAGACGGTGACGGTGCGGCGTTCGTCGCGGTTGCGGCCCTTGTCGTGGCTGTGGGCAGACCCAGGCGGTGTCGTGGTGGTCGAGACCTCTTGGACTTTCTGGTGCAGGGTCGGCTGGTTGTCCTTGACCCCGACGATCAGGGCAATGTTGGCTGCTGCGATCTCGGAATGTTTTTTGGCAGTGCAGCGCGTCGAGCGTGACGATGGCGCGCCACGGGCTGGTTGCCAAAGTGCCGGCGGTGGAGCTGACGGGCGAGGTCGAGATCGACGAGGTCAACGTCGTGGCCGGGCACAAGGGCCAGCCGGCGGCTGTTGCCAAAAGGGGCGGCTCGGACGGCGCCGCAATCTGGCAGGCGCACTGGGCCGCGGCACGCTGGACAAGGACAAGCCGCCCATCCTCGGCCTGATCCAGCGTGGCGGCCAAGCCGTGATGCGCAGGCTGGCCAACGTGCAGCAGGTCACGATCAAGCCGATCATCGCAGCCACTATCGCCCCGGGCACCCTCATCCACACGGACGAGTATAGCATCCACGCGCGCCTACCAGCCTGGGGCTACCAGTACAAGACGGTCTGCCATGGGCGCGGCGAGTATGCCCGCGACGAGGATGGAGACGACTTTTGCGAGGTCCATGTCGACACGATCGAAGGCTTCTGGTCGCTGTTGCGCTCCTGGTTGCGCCCGCACCGGGGCATCTCGCAAGACAAGCTGCCGCTCTACTTCAGCTTCTTCCAGTTCGTGCACAACGCGCGCCGACATGGCAGAGCCTTGCTCGGCGCCCTTGTTGCAACCCTGGTCACATGACCTCGGCTCACCACCCCAGAACCCGACAAGAGCTAATGCGGAAAGTCGAGCTCAACCTACCCCGTAATCGCCATCGCTATGTTCGCCCCGTCCCAAACCAAGCGGCAGAGCGAATCACAGAAGCGGTCCAAGTGGAGTCACGTCCGAGTCAACACACAGGGCGTCTAGTGTCAGTCAAACCCGAACACATTCGATAGTGGGCTCAATGCGGAGGTCATGCCGCGTCGGGGTCTCGAGGATCTGGAGCGCCACCCGCATTTCAACAGAGCCAGCGTCCCAGCGGTCGGTCAGCGTCGCGCGGGAGAAGTCCAGCATCTTGCCAGGTCCCGCCTCATCGAGGGCAGCGCGATAGCTGAGATAAAGCATCCTCGTCCGATGGTCGGTGCCTTCGGCGAGGACCGGGGCCACATCAGGATGGTCCCGCAGTTCAACGGGTAGATGCACGGCCAGGCTGCCGATCATCGCGCGAAGCCGATGCTCGGTCTGCTGTCCCTGAAGGATCCGGCGCGATTGATTGCCGAACGCCAGGTCGCTGGCGCGGGATAGGGACGCTGCCAGCGACTTCGGGCGGCTGCCTTCGGGGGCAAAAAGGTCGACCACGAGGCATAGACGGTCACCGGACCCCGGCTCATCCAGGACAAGATCGACCGGCGCGTTTGCGGACAAGCCGCCATCGCCGAGCAGCCGGCCCTCGACCTCGATCGGGGCAAAGAGCGGCAGCATGGCCGAGGACGCCATGATGTGCTCGGGGCCGATGCGCTTGCCGCGCCCGGTATCAAAGATGACCCGCTCGCCGCTGACAACGTCAGTCGCAACCACCGTGATGCGAACCGGGCCGCTGTTGAGGAGATCGAAGTCAACGACGCCTTCAAGCTGCTTCCGCAGGGGTGCCAGGTCATAAAGCGCCGACACGTCGTTGGCCCCTGCTCGCGGGCCCGGCGCAATGCGGGGCCGGAACATCCCAGGTCGGCCAAAGCAGAGGGTTTCCAGCACGCTCATGCGGTTGTAGGCCCGCCGCCACGGTCCGGTTGCCGGGACGCCAAACCAGAAGGAGGTGATCGGCGCCGGATCTACTGCAACAGCGTTCCAGAACTCGCGGAGACGTTCGACACGACGTTCTGGCGCATTGCCGGCAATAATCGCGGCGTTGATGGCGCCGATTGACGACCCAGCTACCCAGTCCGGCAGCGGACCTCCGGCTTCGTGCAGCGCTGCATAGGCTCCGGCCTCATAGGCTCCCAGGGCAGCTCCGCCTGCAAGGACAAGAGAAACATTCTGGCCGAAGTCGGTTCCTTGGAGTGCGTCGAGCATAAATCATCCTTCTTACCCATGGGCAGAGATAAAGCAGTGGACGCGACTTGATGCTGCCGCGCGGTGAACCGGGAGCGACAAGACGCGCTGCAGCGATCCCGTCACACTATGCTGCACTGCACCATGAGACCAGGCCCGTAGTGTTGTTCCACCAATCAGCTGATCAACGCACGCATGAACAAGCGCAGGCAGATGCGCTGGTTGCCCCGCGGTGCCCGTTACGTGCTTCAGGTCAGGGCCGCAGTGCTGGACGGCCGCTTCGGTCAGAAGGCAAGCGAACTCGCGGCGTAGCGCCCCAGGTTTTTGACACTCCCTTACGAACCAGCATGGGTTCGATCATGTGGAGCGGGAGGCGAGGAAGAAGGCTAGCACCAACCACCTTGTCCACTCGCTGCTCCGGCTCAGGCGCGCTCCGGCACCCAAACCTCGATCGTGCCTCGCGAGGGCAACGGCCGGAACGTGGAGAAGTCCCGCAAGGTCCAGGCTAACCCTGTGCCGGACAAGCGAGCGGCGACGTCCCGGGCTGCGGCCTCATCCTCGGAGTGGAAGTAGCGGATGCTGGGCTGACTGGGCGTTGCCGCCACGCGCCGGACCTCGACGCTGCCGGGCCGCGGGTCGAAGTTCGCCAGCATGCGAGTGGACAGCATCTCCGCCGCGAGTCCGGCTGGCACGTGGATTACAACGCGCAAGGCCGTAGCGGAAGGAACCGGCGGCCTGACCAGGGTAGGTTCTGCGAACGTCGGTGTCGGCTCAGAGGCGGAAGAAGGCCGGGTCCGCGCAGGCCGGGGAACCGGTGTGGGTTGAATGATGGTGGATGGGCCGCGTGAAGCTGGCGCAGGTTCCGGCGCAACCGGCGCCGCGGTCGCTTGTCCTGCCGCGCCTTGCGCGTCCTGGAAGCGCTGGAACAACTGCTGCTTCTCGCCAGGGGACAAACTCGCTGGTACCTGGGCCGCGGCACGGTGCATCAGCACGGTGGCCTCCGCGACGACGGCCCACGACACACCCGAGTACCAGCACAGCAGGATCGCCGCCGCAGGCAGAACAAGGGACCGAGCTATGGCGCAGACAGGCATGGCAGACCTCGACCAGGTTGCAGGAGACCTGTGTCGCCAGCCAACGTAGCGATGCCGGGGCAGTTCGCCGGTTCGGCTGGATGCGGAACCGCGGGACCAGAACCGAAGTTGAATTGCAATCTCATCCGTTCAACCATATGCGCATCTTATCAGCCTTGGCTGGTTGCTGACTAACGCTGAACGTTCCTGCGCCAGTTCATGAGAAGGGAGTTATCAAGTGGCGTGGATCAGAGGCCTGTTTCTCGCCCTGGTCCTGGGACCACCGCCGGCTTCCGCGGCTGCAATCGTCGGGGACTGCCGTTTCAACGTTGCTCAGCTTGCTTTCGAGGGCAGGCCCTCCGAGCAGGCGACGTGCCTCCTGCGGAACGTGCGCATCGGCGGCGCGCTGGGACCCCGGCTGGACACCCTACCGCCGACCTTGGCCGGGCATGTCGGCCAGGCCGTTGCCGTGCAGCGCGATGCGGTGCGGCGCCACCTGAGGACGCGCCACCTGAACGAAGCGCAACTGGGTGGGTCGCTGGACGCTCCGTTGTCAACGGCGCACGGCGGCGCGCCTGGAGCACCGATGGCGCGCTACTTCGTAATCCACAACACCAGCGCGCCCTACTTCGCCAGTGCGCCGTTCCCGATCGGCCTTGACCGCGACCGGCAGGTCAACCGCCTCGACCGCTATCAAGACCTCACAAACGGAGCGGTGGCGCACGTGTTTGTCAACCGCGGCGGCGCCATGCTGGTCGGCCATGACTTTGCAGTACCCTGGCGAGCGACCAAGCTGGAAAGCGAGGTCGTGGGCATGCCGGCCAAGGGGCTTTTTGTCCATATCGAGCTTGTCCAGCCGCGCCGCCGCGATCCGTCCAGCACCAAGCCTCGCAATGATCGGCTCGCGCCGGAACCTGGGTTCTCGACCGAGCAATATGACCGCCTCGCGTTGCTGTATATGGTGTCGAGCGTGCGCGCAGGCTTGTGGCTGGTGCCAGCGTTCCATGCGGCCATCGACGCTGGCTTGCGCGACGGGCACGACGACCCGCAGAACTTCTGCCTCAACGCGTTCGACCAAGCGCTGGGTCGTGTTCTGGCCGCTCTACGCTCACAGTAGTCACGTTGACCGTTGACGGGGATGCGATCCTGGGGGGCGGAGCAGGCAAAGAAGGCGGTTGGCGTAAATCCGACCCCTACGCCGTATCCATTGCTGGGAGTGGAAGTCGCCAGACAGTCATGCGATACATGTCCTACATCGAGGTGACCATGGACCATGCGACGCCACGGCAGGGCGACACTGACCAAGAGCCTATCCCCTCAGAGGAAACCGCGTCGGCCGTGGGCGCTCAGGCTCCGCGCAGGAAGCCGAGACAGGGTAAATCGTCCAACACCCCGCCCGATCAGGGCGAAACCTTGGCTATCCGGTCGCACGCCGCCCCCCGCGGCGAGGCCTTCCGTATCCTGCTCCGGCGCGATCCCATGGTTGCCCGAGCCGTGGCGGAACTGATGTCCCGAGGCGCTGTCACCGGCACACGCTCGCAGAAGATCTCGACCCGTGTGGACCCGGGCCTGATGGCCGCCGCGAAGCAGCGGTTCGGCCTCACCAGCGAGGCGGACGTCATCAACGCCAGCCTTGCGGTCGCGGCCGCGCCCGACCGGTTCAAGGCGTGGCTGCGTGACACCCAAGACACGCTGACGGACGACTTCGAACTGGCCGTCTGACCGCCGTGCCGGGGAAGGTTCCGGGTGCGGGGCAGACCGCATCCGGGCGCACGGTCGCCGACATCGTGCGACGGCACGACCCGGGCGCATTCACTGCGTCACTCGCCCGCCGCGACGATCGCGACCTTCCATTCGAGATCGCGACGATGCCGCCCAACCTGCCGGTCATGCTGGACACCAACGTCTATATTCAGCGCCTGCGCAGGAGGCTGCCAATGGACGTGCTCGCCTTCATCGAGAGCCGTCCCGTCCTACACAGCGGCGTCGCCTGCGGGGAACTCGCCATCAGCGCCGGCATCCTCGACCCCACCCACCCCGGCACTGCGGAAAACAGGGCAACGATCATGAGCTTGCTCCAAACCATCAGCGACACCGACGTCGTCCAACCCAGCGCTGCTGCCTGGGCCGAGGCGGGCGTGATTGCGGGGGTCCTGGCCCGCACGCAGCACCTGGTCCGCCCCAAGAAGGAACTGTCCCCGGTGGAGGTGTGCTGCCAGGAAGGACTGCGGCGCAAGCTCATCAACGACGCCTTGCTGTTCCTGAGCGCCGATGAGCAAAGAGCGATCCTCGTGTCGATGAACAGCAGGGACATGGACCTACTGCTGCGGTTTCGGCCAAAAGTGTACCTCCTGCTATTCAGACCGCCGGCAGCGGACGTCCCCTGATTCGTCGTGGTCTGGTCAGTCTACGGACTTGAGCTGGGTGCTTTCGCCGTAAGCGTGAGCCGACGCCCACGGTTGACGCGGGTGCCGGGCCTGTTCAGGCCGCTTTGGCTACGAGGGCGTCCTTGCAGTTCCAGGGCAGGAGTTCGCTGAGCCTGGTGGCGCGGTGCCCGCGGGCGAGTTAGCCGATGGCGTGGGCGAGGTAGGCTTCCAGGTCGAGGCCGTTCAGCTTGGCGGTCTATGCCGAGCGGCGAACTATGCCGAGCGGAGTGGTTTTCCCCAGCCTGCCTGATAAGTGGCCTGTCATTGGCTCGGCATAGTTTGTCCTTTGCCTCCGCTACCAACAGCGGAGATGAGGACGATGACTGCAAAAGAGTATTTGAGCAGGAGCCGGTTGTTTCGGCGCCTTCAGAGTAGGCCGGACGGGCCGCTTGTAGAGGCTTACGCCGCCCGTCTCGTCGAGGATGGGCTCGGTCATCATTTCACATGGCGGTCCATCAACTTGCTGGCCAATCTCATGGGCTGGCTCGCGAGCAGCGGCTCGAAGCTGACCGACCTCAATGAATGCCTGATCGAGCAGTATCTCCGGCATCGGGCCAAGGAACGGTCCATCCAGCCCGGCGACCGGGCGGCGTTCAAGCGTTTACTGTCGGTGCTCCGCGAGGCGGGCACGATTGCGCCGGCAGCATTGCCGCCGCTGACGCCGCATGAGCAGATTTTCGAGGCGTTCAGCCTCTATCTGCGAGAGGAACGCGGGCTGGCGCCGACATCCATCGTCCGCCACTTGCCGATCACTCGCCTGTTCCTGCATGAGCTATGCCCTGACGGTGCTGGCGATCTCGGTCGGATCAGCCAAGAGAGCATCACCCGCTACATCGAGCGCCATGCTGGGGATTGGAGCAGGCACCGGCAAGGCGATGTGCTGGGCGCTGCGCGCGTTCCTTCGATACCTCCATGGCAAAGGGGGGACTGTCCAGCGATTGGGGGGCTATGCCGCCTCCGCCCAGTGCAGCCCTGAACCGGGTGCTGGATCGAATAGCTGGCCGAAGTCTGAGCCAAGCGCGCCATTGTAGACGGCGCAGCGGACCTGCAGCAGCAAGTCGGCCCCGCGCCGGGACCAGCGCATCTGCTGCGACTTGGCCATGCGTTTGTTGACCAGGAAGTTGGCCGTGCCCTCGGTGAGCGACGTGCCGACCCGCAGGCCGGCGCGCCATCGCTCGGCGTAGTTGACCAGCCAAGCGCTCTGGCTTCGCAGATACCGGTCGACCGCCCGTAGCGCTCGCTTCAGCTTGCGGACGGGCTCGCGCTCAAGGGCAGGCAGGAGCGTGCGCAGGCGCTTGAGGGTGATCCGGGCATCCTTGGCCTTGCCGTTCCAGGTCCGCCAGCGCAGCCGCTCGACCTCGGCGATGATCTCCGCTTTCGCATGCTGCTGATTGGGATCCTCGGCAGGCAAAGCTTCCGCCACTTGCTTGGCGTGCTGGAGCCGCATGGAAAGGTGGAACCAGTCAAGACCGGGCGGGCCCGTAATGCCTGCGGCGGCCAGGATGGCGCGCAGGCCGGAGCAGCCGTCGGTGAACGCGCTCAGCGCCGTGTCGCCGGTACGGCCCAGGGTGTCGAGGGTGCGCCGGATCAGCGCCACGATGTCGGTGCCGGCGTTCGCCACAGCGCCAAACACCTGCCGGCTGCCGCCCTCGGGCGCCTCAGCGTTGCCGACGCGCACCTCCAAGTGCCGCTCGCCCTCGTGGCAGCTACGGATGAAAGTAGAGTCCAAGCTGAGCGTGATCGCCGATGCTGGTGCTGCCGCGGCCTTCGCCGGCTCGGGCGTCCCAGCGGCAGCATGGCGCAGCTGCTCGCCAAGCTTGAGCGTGCGGCCGCGCAAGGTCTCGTGGCTTGTTCCAGGCGCGACCGGCAGCAGGTGGGCCAGCACGCCAGCTGCGACCCGGTCGCTCATCAGCGCGGACAGGTGTGCCTGCAGCTGATCCGTAACTACTCACCTGTCCTGACTGCCTGACCATAGGCGGCATGGCCGTGCGGCTT
>CAXTCN010000103.1:0-15251 GCA_964242575.1 uncultured Acetobacteraceae bacterium | reverse complement strand
TGGCAGCTTCTTTATATAGTTTTATGCTTTTTATCATTGGCGCACATAGCCTCTTACCCCTGTTGGGTTTATGTAGTGGTACAGCCAGCGAACCTATGGAGGGCCGCGCATGTACGACGTTCTGATCTTGGTCCTGGGCACCGGAGGCATCTTGCTGATGGCAGCCTATGCCGCATTGTGTGAACGGATCTGACGCGTGATTGACCTGATCCTGGGCGGCGCCGTCTCGGCCGGGCTGCTGATCTACCTGGTTTGGGCGCTCGTGCGGCCCGAAGACTTCTAAGGACAACCCTCAATGACATTGATCGGCTGGGCGCAGATCGCGCTCGTGCTCACGCTCGTGTTCGTGTGCGCCGTCCCGCTCGGCCACTACGTTGCGACAGTGCTGAGCGGCGGGCGCACCTTATTGTCGCCGCTGCTCGGCCCGGTCGAGCGCGGCTTTTACGCGCTGGCCGGGGTCGACGCACGGCGCGGCATGACTTGGAAAACCTACGCCGTCGCGCTGATTATGTTGCAGGCGGTGCATTTCGCGCTGCTGTTCCTGATGTTGCGCTACCAGGACCTGCTGCCGCTCAACCCGCAGGGCCAGTCCGGCCTGTCGCCCAAGCTCGCGTTCAACACCGCCATGTCGTTCGTGACCAACACCAACTGGCAGGCCTACGCCGGCGAGACCACGTTGTCCTACGGCAGCCAGATGTGGGGCCTCACGGCGCACAACTTCCTGTCCGCCGCCACCGGCATCTCCGCCGCTGTCATGGTCGCGCGCGCCTTTGCCGGCGGCGGGCTCAAGGAGCTTGGCAACTTCTGGGTCGATCTCACGCGCATCACGCTCTATGTGCTGCTGCCGGTCGTCCTGCTCTACACCGTGTTCTTGATCGCTGCCGGCGTGCCGCAGACCTTGGCGGGCTACGTGGACGCGACGACGCTGGAGGGCGGCAAGCAGACCATCGCACTCGGCCCCGTCGCGTTCCAGGAAGCCATCAAGGTGCTGGGCACCAACGGCGGCGGTTTCTTCAATGCCAACTCCGCCCACCCGTTCGAGAACCCGACGGCGCTCACCAACGTCGTCGAGACTTGGTCCGAGCTGGTGATCCCCTTTGCGCTCACGGTCACCTTCGGCGTGATCGTCGGCGACAAGCGCCAGGGCTTCGCGCTGTTCTGGGCTATGGCCATCCTGATGGTCGCGTTCGTGGTGCTGTGCTATGCGGCCGAAGCCGGCGGCAACCCGATGTTGACCGCCGCTGGCGTTGACCCGGCCATGGGCAACATGGAGGGCAAGGAGGTGCGCTTCGGCACCGCTATGTCCTCATTGTTCGCAGTCACCACTACCGCCACGTCGGACGGAGCGGTCATCGCCATGCACGACAGCTTCACGCCGCTAGGCGGAATGGTGCCGTTGTTCCTGATCCAGTTGGGCGAGGTCGTGCCCGGCGGCGTCGGCTCGGGCCTTTATGGCATCATCGTGTTCGCGCTGCTGGCGGTGTTCGTGGCCGGGCTGATGGTCGGCCGCACGCCGGAGTACTTGGGCAAAAAAGTGCAGGCGCGCGAGATCAAGCTGGCGATGCTGGCGGTGCTGATCCTGCCGCTGTGCATCCTGTCCGGCACCGCCATCGCTTTGGTAACCGAGAGCGGCACAGGCTCCCTGGCGAACGCCGGGCCGCATGGGTTGAGCGAGATGCTGTATGCCTTCAGCTCCGCCACCGGCAACAACGGCAGCGCGTTCGCCGGGCTGTCCGCGGACACGCCGTTGCTGGATTACGGCCTGGGCGCCTGCATGTTGCTGGGGCGGTTCGCGTTCATGATCCCGGTGCTGGCCATCGCCGGGTCGCTGGCGGCAAAGCCGAAGCTGCCGGAAAGCCCGGGCACGTTTCCCACGCACGGGCCGCTGTTCATCGGCTTGCTTGTGGGCGTGATCCTCATCCTGGGCGGCTTGCAGTTTCTGCCCGCCCTGTCGCTTGGCCCGTTGGCGGAGCACTTCTCGATGCTCGCCGGCAAGACGTTCTAGGAACACCCACCATGGCAAAAGCCGACACCATCGCGCTGTTCGACGGCGCGATCCTGCGCCGCGCCACTGGCGACGCGTTCAAGAAGCTCAACCCGGCCGGGTTGATCCGCAACCCCGTGATCTTCGTCACCGAGATCGTCGCCATCCTGGTGACGGTGCTGGGCGTGCGGAACCTCGCCACTGGCGTGCCGGCCGCATTCCCGATCGCCATCGCTGTCTGGCTGTGGCTCACGGTGCTGTTCGCGACCTTCGCCGAGGCGGTGGCCGAGGGACGCGGACGCGCCCGCGCCGAGAGCCTGCGCCGGGCTCGCAGCGACACGATGGCCAAGCGCATGACCGGCGCCGACCGCAGCAAGGTCACCAGCGTGCCAGCGCCGGACCTGAAGCGCGGCGACCTGGTGCTGGTGGAGGCCGGGGACTTGGTGCCGAGCGACGGCGAGATCATCGAGGGCGTCGCCAGCGTCAACGAGAGCGCCGTCACCGGGGAAAGCGCGCCCGTGATCCGCGAGGCCGGCGGCGACCGCAGCGCGGTGACCGGCGGCACCCAGGTGGTGTCCGACTGGCTGGTGGTGCGCATCACCGCCGAGGCTGGCAACACGTTCATCGACCGCATGATCGCGCTGGTGGAGGGCGCGGAACGCCGCAAGACGCCGAACGAGATCGCGCTGGATATCCTGCTGGCGGGCCTCACGATCATATTCCTGATCGCCGTCGTGACCCTGGTGGGCCTTGCCAAGTACTCCGGAACCGACCTGGGCGTCCCCGTGCTGGCGGCGCTGCTGGTGACGTTGATCCCCACCACCATCGGCGGGTTGCTGTCCGCCATCGGCATCGCCGGCATGGACCGGCTGATCCGCTTCAACGTGGTCGCCACGTCCGGCCGCGCGGTGGAGGCGGCCGGTGACGTGGACACCCTGTTGCTGGACAAAACCGGCACCATCACCTTCGGCAACCGCGCCGCCGCAGCGTTGTACCCGGTATCCGACGTGGACGAGCGCACCCTGGCCGAGGCCGCGGCATTGGCGTCGCTCGGCGACGACACGCCGGAGGGACGGTCCATCCTGGCGTTTGCCCGCGACCGGCACGGCATCGTGATGGAGGCGCCGGCCGGCGCCACCGTGGTCCCGTTCACCGCCAACACCCGCGTCTCAGGCCTTGACGCTGGCGGCCGGTCCTGGCGCAAGGGCGCTGTCGAGAGCGTAGTCCAACTGGCCGGCGGCACGCCGCCGCAAACCTTCACGCAAGCCGTGGACCGGATCGCCCGCGCCGGCGGCACGCCGCTCGGGGTGGTGGTGGACGGCCGGCTGCTGGGCGTGATCGAGCTGAAGGACATCGTGAAGCCCGGCATCCGCGAGCGGTTCGAGGCGCTGCGCCGCATGGGCATCCGGACCGTTATGATCACTGGCGACAACAAAGTGACCGCCGCCGCGATCGCCACCGAAGCCGGGGTGGACGACTTCCTGGCCCAGGCCTCGCCGCAGGACAAGCTCGATTATATCCGCAAGGTGCAGGCCGAGGGCCGCCTGGTCGCGATGTGCGGCGACGGCACCAACGATGCGCCCGCGCTGGCCCAGGCCGACGTGGGCGTGGCGATGCAGACCGGCACCCAGGCGGCGCGTGAGGCCGGCAACATGGTGGACCTCGACAGCGACCCGACCAAGCTGATCGAGGTGGTGGAGATCGGCAAGCAGCTCCTTATCACCCGCGGGTCCCTCACCACGTTCAGCATTGCCAACGACGTGTCCAAGTACTTCGCAATCCTGCCAGCAATTTTCGTGACCACCTACCCGGAGCTGAACGCGCTCAACATCATGGGCCTGCACAGCCCGCAGAGCGCGATCCTGTCCGCGGTCATTTTTAACGCCCTCATCATCGTGGCGCTGGTGCCGCTGGCGTTGCGCGGGGTGGCGTTCACGCCGATCGGCGCGGCGGCGCTGCTGCGGCGCAACCTGCTGATCTATGGGCTGGGCGGGTTGGTGGCCCCCTTCATCGGCATCAAGCTGATCGACCTTGTCCTTACCGTGTTGGGGGTTACGTAAATGCTGGCTCAGTTTCGTCCGGCCCTTGTGCTGGTGGCGCTGTTCACCGTGCTGACCGGCCTGGCCCTGCCGCTCGGCTTCGTCGGCCTCGCTGGCGCGGTGTTCCCGTTTCAGGCCGGCGGCAGCCTGATTGAGCGGAACGGCACGGTGATCGGCTCAGCGCTGCTTGGGCAGGCGTTCACCCAGGACAAGTACTTCCAGGGCCGCTCCTCCGCCACCACCGACGCCGACCCGGCCGATCCCGCCAAGCAGGCGGCGTCCCCCTACAACGCGGGCGCTTCGCTCGGCTCCAACCTTGGGCCGACCAACAAGGCCCTGATCGAGCGCGTTGCGGCGGACGTGGAAAAGGCCGGAGCCAAGCCGGTGCCGGGCGACGCGGTGACCACCTCCGCCTCCGGCCTCGACCCGCACATTTCCCCAGCCAACGCGGACCGGCAAGTGGCGCGGGTCGCCACCGCACGCAGCATGACGGAGGCGCAAGTGCGCGGGATTTTGGCTGCCAACACCTCCGGACGCCTGCTGGGCCTGATCGGCGAGCCGCGGGTGGATGTGCTGGCGTTGAACCTCGCCCTGGATGGCGTGAAGCCGTAACATCGGGACATGCCTCCCGAAGACGGAAGACCCGATCCCGACGCCTTGCTCGCCGCCGCGGCCAACGAGGGGCGCGGCCGGCTGAAGATATTCCTGGGCGCAGCGCCTGGGGTGGGTAAGACTTGGGAGATGCTGGTTCAGGCAAAGCGGCGCCAAATGGAGGGCGTGGACGTAGCAGCCGGCGTCATCGAGACGCATGGCCGCACCGAGACCGAGGCGCAGCTACGGGGCATGCCCGTACTGCCGTATCGAGACGTGCCGTACCGCGGCCAGGTATTGAAGGAGTTCGATCTGGACGCCGCCCTGGCCCGGCGCCCTGGCCTATTGCTGGTGGACGAGCTGGCGCACACCAACGCGCCGGGCAGCCGTCACGCCAAGCGATGGGAGGACGTGGACACGCTGCTGGCGGCCGGGCTGGATGTCTGGGCCACGCTCAACGTGCAGCACCTTGAGAGCCTGAACGAGGACGTGGCCCGCATCACCGGCGTGCGCGTGACCGAGACCCTGCCGGACCGCGTGCTGGAGCTGGCCGATGAGATCGAGCTGATCGACGTGCCGCCCACCGAGCTGCGCACGCGCCTGCGCGAGGGCAAGATTTACCGCGCCGACAACGCGGTGCGTGCGTTGGACGGGTTCTTCAAGGAGGGCAACCTCGCGGCGCTGCGGGAGATCGCGCTGCGCCGCACCGCCGCGCACGTGGACGACGACGTGCGCGATTGGATGCGCCGGGCCGGGGTGGCCGGGCCATGGCCAGCAGGGGACCGCGTGCTGGCGCTGATCGGGCCGGACAAGGCGTCCGAAGGCGTGGTGCGGCACGCGAAGCGCCTGGCAGACTCGCTGCACGCGCCGTGGGCCGCGTTGCACGTGGAGCGGGACAACACCATGGCCGACGCGCGCCCGGCGCTGGCGTTGGCGGCCCAGCTCGGCGCCGAAGTGCAAACCCGTGTCAGCTCGGACCTTGTAGGTGCGACCGTCGAGTTGGCGCGTGCGAGCAACGTGACCCATCTGGTGGTGGGCCGTGCGCCCGCGCCGTTGTGGCGGCGGCTGTCGGGCCGTATCCTGAGCTACCAGTTGCTGTTGCGGGCGCCGGACTTCGTGCTGCACGTGGTCCCCCTGCCCGGCGTCCGGGTCGCCAAACGTCGGCTGGGCCGTGACGAGGGCTGGGTCGTATGGACCGGCGCCGCCGGCCTGGTCGCCGGCGTGACCGCCTTTGGCCTGATGCTGCGCGACACGGTTCCGGGCGAGGCAATGGGCCTGGCCTACCTCGCCGCCGTCGTGGCCGGCGCCAGCCTGGGAGGGCTGCGTCCGGCGCTGGCGGTGGCGGCGGCCGGGTTCCTGGCGTGGAACTTCTTTTTTATTCCCCCAGTTTATACGTTCACCATCAGCGACGTGCACGACGCGATGGGGCTGGTGCTGTTCGCCGCCGTGGCGGTGCTGTCCGGCAGCCTGGCCAGCCGGGTGCGGGCGGAGGCGCGGGCGGCGCAGGCGCGCATCGAGGGCCTGCGCCGCATTAGCGCCTTCAGCCGCAAGCTGGGCGAGGCCGCGACCGAGCCGGAGCTACTGGCCGAGATCGCCCGCCAGGCCGCTGCCACGGTCGGGCAGGCATTGGTGCTGGCCGTGGTGGACAACGATAGCCTTGACATTCGCGCCGCGGAGCCGGTGGCGGCCACGCTGGACGAGGGAGCTTGGGCAGCGGCGCGCTGGGCCTGGACCAAGCAGGAGACCGCCGGCCAGGGCACCAGCACGCTGCCTAGCGCGAGCTGGCGTTTCCTGCCGCTCCGCACCGCCCGGGGCCGCCTTGGCGTGCTGGGCGTGCGCAGCGACGGCCGGCTGAACGAGCCGCAGACACAGGCCATTACCGCCCTGTCCGACCAAGCGGCGGTGGCGTGGGAGCGCGTGCGTCTCGCGGGCGAGAGCGCCCGGACGGTGGCCATGGAGGAAACACAGCGGCTGCGCACCGCGCTGCTGGCGTCATTGGGCCATGATTTGCGCACCCCGCTCACCGGCATCCAGGGTGCCGCCGGCACGTTGCGGACCGGCTGGACCAAGCTGCCGGAGGCCACGCGCACCGACCTGCTGGACAGCATCGAGCAGGACGTGGGCCGCATGGCGCGTTTCCTCGCCAACATTACCGAGCTGACGCGGTTGGAGACCGGGCAGATCAACCCGCGCCTTACGCGGGTGTCGCTGAACGAGGTCGTGCACGCGGCGTCCGCGCACCTGCCCGGCGCGCCATTCGTGGCGATCAACATCCCGGACCCGGAACTGGTCGCCTTGGCCGATCCGGCGCTGCTGGAGCAGGTGCTGGTGAACGTGCTGGAGAACGCCGCCAAGTACGCGCCCGAAGGCAGCCTCATCCTGGTGCGCGGCAGTCTGGAGAGAGCCGAGGCCTGTCTGTCCGTTGCGGACGAGGGCGTGGGCATCCCGCCGGACGACTTGCCCCATGTATTCGACAGCTTCTTCCGCGCGAGCCGTGGAGACCGGGTGGCACCCGGCACCGGGCTCGGCCTCGCCATCGCGCGCGGTATGGTCGAGGCGATGGGCGGGCGCATCGAGGCGCGCAGCCCTCGCCCGGACCTCCCAGCGGATGGGCGCCCGGGCACGATCGTCACCATCCGGCTCCCAGCCGCCCGGAGTTCTGCATGAGTTTGGCTGCATGACGGGAGCACTTATTCTGGTGGTGGATGATGAGCCGCAGATCCACCGGTTCCTCAGGCCTGCGCTGGAGGCGGTAGGCTATGACGTGGAACGGGCCAACACGGCCGCCGAGGGCCTGCACCTGGCAGCGTCGCGGAAGCTGGCGGCGGTGCTGCTGGACCTGGGCCTGCCGGACCTGGACGGCCAGGACGCCCTGCCGCGGTTTCGCGCCATCACGGCCGTGCCGATCCTAGTGGTGTCCGCGCGCGACCAGGATGCCGAGAAGGTGCGGGCCCTTGATGCCGGTGCTGACGACTACATCGAAAAGCCGTTCTCCATGCCTGAGCTGCTGGCCCGGCTGCGCGCCTGCCTGCGTCGGGCGCTGGTGCAGGACGGCGTGACCCAGCCGTGGCGACGTGGTGGGATCGAGGTGGACCTGCTGCGCCGGCGGGTGCTGGCCGACGGACAGGAGGTCGCCTTGACGCCGCGGGAGTACGACTTGTTGGTGCTGCTGGTCCGCAACGCCGGGCGGGTGCTGACGCACCAGCAGTTGCTTCGGTCCGTATGGGGACCGCAGCACAGCGAGGACGTGCAGTACTTGCGCGTCTATATCGGCCACCTGCGCCAGAAGCTTGGCGCCGGCGCGGCCGGGCTGATCAGGACCGAGTCGGGAATTGGATACCGCCTGGCTGAAGGGGATTTAGCTTCGTAGGGTCAGAAGAAGCTAGGGGACAACCGCCAAAGGACTGGCATTATCGTCAATGAATAGAATACAGTTGCCGAAGATCGCCTGAAGGCCGAGTTCAACATCGCTCATGCCCATGACGCGCCCGATGGCGCCTTTGCGCAGCTCGATGGCGAGCGCGAGAACATTCGTAGTCACAGCCCGGAGCTGCTGGTTGTGCACCTCCATCCGGTCCAGCTCGCGTGTCTGATCCTTTGACGGCTTCTCGGTCCGCCAGCGGCTGGTCTGCTGGGCATAGATGCCGATGAACTCCAGTTGCTCGCCATGAACCTGTCACGGACCGAAAACGGCGTAGGCGCCTGTTTCCTTTGCCCTGCCAACAGCGTCATGCGAAGCAGTCATCCAGCAACGCGAGGGCGTTATGAAAGTTGAAGCAGTCGCTTTTATCAGCTTGTTGGGCGCTCTCGCGCTTTCCGGCCCAGCGCAGGCGCAAGGCAAACGGCAGCTGGGCGCGCACGTGCATGGCGCGAGCAAACTCAACATCGCCATAGAGGGCCAGACGATCTCCATGGAGCTGTCGGCGCCCGCGCACGACATCGTCGGCTTCGAGCACCAGCCCCGGACCGATAAGCAGAAAGCCACCGTCGAGCAGGCGACGCAAACGCTGCGGGAGCCGCTCAAGCTGTTCACCCTGCCCCAAGCCGCCGGCTGCACGGTCACGAGCGCCGCGGTCGAGCGGAAGCTTGGGGACGCCACCCCGACGCCCGCAGCAGTCAAGGGCGACGAGGCCACGCATTCGGAGTTCGAGGGCCGCTACAGCCTGGCCTGCACGAACGCCGCCGCCGTTCTGGACATCGAGTTCCCGTATTTCAAGCTATTCCCGAATGCCGATGAGATCGAGGTGCAGGTCATTGCCCCCAAAGGACAAAAGAGCTTCGAGGTCAAGCGGGCGCGCCCGCGGCTGAGCCTGCGTACCCTGACGTCGTGACGGATGTCGCCGCGGTTGCCCGGCACACTGGTGCTGACGGGACGGCGCCGGGTCCTACGCTGCGACTGTCCGACGTCGGGTTCTCGTGGCAGCGCGGCAGCTTCTCGCTTCGCGTTCCCGCGTTTTCAGTGGGGCGCGGCCGCAGGATATTGCTCACGGGATCGAGCGGGGCAGGCAAGTCGACGCTGCTCAACCTGATCTGCGGGATCGTGCCGGCGCAGCAGGGCATCGTCGAAGTGCTCGGCACCGACTTCACGATGCTGTCGCGGGCAAAGCGCGACCGGTTCCGGGCGGAGCACATCGGCGTCGTGTTCCAGATGTTCAACCTGGTGCCCTACCTCTCGATCATCGACAACGTGCTGCTGCCGCTGCGCTTCGCTCCCGGGCGGGCCAAGCGCGCCCACGCCAGCGGCGGGGAAGGCGCCGAAGCGCAGCGGCTGCTTGCGGCGCTGGCGCTTGACCCGGCGCTTCACCGCCGGCCCGTCACCGAGCTCAGCGTCGGCCAGCAGCAACGGGTCGCCGCCGCCCGCGCGCTGATCGGCGGCCCCGAGCTGGTAATCGCCGATGAGCCGACATCGGCGCTGGACCAGGACCGGCAAGCTGCCTTCCTGTCGCTGCTGTTAGGTGAGCTCGGCGCAGTCGGCGCCACGCTTGTCATGGTGAGCCACGATGTCCGCCTGGCAGCCCAGTTCGATGAGGTGGTGCGCCTGGACAGTATCGCCCGCACGTCGCACGACGCCGGCGCGAGGGGCGTGCACGCATGATCGTCCTGCGCCTTGCGCTGCTGAGCCTGCTGAACCGCCGGGTCACGGTGCTGCTGACGGTCCTGTCCATCGCGGTCTCGGTCGCGCTGTTGCTTGGGGTGGAGAAAGTGCGCACCGGCGCGCGCCAGGGTTTCGCCAACACCATCTCGGGGACCGACCTCATCGTCGGCGCGCGCAGCGGCTCGGTGCAGTTGCTGCTCTACTCGGTGTTCCGCATCGGCAACGCCACCAACAACCTGAGCTGGTCCAGCTTCCAGGAGATCGCCGCGCGTCGCGAGGTCGCCTGGGCAGTGCCGCTGTCGCTGGGCGATTCGCACCGCGGCTACCGGGTGCTGGGCACCACGCCGGAGTTCTTCGGACGTTACCGGTATGGCCGCAACCGTCCGCTCGTGGTCGCCCAGGGCGCGGCGTTCGCTGATTTGTTTGACGCGGTGCTGGGGGCGGAGGCCGCCCAGAAGCTCGGCTACGTGCTCGGCCAAGACATCGTCGTCGCGCACGGGCTGGCGAGCGTGGGCGCCGCCGACCATGACGACAAGCCATTCCGGGTCGCGGGCATCCTGGCCCGGACCGGCACCCCGGTTGACCGCACCATCCACGTGAGCCTGGAGGCGATCGAGGCCATCCACGTGGATTGGCAAGGTGGCGCGCAGATACCGGGCCAGACCGTCGGCGTCGACCAGGTGCGGCGCATGGCGCTGCAGCCCAAGGCCGTCACCGCGGCGCTGGTGGGCTTGAAATCCCGTTTGGGCGTGTTCTCGCTGCAGCGTTTCATCAACGAGTATGCCGACGAGCCGCTGTCGGCGGTCCTGCCCGGCGTGGCGCTGCAGGAGCTATGGTCCCTGGTGGGCGTGGCCGAGACGGCGCTCATCGCCGTCTCGGCGCTGGTGGTGGCAACCGCGCTGCTCGGCATGCTGATCGCCATTCTCTCCACGCTGAACGAACGGCGGCGCGAGATGGCGATCCTGCGGTCGGTCGGCGCCGGGCCGCAGCATGTGCTGGGGCTGCTGGTTGCGGAGGCGGCCCTGCTGGCGACGGCTGGTGTGGTGGCGGGCCTCGGCCTGCTTTACGCGGGCCTGGCGGTAGGGCGCCCGGTTGTCGAGGCGGCGTTCGGGCTTTACCTTGACATCGAGTGGCTCGATGGGCGTGAAGCCTTGATGCTCAGCGGCATCGTCGCCGCAGGGACCTTGGCCGGGTTGCTCCCGGGATTGCGGGCCTATGGGAACTCGGTCGCCGATGGCATGACAGTGAGGACATGATGGTCAATGCGAAGCGTGGAACCATGCGGCGGGTCAGCCAGATCGTTGCGGCGGCCGGGCTTGTCCTGCTCGTTGGCAAGGCCGCCCTGGCAGCGCCGGACGCGAGGGATCTGAAGTGGCAGCAACTGATCCCCGTCGATTCGGCGGGCATGTTGAGCAGTGACTCGCTGCGCGGGGTCATTCAGCACGGGCAGGTGGCCGCAATCGACCCTGTTCTTGCGACCATTGCAGGCAATGATCCCCAAAGTGAGGCGCAGTCAACCGGGACTGGCCGGAAAGCCAGTCGGCGCATCAGCTCGGAGGTGGTTCCGGAACTGAATGGCGAGCGCGTCCGCATGCGCGGGTTCGTGGTTCCGGTCGGCTTTGACGGCACCAAGGTCAAGGAGTTCCTCCTGGTTCCCTACGTAGGTGCCTGCATCCACGTGCCTCCGCCGCCGGCGAACCAAATCGTGTTGATCGAGGCCGCAACGCCGTTCGAGATCGGCGGCATGTTCGAGGCGGTCGCGGTGACCGGGACGATGCGGACCGAAGCCATGTCAAACGAGATCGCCAGCTTCGGCTACCAGATTGCCGCCGCACAGGTGGAGCGCATCGCCGCCGACAAGTGAGCCGTGCACCGGCCGTTGGAGGTCCACCGAGGTGACCAGCATCGAGGTGGACAAGCGCCGTCCCACGAACTATGTATGAATACGTGTTCATAGGTGATCGGCGCAGTGCTGACGGCGGACCAGACCAGCGAGCTTGCAGAGATGTTCCGCCTGTTGGGTGAGCCCAACCGGCTAAACATCGTGACGAACTGCCTGGACGGCCCGCTCAGCGTGGGGGAGATCACGACCCGGTTGGCGCTGAGCCAGTCGCTCGTGTCGCACCACCTGCGCCTGTTGCGGGCAGCCCGGCTGCTCAAGGCGGGCAAGCGGGGCAAGCAGGTGTTCTACAGCATCCCCGACTGCCACGTGCGGGAGATGCTGACCAACATGGTCGAGCACCTGACCGAGCCGCATGAGCACGACGACGACTTACCCCAACCCGAGCATCCGCCGGGTCTTTCAGGAGACAAGCAATGAGCGTGACAATCGATATGGTGAAGTGCGCGTGCAGCGATTGCGTGTGCGTGGTGGACACGTCCAAGGGTTTGCAGCGCGACGGCCACATCTACTGCGGCGATGCGTGCGCCGACCATCACAAGAGCGGCGCCGGGTGCGACCACGCGGGCTGCACCTGCCACGGCTGATGCTTTGGCGCCACCCGGGCTGCACGCCCGGGTGGACCTTGCCCTGGCCTGAGCCGCTTAGAACTTCTGCGACAACCCCGCCAGGATCGCCCGGCGCAGGCCGTATTGCGGGTTGCCGACGCCCAGTCCGCTGCCGTCGCGCAGCTGGTACTTGCGGTCCAGCAGGTTGATCACGTCCAGCCGCAACTCGGTGCCCCGGCCATACCCGCCCAGCACGGACGGATGAAGCTTCTGCACCGCCGATAAGTTGATGGTGTAGTAGCCGCCCAGCGCCCGCCCGTTCGGGATTTCGGCCGAGCTGGCGCGCAGCCCGCTGCCCACCAGCAGGTCCGCCGACAGTCGCAACGGGAACCGGCTTTCCCGCGCCACCGTGTAGGCCGCGCCGGCCGACCCGGTGAAGCGCTGGTCGTGGTCCTGCTTCACGTAGTGCTGGCCGATGTAGTCCAGGTCCTCCGGGCTGAAGTTGAACTGGCTGCTGACGATCCGTTTGCCGATGGCGCGTGAGATGCTGAGGTTGCCGAACAGCGACAGCGGCCCGTTGTCGTAGGCGCCGGAGAACTCAATCCCGGTCACGTCGCCACGGGCGTAGTTGAACGCCGTCAGCAGGATGGGCGAGCCGAACTGCCCCTCGTCGATCACGTTGGTGGCCCGCTTGTAATAGGCGTCCACGCCGAGCGTCAGGCCCGGGATCACCACCTGCTGGACGCCCACGTCGAAGTAGTGCGACTTCTCCGCCCGCACCGTGTCGTTCCGCAGCAGCTCCGGCTGCGCCGTGGTGCCCAGGAAGCGGGACACGCTCGTGTTGCTCACCAGCTCGAACGGCGGTGGGTTGAAGTAGCGGGCATAGCCGGCGTGCAGCGTCGTGTCGTCGCGTGGCGTCCACACCACGTTCACGCGCGGGCTGATCTGGTTTTCGTGGGTGTATTGGTCCACCACGTCGAACCGTGCGCCGTAGTTGACTGTGACCCGCGGCAGGATGCGCCACTCGTCCTGCACGTACAGCCCATAGGTCGCGCCGGTGCGGGCGGTCTTGTCCAGGATGGACACGGGCTGGTCGCCGGCTTGCGCGCCGAACCCGTCCAGCGGCAGCACCAGGTTGTCCGCCCGGTCCGTAGTGCGCTCAATTTGCGCCAGGAACCCGGCGCGCAACGTGTGGTTCTCCGACACGCGCCAGCTCGCGTCCGCCTGCACGCCTGACGCCGTGTTCTGCCGCCGGGCGTTCTGCGCGCGTCCGTTGAACAGCAGCTCGCCCAGCAGGTCCGGCGAGTAGCGCAGGCTGTTGTAGCGGGTGAACGCCGAGACCTGCAGGTCCACCGTCTCGGTCTGTTTCTGCAGGCTCAGAATGCCGAACTGCACGAACTCGCGCTGCCGCTGGCGCAACTGGCTGCTGTCGAAGTCCGATTGGCCGTTGACGGTCAACCCGAGCCCCGGCGCCGGGCCGCCGCGGGTCGGGATGCGGAAGTCGCCGTAGGACGTGCCGGTCATGAGCGTCAGCCGCGTCGTGTCATCCAGGATGCCGGACACATAGGCGAAGCCGCGGGCCTGTTTGGTCTCATCGTTGCGAGCGTTGAAGCGGCTGGTCGGGTTCTCGATGCCGATGTCGCTGCGCAGGTACTCGCCGGTTGCGAAGTAGTCCAGCGGGCCGGAGCGTCCGCCATACTCGAAGCTCGGCTGCACCACGCCGCGGCTGCCGCCATACAACGACACGGTGACGCCGGGGCTGTTGAGGCCGGTCTTGGTCTGGATGTCCACCACGCCCGCGGTGCGGAACCCGTACTGCGCTGGCAGCGCGCCGGTGACCAGGCTGACGGAGTTGGCGAGGCGGGATTGCAGCACGCCGGCGAACCCGGCCAGCCCTTCAGGCAGTTGCACGCCGTTGATGCGGTAATGCACGTTGCGATGGTCGCCGCGGATGAACACGTTGCCGAACGCGTCCTGCACCACGCCTGGCGCCCGCAGCAGCACCTGGTTCAGCCCAGCATTGTCGCCCTGCGGCAGGGTCTCGATCGCGGTGCGGCCGAAGTCGGTGCGGGTCGCGCCGAGGCTGGGCTGGATGCTAAACCGCGCCGCGTCCAAACGGCGTGCGACCACGTCCAGGTCAGGCAGCACCAGCACGTCCCCGGGCCTCGTGCCCGTGCCGAGACGGACCGCCGGTGCTGCTGGGCTTACTGGAACCTGGGCAGCAGTCGGCCATGCCGCCATGCCGAACACTGTTCCGAGTAGGATTGCACGCATCGGCCGCATCTGACACTTCCCCATCGAGCCCAGCGGTTCCTGCCGCAATAAAGTAATGTTATAACGTAAAGCCACATGGGTCGAGGAGGTTGCGGTTGCTGGAAGCGAAAGGTCTCGCTGGGCAGCATTCCAGCAACAGGGTGCAGGTGCAGCGGTCCGGAAGCTCGTCTCGGTCGGCAGCGGCCTTGGCCGGCTCGTTCGCGTTGCACGGAGTGGCATTGGCGCTGTTCCTGCTGGTGCGCCTGCTGGCGCCGCCAAGCGAGCCAACAACGGACCCGGTCACGATGGTATTCGAGGCGCCGGCTATGGCAGACTCGGCCCAACCGGCAGTGCCGCGTCCAGCAGAACCGTTGCCCGCGCCCGATCCCTTTCCGGTCAAGCTGTCGCCAGAAGCGACCCAACCTATGTCCATCACGCCGGCGCCTCTGAACGAACCTTTGCCCCCCGCCCCATCTGCAGAACCGGCGCCTTTGCCTGCTGACCTTACTCCGCCACTATCGACGGCAGGACCAGAGCCGGTTGCGCCTGCGCCGCCTGCCGAACAGCCCGCCTCGACCGACCCCGCTGCGCCAATGCTGGTGGCGCCACCGACTGTTGCCGTTCCGGTCACGCCGCCGCTCCAGCCCGCGGCGCCTGCCCCACCTCCTCCACCCAAGCCAGCGCCGCGCCAGCCAGCGGCAAAAGTGATGCGTCCGCCGCCAACACCGCGCCAAGCTGTTCCTCAGGCACCGGAAACTGCACCAAGCGGCAGCACGGCGCAGGCTCATACCAAGTTCCTGAAAGCCTGACTCCTGGCTTTTCAAAGTGGCGGCGATCTGAT
>CAXTCN010000102.1:0-15420 GCA_964242575.1 uncultured Acetobacteraceae bacterium | reverse complement strand
CACCGGTTTCATCCACGGCGGGTCGGCTGTTCCGGTGGAGAACTAAACAGAAACCCTGTCCGCACGGCCGCACTCGACAGCCATGCGCTCCGGCCTATATCGTTATGCCATGTGCCTGGTCCGCTTCCGACGCCTTGCCTGGGTGCTGGCCCTGATCCTGTTGGCTGGGCTGGCGATGCCGGCGTTCGCGTCCATGCCAGATGTCGGGCGTCAGGGCATCCTTGTCCCAGGCGTGCATGTCCACGCCGACGGTTCCGTTCACTCCCATGCCAAGCTGCCCGTTCCTGACGCGGCGCAGCGCTCCCGTCTTGATGGCGCGAAGAAACCCGCCAAAGCGCCGCAGCACTGCCCGGGATGCCTGAGTGCCGCCGAGTGCGCCATCGCTTGCCTGGGCGTGGGCCTTTTGCCGGCGTCCCTGATGCTGCCGGCCAACCCGGCGCGCTCTGCCTGGATCACCGCCGCCATGCCCTCTCTGGTTGGCGCTGTCCCCGCCGACGACCTCGAACCGCCCAGACCCGTCCCCGTCCGCTAGGCCCGCCGTCCGGTGGGCCGCGACGCCCTTCATGTGCCCCAGGCACGCCGGGCCTAGCCCCCGAATAAACGGTTTTCGCCCGCGCTATGGCGTGGGCCAGCGACGAGGACCATTATGCCCCCGATCACCCGTCGCGCTGCGCTGCTCGCGCTGGCGCCTTCCATCACCGCATTCACCACATCCCCCGCCATCGCAGCCGAGCCACCGTCTCTGCCAGGGCCGAAGCTGACCGCGACGCCCAAGCCAGGCGGGCCGGTCCACACTGTGCCGCTCGTGGCGGCGGTGGCATGAGGCGGATGCTGCTTCTCGCGGCGGCGGCGCTCCCCGTCGTCGCGGGGGCGGCTGGGGCGCAGGGCTTCATCTTCCCCGGCGCGCGGGCGCTGCCGCAGGCCGGGCCGTCCACCACGGTAGCGCCCCCGCCAGCCCCGGCCCTAGTGCCTTCGCCTCCCAGCGGAGCACGGCGTCCTCTGCCCAGTCTGCAGCTGCCCGACATCGCAGCTCCGGCTGATACCGGCCCGGCAGCGCCTGCCGATGCCGAAGGCGCGACGCCGCTCGCGCAACGGGCGGCCCTGCCCGCGTCCCGTCCCGTCCCGCCGCCCCCGGCGTTGCCGCCGACGGAGGCCGCCGCCCGGTTGCGGGCAGCCGTGGACGGCGCCTGGGCGCGCAGCCCGGAGCTGGCCGGCGTGCCGGGCCGGCAGGCCGCCGCGGCGGCCCGGGGACGCAGCGCGGATAGCATCACGCCGGGGCCGCCCTCGTTCGGCGGCGGCTTCGTGACGGACGGCTTCAACAACGCCCGTGGCGGGCGGGAGGCCGAGCTGTCGCTGGCGACCCCGCTCTGGCTGCCCGGCGAAGGCGCTGCCAGCCGCCGCGCCGCCGACGCCGACCTGTCCCGGCTGACCGCGCAGCAACAGGCGCAACGCTTGGCCGCGGCCGGCGAGGTGCGGGAGGCGCTGGCCGCCGTGGCGCTGGCCGGCGTCGAACTGGCCGGCGCCGAAGCCCGGCTGCGCGACGCGCGCACGCTGGAAGCCGACGTGGCCCGCCGCGTGAGCGGGCGCGAGGCGGCCGAGGCCGAGTTGCTGGCGACCCGCCTCGACCGCATGGAGGCGGAGATCGCCCTCAGCGAGCGGCGGGCCGCCCTGGACGGCGCCAAGCTCGCCTTCCGGGCGCGGACCGGGTTGGAGCCGGACGCCGCCGCGCTGAACGAAGCGGAAGTGCCGCAACAGCCAGGCGCCCCACCCCACCCGCGCATCGTGGAAGCGGACCGCGCCGTCATGGTCGCCGACGCAAACCGGCGGCTGACGGCCTTGCAGGCGCGGGAAAGCCCCGAGGTCGGCCTGCTCGGCCGCAGCTCGCGCGAGGCCGGGAACAACTACTATGACAATCGCGTCGGCGTGCAGTTTCGCTTCCCGTTTGCGACCGAGGCGCGCAACGCGCCCCGCCAGGCCACGGCGGAGGCCGACTTGACGGAAGCCACGGCGGCGGCGGCCAACGTGCGCCGTCAAGTGGCGCTGCAAGCCGCCCGCGCCCGGATCGAGTTGGACGCCGTGCGCGGCGCCCTCGTGACCGCACGGCAGCGCGCGGCCGTGCTGCGCCAGCAGCGCGGGTTGTCGGAGGCTGCGTTCCGTGGCGGCCAGGTCAGCCTGGGCGACGTGATCCGCGTCCGCGCCCTCGCCACCGAGGCGGAGGTAGCGCAGGGCCGGGCGGAGGTCGCCGTGCGCCAGGCCCGCTCCCGCGTCAACCAAGCCCTTGGAGTCCTGCCATGACCCGGATGCCCGTCCGGCCGGGGGCGCTGGTCCTGCACTTTCCCCGGCTCCTCGTCGTCGCGTGGCTTGCGGCGTTCGCGGCCAATCCCGCGCTGGCGCACCCGGGGCATGGCGACGAGGCGCCGCCGCCCGTCACCGGCGCCGCCGCGCCGCGAACCGAGGCGCACTCCGACCTGTTCGAGCTGGTCCTCACGGTCCGGGATGGGGCCGGGCTGATTTACCTAGACCGCTTCGCCACCAACGAACCTGTAGAGGCAGCCACGGTGGAGGTCGGCGAAGGCGACGCCTCTGCAACAGCAGAGGCCCAGCCGGATGGCGCCTATAAGTTCACCGCGCCGTGGCTCGCCCGGCCCGGCCGGCACGAGCTTGTGTTCACCGTGACCGCTGGCGACCAAGCTGACCTGCTCAACGCCAGCTTGGACCTGCCAGCCGTGAACGAGCATCCGGCTGGGACGGCGCCGATTGGGCCAAGGGCATGGCTGCAAACCGCGCTCGGCGACCGGCGCGGGCCATTGGTCGTCGGCTTCGGCTTCCTGCTCGGCGTGTTCACGACGCTGCTGTTCCAGGTACGGGGCCGCTGGCGCCCCGCGGTGGGCGGCATGGCGCTGCTGTCCGGCTTGCTGGTCGCCGGCGCGGCGCTGGCGCATCCCGGCCACGCTGGCAATGAGCCGGCGTCCCCGGCCGCCACGGACGCGCCACGGCGCCAGCCGGACGGCAGCGTGTCCATGCCGAAGCACGCGCAGCGCGTGCTTGCCATCCGCACCGTGCTCGCGGCCGAAAACGACGCGCCCCGCACCGTGCAAGTGATTGGCCAGGTCATTGCCGACCCGGAGGCGGCCGGCCGCGTGCAGGCCAGCCAACCCGGCCGGGTCAGCGTAGGTGAGCGCGGCCTGGCACGCTTGGGACAGCGTGTGGAAAAGGGGGATGCGCTGGCCGTCGTGACGCCCTCCATCGGCGCTGTCGAGCGCGGCGGCGTGCAGGCGCAGGTGGCGGAGTTGGACGCCGCGGTGCGGCTCGCCCAGGCCAAGGTCGCGCGGCTGTCAGCGTTGGCCGGCAGCGTGCCGGGCAAGGACATCGACGAGGCCCGGCTGGAGCTGGACGGCGCGCGCCGGCGCCGGGCGGCGCTGGCACTCTCACTGGCCGGGGACGAGGCCCTGCGTGCCCCGGTGTCGGGCGTCGTCGCCGTTGCCAACGCCCAGGTCGGCGCGCTGGTCGAGAGCAAGGACGTGCTGTTCGAGATCGTGGACCCGGCCCGGCTTTGGGTGGAGGCGGTGCTGACCGACCCGGCGCTGGCCGGGCAGGTCGGCGGCGCTTCCGCCCGCACCGCCGACGGCAGGACGCTTCCGGTCACGTTCATCGGCCGTGGGCTGACGCTGCGGCAAGGTGCGGTGCCGCTGCAATTCCGGGTGGACGACCCGCCGCCCGGCCTTGCCGTGGGGTCGCCGGTGACGGTGGTGGCTGAACTGGACGGCCCGGGAGCCGAAAAGGAGCGGGGCGTGGCCCTGCCCCGTGCCGCCGTGGTGCGGCAGGGGAACGGGCTGCCGGCGGTGTGGGACCACGTCTCGGCCGAGAGGTTCGTCGCGCGGCCGGTGCGGGTCCGGCCGCTGGATGCCGGGCGCGTGCTGGTGTTGGGTGGGCTGCCGTCCGACCCCGCGCCGCGCATCGTGGTGCAGGGTGCCGAGCTGCTGGGACAGGTGCGCTGATGGGGCGGTTCTTCGGCGCCCTTGTCCACGCCAGCCTGCGCAACCGGCTGTTCGTGCTGGTCGCAGCAGCGGTGCTGGTGGCCTATGGCGGCTTCGAGCTGGCGCGGATGCCGGTGGACGTGTTCCCCGACCTGAACCGCCCCACGGTCACGCTGATGACCGAGGCCGAGGGCATGGCGCCGGAGGAGGTCGAGCAGCTCGTCACCTATCCCCTGGAAACCGCCATGAACGGGATGCCCGGCGTGGAGCGCGTGCGCTCCGTGTCCGGCGTCGGCCTCTCCATCCTCTACGTCGAGTTCGCCTGGGGCACCGACCTGTACCGCAACCGGCAGCAGGTGGCCGAGCGCATCGCCTCCGTGCGCGAGCAGCTCCCAGCCAACGTCGTGCCGCAGATGGGGCCGGTCACGTCCATCATGGGCGAGATCATGCTGGTGGCCATGACCGCCGACCCGGAGGCCGGCATCAGCCCCATGCAGGTGCGCGAGCTGGCCGACTTCACCGTGCGCCCGCGCCTGCTGGCCATCCCTGGCGTGGCGCAGGTCATCCCCATCGGCGGCGAGGTGCGGCAGTACCAGGTCACGCCCAACGTGGCGCAAATGGGCCGGTTGGAGGTGACACTGGAGGAGCTGGAAAAGGCGATCCGCTCATTCGGCGCCAACACCGGCGGCGGCTTCGTGGACCAGAACCGGGCGGAGTACGTCGTCCGCAACATCGGCCGCACCACCCGCATCGAGGACCTGCGCAGCCTGGTGGTGACGATGCGGGACGGCCAAGCCATCATCCTGGGACAGGTGGCGGCAGTGGACTACGCGCCCCGCTTCAAGCGCGGCGACGCCGGCGTCGGCGGCAAGCCCGCCGTTATCCTCTCCGTCCAGAAGCAGCCCGGCGCCGACACGGTGCTACTTACGAAGGCGGTGGAAGCGGCGCTGGACGACCTCGGCCGCACGCTGCCCCAGGGCGTGCGCGCCGACCAGGTGCTGTTCCGCCAGGCCAGTTTCATCGAGGCCAGCATCGGCAACGTCGAGGAGGCTTTGCGCGACGCGGTGATCGTCGTCGCGGTCGTGCTGTTCGCCTTTTTGCTGAACGTGCGGACGACGGCGATCTCGCTGCTCGCCATCCCGATCTCCATCCTGTTCACGGTGCTGGTGTTCCGCCTGGTCGGGCTGTCCATCAACACCATGACGCTGGGCGGCCTCGCCATCGCCATCGGCGAACTGGTGGACGACGCCGTGGTGGACGTGGAGAACGTGTTCCGTCGCTTGAAGGAGAACCACGAGGCGGGCAGCCCGCGCCCGGTGCTGGAGGTGGTCGCAGCCGCCAGCCAGGAAGTCCGCTCGGGCATCATCTACGCGACGGTCATCGTGGTGCTGGTGTTCCTGCCGCTGTTCGCGCTCACGGGCATCGAGGGCAAGCTGTTCGCTCCGCTGGGCATCGCCTACATCGTCTCCATCCTGGGCAGCCTCGTCACCTCCGTTACCGTGACGCCGGTGCTGTGCTACTACCTGCTGCCCGCCATGCGCCGCCTGGCCGCGCGGGAAAGCCCGTTGGTGCGCGTGCTCAAGCGGTGGGACGAACGGCTGCTGCGCTGGTCGTTCGACAAGCTGGCGCCGCTGGTGGGCGTGGCCGCCGTGCTGGTCGGGCTGGCCGCGGCTGGGGCGTGGTTCCTGCCGCGCGCCTTCCTGCCGCCATTCAACGAGGGCACGCTGACCGTCAGCATGACGTTCCAGCCCGGCATCAGCCTGGCCGAGAGCAACCGGCTGGGCGCCATCGCCGAGCGGCTCATCATGGGCGTGCCAGAGGCGCGGTCGGTCGGCCGCCGGGTCGGCCGCGCCGAGCTGGACGAGCACGCCGAAGGCGTCCACGCGACCGAGATGGATGTGGACCTGCGCCCCGGCCGGCCCAAGGAGCAGGTGCTGGCCGACCTGCGGCAGCGCGTGGCCGTCCTGCCGGCAGCATTCAACATCGGCCAGCCCATCGGGCATAGGCTGGAACACCTGCTGTCCGGCGTGAACGCCGCCATCGCCGTCAAGCTGTTCGGCGACGACCTGGACACCTTGCGCGGCCTGGCTGAGGACTTGCGCGCCCGCATGGCCGGCATCCCCGGCCTGGTGGACTTGCTGGTGGAACGGCAAGTGCGCGTGCCGCAGCTCCAGGTCCGGCTCGACTACGGCCGGGCCGCCCTTTACGGCGTGACGCCGGCGGCCCTGGCTGACAGCCTGGAGACGCTCAGCAACGGCAAGGTGGTCAGCCAGGTCGTGGACGGGCAGAAACGCTTCGACGTGGTGCTGCGCCTGTCCGACCCGGAGCGCACGACGGAGGCGCTGGCCGGGCTGCTGGTCGAGACGCCGAAGGGCCGCGTGCCGCTGCGCACCTTCGCCGACGTGGAGGACACGGACGGGCCGAACCAGGTGCTGCGCGAGAACGGCCGGCGGCGCATCGTGGTCCAGGCCAACACGGACGGCTCCGGCGAGGGTCGCATCGTCGAGGCGATCCGGGCCGAGGCCGCGCGGATGGCGCTGCCCGCCGGCTACTCCATCGCCATCGAGGGCACGTTCCAGGCGCAGGAGGAGGCGGCCAAGCTCATTGGCGTGCTGTCGCTGGTCAGCCTGGCCGGCATCTTCACGGTGCTGTACTCGCGCTACCGCTCCGCCGTGCTGGCCCTGCTCATCATGGGCAACGTGCCGCTGGCGCTGATCGGCTCAGTCGCGGCGCTGTGGATCGCGGGCCAGCCGCTGTCGGTGGCCAGCATGGTGGGCTTCATCACGCTCACCGGCATCAGCGCCCGCAACGGCATCCTGAAGGTCAGCCACTACATCAACCTGGTCCTGCACGAGGGGGAAAAGTTCGGACCGGACATGGTGGTGCGCGGCAGCTTGGAGCGGCTGGCGCCGGTGCTGATGACGGCGCTCTCGGCCGGCTTGGCGCTGCTACCGCTGATGCTGGGCGCCGACGCGCCGGGCAAGGAGATCCTGCACCCGGTCGCCATCACCATCTTCGGCGGCCTGGTCAGCGCCACCCTGCTGGACACCCTGCTGACCCCCATCCTGTTCCTCCATCTCGGCGCCCGGCCGCTGGAACGCCTCATGCAACCAGACGCCGATGGGATGCGGCCGGCCGAAGCGTTCTGAGCCTTCCACCACCAAGGAGAGCCACCATGAGGCTATATACCCTCGTTCTCGCCGCAACGCTGCTGCTTGCTCCTGCCATCGCCAGCGCTCATGGGCCTGCGCCTGCCCCGGCGCACGGTGGGCAAGTGCAGGAGGCGGCAGAGCACTGGGTCGAGTTCGTTGTGCACGGTGACCAGGTGACGGTTTGGATCAATGAGCAGGACAACAAGCCTTTGCCCACCAGTGAATGGAGCGGCAAGGCTACCGTTCTTGTCGGCGGCAAGAACCAGGTCGTCGCTTTGATCCCGGGCGAGGGCAACAGCGCCACTGGCACCCTCTCAGCGCCTGCCAGCGGGCGCGTCACGGCGGTGTTGCAGCTCACCATCGACGGCAAGCCGACACAGGCGCGCTTCGCGGCCGGACAGTAGCCGTCCGCCTCTCCTCCATTCCAGGACAAAGAGACTCACCATGGACAAGCGCCCTCTGTGCCAATGACGATGAGGCTACTGGTCCGATGCGAGTTTGAACTTGGGCGCAGGAGAACAGCATCGTGGTCACGACGCGGCGCCGACTTGAGGCCATCAAGGAACAGCCCCGCAGATGCTGCAACCCGCGCTTGCGTGAACAACGGGCGGATGCGGGCTTTCACGTCACGCAACCTTGTCCACGGCGGCGGCATGACCGGCGCAACGTGGGAAACCACGCCGGGACGGCAATCCCGGCTGGTGCGCCTTACCCGGCGTTTGGGACGGAGAGCCAGTGGCCCGCAGCGCCGAGTGGGCGTGGGAGCTGTTCCGCTTCGGCGCCGCGGCGGATTTCCCGGACCGCCGCCCGTTTCCCGGCCAACGCTTTCCCTTGGCGCAGTTGAACGCGTTCGTGCAGGGGTTCGTGCCGCGCTGGTTGTCAACCGGGATGCGCAGGCCGCCGCGCTCGGCGCAGCCATCCGGCGGCGTTGGCCCACGAGGCGCAAACCAGGGGGTTCGCCGCCGCGTTGGCCGCCCGGGGCGTGCGGTCGGAGTTGTGGGACATGACGGCGCGCGGCCGGCCAGGGCACTCCCACATGCTAATGATGGATGCCGGCACTGACTTGCTGGCGCACGACATCGCCGCATGACTGCGGCCCGGCGCACCTTGATGCGCGGGTTCCGCATGGCCTGGGTTTACGCGGCGGCGCCCTGCCGGGCCGTGAGGAAGCGCTCCATCCGGGCCAGCTCGGCGTCCAGGGCATGGCGGAACACGAGGCTTTGCGGGCAGCGCCGGGCATAGCCCATCGTCGCCTGCATCCTGCCCGCGGCCACCGCGACGTTGGCCCAGCCGATGACCGCGTCGCCCCACAGCATCGGCATGGCATAGTAGCCGAACTGCCGTTGCGGCGGGGGCGTGTAGGCCTCGAACCTGTAAGCCCATGCCCACAGGTGCTCGAAGCGGCGGCGGTCCCAGACCAGCGGGTCGAACGGCGCCAGGAGACGGACCACCTCCGGCGCCGGGCCATGCCGCCAGCCGGCTTCCGGCGCAGGCCAGATGTAGCTTTCTCCCTCGGCGTCGCCCCGTTCCAGCTCTCCGGTCCTGAGCGCGTCGGCGATTACCGGCGCCAGGGGGCCGAGGCCGGGGTTATGCCGGGCCATCAGGGCCAGGGCGCCGCGCAGGCTGACGGGGGACACGGGGGCGAGGATGCGGGCGACCAGCAGGACCAGGCGGCGCGCCCGCTCCGCCACGCCGGCGGCAGGCTGCGCCGGGAGCGCCGCCTCATAAACGCGGATGCCGTCGCGCCGCTGCGCCACCCGGAGCAGGCCGTAATGGCGCAGGCTGTCCAGTGCCCGCGTGGTCGCCTTGGAGAAGCCGCCCCAGCCGTTCACCGCACGCTCGCGGCCGAAGCGCTGCTCCAGGTCCCTGGGGTGGGTGGGACCACGGTCCCGCACGAAGGCCAGCACCTCGGCGGCGAGGCCGGTAGGGACGTGGATGCCCGCCTCGCTGGCCGCGTCCAGGCGGGGATGGAGCAGGCGCCTGGTATCGCCGGGCATGAAGCCGTAGGCGTACAGGAAATCTTCTTCCAGCCGCAGCCGCTCGAAGCTGCGTTCGAGGTCCCCGGCGCGGTAGCCGCTGACCCGGTGCCGCAAAATAAGGTCCTGCGCGCGGGCGGGCGCGCGGATCGGGTCGGCCTGCACGAAGCCGAGCCTTTGCACGGCGTCGGCAAGGGTAGTGGGCGCGAACAGCGTCGCCAGGCGGGCTTGCGCCCGGAGCCGGTCAAGAGGCGTGGCAGTGGTCATGGTCTTGGGCCAGGGTGGCAGATGGGGCCGCAGCGGGCAACGCAGCCGCGGCTTGGTCGGGGGGCTGTTTAGGCCGGCCCGTCAAGGCTTTCGAGTTCACGTGCCCGGCGCCAGTGCTCCTCGGACCGGTTCTCCGAACACCCCTCGTGCTGCCACAGGAAGTAGGCGCGCACCTGGGTGCAATGCGCGTTCCTCTCCACCACCTTGCGTACGGCGTCGGCCGGGTCATTGCAGGGCGTGAGCTGCCTGCTTCGGCTGACATGCGGCCTGGCGCGCAGGCCCTCCGTCTCTGCCTCGGGCACGAGCTGCATGGAGGCGGCAAGCCTTAACGCCTCCTGCTCGGCGTCCACGGCGTTCGAGGTGCCGTCCTGGTTCTCCACGACGATCGGGAAGACGTGCAGGACGGTGTCCCTGGCGTTCAACACGTCAACCAAACACTCTTTCATGCCGCATCCCTTATGATGGCTGTTTTCGGGGCGTGCCGGGCACGGAAGCGCCGGTTGCACCGTTACTGTCACTACACGAGCCAGCGCCTGTTATTGTGGTGGATTTTGTTTGTGGGCTTGGGGATTTATTGCCGGCGCCAGGATTGTGGCCCCAGGCCAAGGCGATTCTGGATTCTGACCGACGACTCAAGCCGGATGCACTGCCAGCAGGGCAGCGTCCGCGTGCCTGGCAGGCAGGATTTGACATTTTGCTGCAATGCAGCATTCCATGGGCGCACCCATCGCATCCGGCCCGGACGCTGGAGGAGGTTTCGCCAATGACCAACCCATGGACGAAAAAGAACCCTTTGCTGAGCCTGTGGCTGAGCGGCGCCAACAGGGTGGCCGGCCAGGCCCGGGGCCGTGCCACGGCGGAGGCCAAGAAGCAGGCCGCTGCGCTGACCCGGCAGGCGGCGCGCGCCTGGACCGGCGGGTTGGCGGCTGCCATGAAGCCCAAGCGAAAGCGTTGAGCGTGCCAACAGGCCGGCCCGGCGTCCCGCCCCACGGTGCGCGGCAGGCATGAGCCGGTTGCCAGCCCTGCTGCCAACGCGCCGGCGTCCGCTCGTGCGCGCCACGCTCGGGGCCACGCTCACAAGCGCCTTTTTGGCCGGGTCCGCGCGCGCAGCCATCGCCACGGTCCCGGCCTTCGGCTCCAATCCTGGCGGCTTGGAGATGCTGGTTTATGCGCCGGCGCGGCTGCGGGCCGGACGGCCGCTGGTGGTGGTGCTGCATGGCTGCGGGCAGAGCGCGTCGCACTTCGCAGCCGACGCGGGCTGGCTCGCCCTGGCTGAGCGCCTCCAACTGGCGCTGGTGTTGCCGCAACAGGCCTACGGCAACAACTCCGGGCGCTGCTTCAACTGGTTCCGGCCCGATGACGTGCGGCACGGCTCTGGCGAGGCGATGTCGATCCGCCAAATGACCCGCGCCGCGGTCAAGCGCTTTGGCTCGGACCCGCGCCGGATTTTCGTGACCGGCTTCTCGGCCGGCGGCGGCATGGCGGCGGCGATGCTGGCGGCCTACCCCGCGCTGTTCGCCGCCGGTGCGGTGGTGGCGGGCCTTCCCGTCGGCTGCGCCCAGACGCCGGTGGGGGCGATGCTGGCGATGCGGCGGGCGAACTTGGGACGGCCGCGCGAGGCGCTCGCCGACGCGGTCCGGATAGCCGGGCGTTCGCGCTCACGACGGGCCTGGCCGCGCCTGTCGATCTGGCAAGGGGAGCGCGACCGCACCGTCCATCCAGGAAACGCGGAGGTGCTTGCGGCGCAGTGGAGCGCGCTGCACGGCTACGGCTCGACGCCCACCGCCGACGACTCTGGCCTTGAGCTCAGGCGGCGCGCTTGGGGGCGGCCCGACCGTCCGGCCGCGGTGGAGCTATGGACGCTTGCCCACGTGGGGCACGGGTTCCCCGTCAACCCCCGCCGGCCCGGCGGCGGACGGACCGGGGCCTGGGTGGTCGATGCGGGACTGTCCGCCGCGCAGCGGATCGCGGAGTTCTGGGGGCTTGAGCGCCCGGCATCCTGAAACGCCACGGCCAAAGCCACCATCCGCGGCCTGGCGCGTTGCACCCCTTGAAACCGGCGTTTGCTGGTCTGGAGGCAGGCATGGGGCGACGGGCGTGGTGGATAAGCGGCGCGGCGGCCCTGATCGTGCTGCCAGCCTGCGCCATCGGCGCCGCCGCCGTGCTGCTGGACCCGAACGACTACAAAACTGCGATCATCGAGGCCGTGCAGGACGCGACGGGACGGACGCTGAGCCTGAACGGCCCCCTGCGCCTCAGCCGTTCGCTGTGGCCCACCATCGAGGTTAATGACGCCACCCTGGCCAACCTGCCCGGCGGCACCCGCCCGGACATGGCCCGGGCCGAACGGATCGAGGCGCAGCTATCGCTTCCGGCCCTGCTCTGGCGCCGGGTCGAGGTCATCAAGCTGACGCTGGTGGGGCCGAACATCCTGTTCGAGCAGGTGGACGGCAAGCCGAACTGGGTGTTCGACCCACCCGGGCGGGCCGACGCCGCACCCACGGCCGCAACGCCCGGCTCGGCGTCCCGGCCGTTCCAGTTGGCGATCCGCAACGTCCATGTGCGCAACGGGCTAGTGACTTGGCGGCTTCCGGCGCGCACGAAGGTCGTGGGCGTGCGCTCGCTCGACCTGTGGCACCCGGTGGATGACGGCCCGTTTGCCATGCGCTCGACCCTCGTTTACTCGGACAACCAGCCGTTCAGGTTGGACGCATCGGCGCAGCCGACGGCAGGCATCGCCGGGCCATGGAATGCGCAGTTGCAGTTCGCGGCCTTTGACGCCACCGCGTCGGCCAAGGGCACCATGAGCCTGGCGGGCGACTACGACCTGCAGGTCGAGGCGGCGGTGGGCGCGCTGGACAAGCTGAATGCCCTGCTGCCGGAAATGCGGCTGCCTGCGGTCCACCGGGCCACCCTGTCCACACGCCTGATGAACGGCCGCGTTCCGGGGGACCTTCCGGTCATTGGCGCAACCCGTCTGCACTTCGAGAGTGCGGACCTCGGGGACCGCATCGCCGGTTTGCGCCTGGGTGCCGTCGATGCGTCGTTGCCGGCCGCGGGCGGCTTGGCGACGGTGGCCGGCGCCGGCCAGTTCGCCGGCCAGCCGTTCACGGTGGGAGGCACGCTGGGGGTGCCGGCCCACCTCGATGAACGGGTGGGCATCCCCCTGAACCTTGAAGTCCAGGCGGCGTCGAACGGGGGCAAGGACGCGCGTGGCAGCCTGGCCCTGAAGGGCGGCCTGACGCTGGACCGGCTCCGCTTCGGCGGCCTGGACGCTACGGCGGCGCTGCGCACGCCGGCGCTGGCGTCGCTCCGGCCGGTGCTGGCCCGGCTGTTGCCGGCGCTCACGGACGTGCGGTTCGACGGACGCCTGTCCATCCCGGCCAATGCGGGGGCGGTGGATTTCAAGGACATGAAGCTGCTCACGCGCCAGGGCGACATCGCCGGCGCCGGCACGCTGGGCCTCGGCGGCGCCGTCGCGCTGAAAGCCCGGCTGCGCTCCGCCAAGCTTGACCTGGATGCGATGCTGGAGGCGTTCGGCATCGACCCGGCGGCGTCCGCGGCGCCAGCCGGCACGGCCGGGCCAGTGATCCCCGACACGCCGCTGCCCTGGGCGGCCCTGCGCGGCCCTGCCATCGACCTCACGGGCAGCATCGGCGCCCTGACGTTCCGCAACCAGGTCTGGCCGCAGGTGGACTTGGCGGTGCAGCTCAAAGGCGGGCGGTTGCAGGCCGCGTCCTTGAAGCTGCCGCTGCACGCCGGGCCGGTCGAGCTTTCAATGACGGCCGACGCCTCGGCCCGTGCTCTGCCGGTCAGCCTGTCGGTTCGTGCCCCGGGCGTCCCGCTGGCCCTCGTGACCCAGTACGCCGGCCTGCCCGGCCCGGCGAGTGGAACCATGCGGGTCGAGGCGCAGTTGCGCGGCGCGGGCCAGAGCGTGCGCGACGTGGCGGCGTCGCTCGATGGGCCGTTCTCGGTGACGGCGACCGATGGGCGGCTCAGCAACGCGGCCTTGATCCAGTTGACATCCGCCTCGCTGGACGCGCTTGGCATCAAGGTGCCGGCCCAGGGTGAGACGAAGCTTGGCTGCCTTGGCCTTGCCGGCGTTTTCACCAACGGCGTCGGGGCACTGCGCACCATCGCCTTGGAGACCACCTACTTGTCGTTGGAGGGGGTGGGCCAGGTCGATCTCGCCCAGGAGACGGTGGCGTTCCAATTGAACCCGCTGGCGCAGGTCTCGGGCGCCGCGGTTTCGGTGCCGGTGGTGGTCGAGGGGCCGTTCCGCAACATCCAGGGACGGCTGGATGCGACCGGGCTGGAGAAGCTGGGGCTGCTGCTTAACGCCTGGTTCGGCGGCGATACGCCGAACGCCTGCGCCAATGCCGGGCTTCTGCCGGACCGCACAGGAGGGCGGTGAGGGGCACAGCGTCGCGGCCGGGACGACTGCCGCCATCCAGTGGCGTCGTCCGTCATGCGTCCCCCACGGGATGGTGGCACGCCGCCTCCCGCCCACCCGGGAACCGGCGCAGCGGCGGCATGGCCGTGCCGCACAGCGGCGTGCCGCGCGGGCAGCGGCCATGGAAACGGCAGGCGTTGGGGTCTGGGTCCACCGGGCTGCGCGGCTCGCCGCGGGGCGGCGGCGCATCGGCCCGGGCGCCGTCCAGGCGCGGCACCGCGGCGACCAGGCTTTGGGTGTAGGGGTGGTGCGGCGCGTCGAACACCGCCTGCGCCGGCCCGGCCTCCACCACGCGGCCCAGGTACATGACCACCACCCGGTCGCACAGCAGCCGCACCACGTTCAGGTCGTGGCTTACGAACACGTAGGCCATGCCCAGCGTGGCCCGCAATTCGGCCAGCAGCTTCAGCACCGTCACCTGCACCGACACGTCTAGCGCGGCGGTCGGCTCGTCCAGGATCAGCAGGTCCGGACGCGGCCCGACGGCGCGGGCGATGCCGACCCGGGCGCGCTGCCCGCCCGAGAGCTGGTGCGGGAACCGGCCCAGCAACGCGGGCTCCAGGCCGCACAGCCGCGCGGCCTCCTCCACCTTGGACCGCAGCGCCGCGCCGCGCAGGCCGTGCAAGCGGCGCAGCGGATCGGCGATGGCGTCGGCGGCGGTGAAGCGCGGGTTGATGCTCTCGCCCGCGTCCTGGAACACCACCTGGATGCGCGCGCGGTCCGGGTCCCGCGCAAAACGCCGTGCTGGGGACAACGACAGCTCGCGCCCGTCGAACCGGATCACGCCGTCCGTCGGGTCCAGCAACCGGGCAATCAGGCGCACCAGCGTGGACTTGCCGCAGCCGCTCTCGCCCACCAGGCCCACGGCGTCGCCGCGATGCAGCACAAGGCTGACCTCGTCCACCGCATGCACTTGCGGCACGTGCCGGGGCGGCCCCCAGAACCGCGGCAGCCATGACCGGCGGCCGAGGGGGAACCGCCGGGTCAGCTCCGCCACGTCCAGCAGCGGCAATCCAGTGTCCCCGTTTGCAGCAACCACGTCCATTACGCCGGGTTCCGGCACGCGACCCGGTGGCCCGGCGCAACCATGCGCCAGACCAGCGCCTCGTCGCACGCCGCCAGGTGGCGTTCGCACCGCGCGGCATAGCGGCAGGGCGGCAGGTCGTGACGCCGCAGGTCCGGCAGGTGCCCGGGGATGGCGTGCAGGTCGTCCAATACCCCCGCGCTGGTGGGCGTCGCGGCCAGCAGGCGGCGCGTGTAGGGGTGGCGCGGGTGGGCCAGCAACTCGGCGGTCGGCGCGTCCTCCACCACATGGCCCGCGTGCATGACCGCAATCCGCGTGGCGCGCTCGGAGGCCAGCGCCAAGTTGTGGGTGATCAGCAGCGTCGCCATCCCCGTCTCGGCGGCCAGGCCGCCGAGCAGGTCCATGACGGTCGCCTGCGTCGTGACATCGAGGCCCGTCGTCGGCTCGTCCGCAATCAGCAGGGCAGGGCGGGCGGCGACGGCGATGGCGATGACCACGCGCTGGCACATGCCGCCGGACAGCTCGAACGGGTAGGCGCGGGCGCGGCGCTCCGGGTCGGGGATGCCGACGC
>CAXTCN010000101.1:0-15476 GCA_964242575.1 uncultured Acetobacteraceae bacterium | reverse complement strand
AGCGCACCAAAACACGCCACTACGACGTTCCCGAAGGCGATTGTGCAACAGGCTCTGGAGCAGCGCGGTTTCGCGGTGGTGCTGGTCAACGCCCGCGACGCCAAGCACGTGCCGGGGCGCAAGACCGACGTCGGCGACGCCCAATGGCTGCAACGGCTGCATGAATACGGGCTGCTGCGGGCCAGCTTCCGCCCGGACGCCGAGATCGCGGCGCTGCGGGACTACC
Source organism: uncultured Acetobacteraceae bacterium (assembly GCA_964242575.1). Taxonomy (GTDB): domain Bacteria; phylum Pseudomonadota; class Alphaproteobacteria; order Acetobacterales; family Acetobacteraceae; genus JANPPS01. The sequence continues at coordinate 15,250 of CAXTCN010000101.1, read as the reverse complement.
TGCGCCAGCGCGAGCGTCTGCTGGACTACGCCGCCTCGCACATCCAGCACATGCAGAAAGCGCTGACGCAGATGAACCTGCAACTGCGCCACGTGGTCACAGACATCACCGGCGCGACCGGCTTGCGCATCATCCGCGCCATCGTGGCCGGCGAGCGTGACCCGGCCGTGCTCGCCGCCCTGCGCGACTATCGCTGCAAGCCTCCGAGGAAACGGTCCGCCAGGCGCTGGTCGGCAATGACCGCGAGGAGCACGTCTTCGCGCTGGCGCAGGCCCTGGAACTCTACGACACCTGCCAGGTCAAGGTGGCCGCGTGTGACGCGCGCATTGAGGCAGCGCTGAACCGCTTGCAGGCCAATTGCCCGGTGCCTGCCACGCCGCTACCCGCGCCCCGCTACCAAACGCAGACGCACAATGCGCTCGCCTTCCCGGCACGCGAGGCCTTGCACCGCATCCTCGGCGTGGACCTGACCCAGATCCACGGCCTCGGGCCGTATCTGGCGCTCAAGCTGGTGGGTAAGTGCGGCACCAGCCTTGCGGCCTGGCCCAGTGCCAAGCACTTCACCTCGTGGCTGTGTTTGGCACCAAGCAACAAGATCTCCGGCGGCAAGGTGCTCTCGGCCAAGACCCGGCGCTCGAACAATCGAGCTGCCGCCCTGCTGCGGCTGGCCGCGGTCGCAGTGGGCCGCACCGAGACGGCGCTCGGCGCCTTCTACCGCCGCCTGTCCGGGCGCGTGGGCAAGGCCAAGGCGGTCACCGCCACCGCGCGCAAGATCGCCGTGCTGTTCTACAACACCCTGCGACACGGCACGGCCTACATCGATCCCGGGGCCTCCTGTTACGAGGAGCGATACAGGCAGCGCGTGCTGGCCAATTTCCGACGCAGGGCGCCCTAGCTCATTGGTGTTCCGGCCTGCAAGGCTTGCCAAACCCGCTGCGCCGAAGCCGGCATGTTTAGGTGCCGCACCCCTGCCGGGCGAAGCGCATCCAGCACCGCGTTCATCGCCGCCGGCAGCGAGCCGGTGGTGCCTGCCTCGCCCGCGCCTTTCACACCAAGCGGGTTGTTGGGCGAAGGCACCGGGCGCTCCAGCAACGTGAGGCCGCGCAGCATGTCGGCGTGCGGCATGGCGTAGTCCATGAAACTACCCGATAGGAGTTGGCCGCCCTCATCATACACGCACTGCTCCCCCATCACCTGGCCAAGGCCCTGCGCAATGCCGCCCATAACTTGTCCGTCCAACAAGGTATGGTTCAGCACCACGCCGCAATCATCCACAGCGATGTAACGCTCCAGCGACACCACCCCCGTTTCTGGATCAACCTCCACCTCCACCGCATGCGCGCCGGACGGGTAAGCGCGGCTCGCGGGCAGCTCTGTCGTGGTGTCCAGCGGCCCACTCTCCTGGCCCTCGGCGGGCCGGGCCAGTTCCAGCAACGTGACTTGGCGGTCCGTTCCTACAATGCGGTAGGCGCCGGCTTCATACTCAATATCGCTTTCGGCAGCCTCCAACGCGTCGGAGGCGAGCGCCCTACCCTTGCGGACCACCTCGCGGGCTGCAACGGAGGTGGCAGCCCCATGCGCGAGCATGGAACGGGACGCGAAAGCGCCGCCGCCGAACAGAGCTGGCCCGTCCGGGTCACCCTGATGCAGCGTAATGCCGGATGGGTCGAGCCCGAGCACGGCGGCGACGATCTCGGGGAACACCGTTTCGTGCCCCTGGCCGGAGGAATGTGTGACGTTGTGCACGCGCACGCCCCCGTCGGCGCCAAAGGTGATGGCCACCTCGTCACGCGGGACCACGCCGCCAGACGGCTCCACGAACACGCCGACGCCGATGCCGCGCAGCTTGCCGCGGCCCACCGCCTCGGCGCGGCGGGCCTCGAAGCCCGCCCAGTCCACAGCTTCTGCCGCCGCGTCCAGCAGCCCGGCGTAATCGCCGCTGTCGTACACTGCCGCCATTGGACCGCCCGTGGGCAGGCGGTAAGGGAAAGCATCCGCCGGCAGGAGGTTGCGGCGGCGAAGCTCCAGGCGATCCATGCCTACTTGCCGGGCTGCCTCCTCCACCAGGCGCTCGACGGCGTAGGCCATGTCGGGCCGTCCGGCACCGCGGTAGGCGGTGATTGGCACAGTGTTAGTGAGCGCCAGGCGGTGCCGTCCGTATACGGCGGGGATGCGGTACGGGCCGGTGCACATCATGGCCGGGTTCAGCGTGCTGATGAGCGGCCCGGTCGCCACGGGATAGGCGCCCTGGTCGCACACCCAGGCGTGGCGGATGGCGAGGAACCGGCCCTCCGCGTCTAGCGCCAGCTCGCCATGCATCCGCAGGCCGCGGCCGTGATAGTCGCTGAGGAAGGTCTCGGACCGGGTGGCGACCCACTTGACCGGGCGGCCAGTGACTTTCGCCGCAAGCGCCAGCGCGGCATGCTCGGGATAGGCCGGCCCGCGGATGCCGAAGCCGCCGCCCACGTCCTGCGCACGCACGCGGACTTGCCCAGGTAGCAGGCCAGTGAGGCCGCATAAGGAGTCGCGCAGCGCCACCATGCCCTGGGTGCCGGTCCAAAGGTCCAGCACGTCGCCATCCCACCGCGCCAGCGCCGCCTTAGGCTCCATGGGGTTGCCGACCACGCGGTCGCTGGTGAGGTCCAGGCAGACTACATGCGCCGCCTCGGCAAACGCGGCCTCGGTGGCGGCCGGGTCGCCGTACTCGTAGTCGAAGCACAGATTGCCCGGCACGTTCGGGTGCAGTTGCGGCGCGCCCTCGGCCAATGCCGCCTCCATGTCGGAGACCGCGGGCAGCATGTCGTAGTCCACCACGACCAGCTCCGCCGCGTCCTGGGCCTGGGCCGGAGTTTCGGCCACGACCAGGGCCACGGGATCGCCCACGTAAAGCACGCGCCCATGCGCGAGCGCCGCGCCGTGCGGCGTGAGCAAGGCCTCGCCGCCACGGCCCTTGTAGGGCAGCGCCGCCTTGCCGCGGCTGTATCCCGCCATATGGGCATCCTCGCCCGTCAGCACCGCAACCACGCCCGGCGCGGCCCGGGCAGCAGCGGCGTCAATGGACAGGATGCGCGCGTGCGCGTGGTCCGCGCGCAGGAACGCCGCGTGCAACTGGCCCGGCAGCTTCCAATCCGCCGTGTAACGCCCGGCGCCCGTCAGCAGCCTCGCATCCTCGCGCCGTCCAAAGTAGGGATAGCTCACCGTGTCTCTCCAGCCCTGCCGAGCACGGAGATGGGGGGAGCGGCCAGATCGTCCAGCGCCACTTCCTCAAGCCGCCGTCCGCTCGGCTCCACGCCCAACGCCAGCACGGTCACAATTAAGATTGCCAGCAACCCCACCATGAGCGCCAGCACGCCGCCGACGCCGTAGGTGGTGAACAAGGGCACAACCAGAAACGGCGTCAGCACCGTGGCACCCCGGCCGAAGGTGTTGCAGATGCCCGACGCGCGCAGCCGCACCTCCGTGGGAAATAGCTCGGGAATGTAGACCCCGAACAGCACGGCCACGAGCACGTAGATCGGCACCGTGAGCGCGAGGCCCGCGATGGGCAGCCACACCGGATCGTGCACGAAGGGGTAGATGCAGCCGAACAGCATGGACAGCGCAGACGCGGCGACAATAATTCGCCGCCGCCCCATCCGGTCCACGAGGAGCGCGCCGATGAGCGCGCCGGCCGGGGCGCCAAGCGCCATAACCAGCGAGTAGCCGAACGAGGTCGCGATCGAAAGGCCCTGGCGGGCGAAGAAGGTGGGCAGCCAAGTAATGAACCCGTAGATGAGCGTGTTCACCACGATCAGGCATACGCTGCCCAGTATCATGCGGCTCAGCAACGGCGCCACGAACAAGGTGCCGAGTGCACGGGACGGGACGGCGGCGGGCGGCGGCGCGGGCGGCGGCAGCGGGGCGCCGCCGGACGCTTCCCGCTCAATGGCGGCCATGAGCGTCTCCGCCTCCTCCTGCCTCCCGACGCTTTCCAGCCAACGCGGGCTTTCCGGCAGGCTCTTGCGCGCCTGCCAGACCAGCAACGCCCCTATCCCGCCCAGGATGAACATGATCCGCCAGCCGAAGCTCGGCACGAGCAGCCACGCCGCGAGCGCCGAAACCGGCAGGCCGGCGACCACGAACACGGCGATGAAGCCCAGCCAGCGCCCGCGCCGGGCGGGCGGCACGAACTCGGTCATGGTGGAGTAGCCCACGACGTTCTCGGCGCCGAGGCCCAGGCCCATGACGAAGCGCAACGCGATCAGCACCGTCATGTTGGGCGCGAAGGCGGCAGCGATCGAGGCGAGGCCGAACACGGCCAGGTTGGCCTGGTAGGTGAACCGCCGTCCGTAGCGGTCGCCCAGGAAGCCCGTCAGCGCGGAACCGAGCATCATGCCCAGAAAGGTGCTGGACACGAAGGCGGCGTTCTCGCCCAGGGTCGAAAAGCCGGATCGGAGCGTGGCGCCCAGCACCGCGGCACCCAGATAGATATCGAATCCGTCAAAGAACATGCCTAGGCCGATCAGGCGCAGGATGCGGCGGTGGAAAGAGGAGACCGGCAACCGGTCCAGCCGGGCTCCGGCATTCACGCTCGCGCTCATGGTAGTGCTCCTCCGCATGGGCCGCTCTCGCGGCGGCCCTTATTCGATGATTGGCCGTCGCCCCAGCGCTGCCAGGATGCGCCGCTCCGCCGCAGCCAGGTGCTCGCGCACCAGCCGCGCCGCCTGCCGGCCGTTGCGCGCGCGGAGCGCCGCCGCGATTGCCACGTGCTCCGCCACCAGGCGCTCCGGGTCGCGCCCCTGGATTGCATCAAGGCTCACCTGGACCAGCCGGTCCGCCTGCGCCACCAAGTCGTGCGCTGCTGCCGCCATGCGGCTGTTGCCGCCCGCGTCGGCCAAGGTGGAATGGAAACAGCGGTTGTAGGCGATGAACCCATCTGCCGGACCGTTGCGGGCGAAAGCCTCCAGGGCCTCCAGCTGCGCGTCCCCCGCATTCCGGACCGCCGCGGTGGCGCAAGCTGGCTCCAGCACGGCGCGGAACTGCAGCAGGTCTCGTGCCTCCGCAACTGATACAGGCGCCACTTGGTAGCCCTGCCGCGGACGCACGCGCACCAGCCGTTCCTGCTCCAGCCGCAGCAGGGCGTCGCGCACCGGGGCCTTGCTCACGCCGTACTGCCCGGCCAGCGCCTGCTCACGCAACTCGGCGCCGGGCGGCAGGCGGCAATCCAGGATGCTGGTCCGGATGGCGGCATAGAGGTCGTCTCGCAGCAGCACGTCGGCTCCTCAGCATTCTCAGGAACAGTGCTTGATGTGATATTTCAGGTCAACGTTGTTCCGCAGCCCAGCCTAATCTACAGCCGCACGATCTGGCTGGAAGCGGGACACCGTGATAGGTCACGGTGGTCAACAAGGAAGGTTCAGGCACATGGTCCAACACTTCGCCGGTGGCACCGTCCAGGCGTTGGTCACGGGCGTTGGCTCGACGGTGTGGCTGTTCCATTCCCTGCTTGCCGATGCCGGCAGTTGCGCCCCGCTCGCCGCCGCGTTGTCCGGGCAGCACCGGGTGATCGTACCTGACCTGCCGGGCTTCGGCGGCTCCGCGCCCGTGGCGCCCGGGCTGGAAGCAGTGGCAGACCGACTGGCTGATGCCGTGCAGGACGCGGGCGCCCCAGCTGCCATCATCGGCAACGGCTATGGCAGCTTCGTCGCCCTGGTGTTGGCGTTGCGCCACCCGGATCTGGTCAGCAGGCTCGTGCTGGCCGGCACCGGCGCCACGTTCAGCGGGCCGGGCCGGGCGGCGTTCCGGGGCATGGCCGCTACGGCGGGCACCAAAGGCCTGACAGCCATCGCCGACACCGCCATGCGCCGGCTGTTCGCCCCGGCGTTCCAGGACGCCAATCCGTCCCTGATGGCGGAACGGCGCGTGCGCTTCCTGGCTACCGACCCGTCCGTGTTCACTGCCGCCTGTGCCGTTCTGGCCGAACTAGACCTGCGCGAGCCAGTGCGGAACCTGCGCGTCCCTGCCCTCATCCTGGTGGGAGAAGGCGATGAGGCGACGCCTCCGCCCATGGCCCAGGAATTGGCGGCGCTGATGCCCGATGCGCGGCTTGTGGAGCTGCCCGGCCTCGCGCACGTTCCGCAACTGCAGGATACGACGGCGTTCGTAGCGGCGTTGGAAAAGTTCCTTTCCCCGGCTTCCTGAACTCACACTCTTCCAGTGCGTCGGTGCCAGGGTGAGGGTGTTCGATGGTCCATTCGGCCGAGGAGCCCCGCATCGGTATGGGCTCGCGCACGGCGACGTCGCTGCCTGCGCCTGCCGCCGCGTGCATCATTTCAACGGCGAGGTCGCGATGCGCGCGATGCTGACGACGTGCTCGCGCATCAGCAGCTCGGCGCGCCAGGAGTCCCGTGCGAGTATCGCTTCCAGGATACGGCGGTGGTCGTCGACGCGTCGGCGAATATCGAGCGCGGTGAATGCGACGATGCGATGGTGCGACGTGGCCGGACGGTTCAACGTCAGCCGAGTCAGATCTTGCAGCTGCCGGTTGCCTGACCCCTCCAACACCGCCTCATGGAAGCGGACGTTAGCGTCACGGTAGGCTGCGCGCGCTGCCTCGCTCGCCCTTCCTGAGGCGACAACGGCTTCGCCGTCGTCCAACGCCGCTTCGGCGCCGCTGCGTGGCCCGGCCGCTAGGCCCCTGGTGGCAGCAAAGCGGGCGGCCAGCCCTTCGAGCGCGGCTCGGACTTCGAACGCTTCTTCCATCGGATCCGACGCGAAGTTCCGCACCGCAAAGCCTCGGTTCACGGCATAGTCCAGCAGCCCTTCGGACGCGAGCGCATGCAGCGCCGCGCGCACCGGAGTGCGGGAGACGCCGAGCGCCAGCGCCAGCGCCTGCTCGCGTATCTTGGCACCGGGCACCAGGCGGCCTTGCGTCACCCAAGCCCGGAGTTGCTCAGTGACTGTCAGGGCTGCGAATTGCGACAAGCTCATTTCCCATTTTGTATCCATCTGCGCCCTCGGCACAGGCAGAGTGCCTGCGTATTGGGCGTAAACCGATTAAGTCCTAAAATGATAGCTTGGAGATTGTATTCAAACAGCTTGACCCCGTACGACCGAACGCGCCACGGTTCACGTTGTACTGAGGAAGGAGCCGCACATGGACGCAATCCTGCCGTCAACCGGCTGCGGTGATTTTCGGTGAGCGTACGCCTGCGCGCAGCCGTCGTGGCGATCGATCTACACCGAGGCCACCTCGACCTCACGGTGGCGACCATGCCGGCGCCGGAGCCGGTCGCGCGGCGGCTGGTTGACGGAAACCGGGCCTTCCTGGCCGCCGCGAGGGAGGCCGACGTGCCTGTCATCCACTGCGTCACCTGCTACCGCGATGCATCCGAGATCGCGCTGAACCCGTTCTGGCGCGCCCGCACCGCGACCGGAACCCGGCGCAACGTCATGCGGCACAACATCGAGGGCTCGCCGGGAACGGAGCTGATGCCGGGCCTGTTGGCGCCGGGCGACGCCGTGGTGGACACCAAGAAGCGCTATGACTGCTTCGTGGCAACTGACCTCGATTTGCGGCTGCGGGCCATCGGCGCCGATACGCTGCTGTTGACCGGGATCAACACCAACTCCTGCGTGCTCGCGACCGCCTGCGCCGCCAACGTGCGGGACTACGATGTCGTGGTGGTCGAGGACTGCGTTGACACCATGGACGGGCCGGACCACCACGCGGCGGCGCTGCTGTGCCTGTCGGCGGCGTTCGCAAGGGTGCTTACGGCGGCGCAGGCGCTCGAGCTGCTGCGCCAGCCGGAGCACGCGGCGTGAGCGGGCCGGCCGAGCCGCGCGGCCGTGCGCCGTACTCGGCGATCATCGACCGCCCGCCGCTGCCGCCCTTGCCCGGCGGCGCCAAGCTCGCGTTCTGGACTATCGTGAACCTGGAGGTCTGGGACATCGCCCGGCCCATGGCGCGCCAGGTCATCCCGGCGCCAACCGGCCAGGTGCTGCTGCCGGACGTGCCCAACTGGGCCTGGCACGAGTACGGCATGCGCGTGGGGTTCTGGCGCTTCCACCGCCTGTATGAACGGCTCGGCATCCGCCCGACGCTGTCGGTCAACGCGCGGGTCTGCGAGGACTACGAGCGGGTGGCGGCGGCGTGCCGCGACTCTGGCTGGGAGTTCATGGGCCACGCCTGGGAGCAGATGCCGATCCACAAGATCGAGGACCAGCGCGGCATGATTCACCGCTCGATGGACGCGCTGGAGCGGTTCACCGGCACGCGCCCGGTCGGCTGGCTCGGCCCGGGGCTGACGCAAACGCTGGAGACGCCGGAGCTGCTGGCGGAGGCCGGGGTGCGCTACATCGGCGACTGGGTGTGGGACGACGAGCCCTGCGTCATTGCAACGGACAACGGCCCGCTGGTGACCCTGCCCTACAGCGTTGAGCTGAACGACATTCCCATGATGATCGTCCAGCACCATGAGAGCGAGTACTGGCGCCGGCGCGTGCTGGACCAGTTCGATCGGCTGCTGCAGGAGGCGGACGAGCGGCCGAAAATCGTCGCCATCGCCATCCACCCCTACATCAGCGGCCAGCCGCACCGCATCCGCTACCTTGAAGAAATCTACGAGCACGTCGGCCGCCAGCCCGGCGTCGTGCACCTGAACGGCGCGGAGCTGTATCGTTGGTATAACGCCCACGCCGCGGTTCATCCATGAACGCGCCGCCGCCCGGCGGAATGCTGCCGGCGGAGCGGCTGGACTTCACGCCTATGCATGGCCGGCCGCCGCTGCGGCTGCCCGGCGGACAGCGCGTGGCGGTGTGGGTCATCGTCAACATCGAGGAGTGGGACCCGCTGCAGCCCATGCCGCGCACCGTGCTGACGCCGCCGGCCGGAGGTGCGCCCATGCCGGACGTGCCGAACTGGGCGTGGCACGAGTACGGCAACCGCGTCGGCTTCTGGCGCATGCTGGAGGTGTTGGACCGCCTCAGTGTCCGTCCGGCCCTCGCCATCAACGGCGCTGCCATCGCCGCATACCAGCCCATTGCCGAGGCGGCGCGCGAGCGGGGCTGGGAGTTCCTGGGCCATGGCTACACCCAGCGCAGCATGCAGAAGGTGGCGGACGAGGCAGACGATATCCGGCGCACCACCGAGGCCATCGCCGGGTTCACCGGGTCGCGCCCGCGCGGCTGGCTGGGGCCGGGGCTGACCGAGACCTGGGAGACGCCGGAGCACTTGGTGCGCGCGGGCTACGAGTACTGCTGCGACTGGGTGCTGGACGACCAGCCGGCGTGGCTGCGCACCCGCGCCGGGCCGCTGGCCAGCGTGCCGTATACCCAGGAGTGTAACGATGTCGCGATGATGCTGATCCAGCACCACGCTGCGCGCGAGTACCGCGACCGCGCCATCGACCAGTTCGAACAGTTGCGCGAGGACGGCCGGGCCGGCGCGCGCGTGATGGCGCTGGTGGTTCACCCGTACATCATGGGCGCGCCGCACCGCCTGCGTTACTTCCGGGAGGCGTTGGCGCACCTCGCGGCGTCGCCTGATGCGGTGTTCATGGATGGCTCCGCGATCCTCGACTGGTGGCGAGGACAAGCCGCTTGATGCTGGGCCTCCAGTTGCTCAACAGCGTGACGTTCGCGGCGTTGCTGTTCGTGGTGGCGTCCGGCTTCACGCTGATTTTCGGGCTGCTGCGCATCGTGAACCTGGCGCACGGGGCGCTTTACCTGCTGGGCGGCTATCTCGGCTTCGCGGCCGCGACCGCCACCGGCTCGTTCCTGCTGGGCATCCTGGCGGCGATGGCGGGCGTGGCGCTGGTGGGCCTCATGATCGACCGCGGCCTGCTGCGGTTCGTCGCGGGCTTCGAGCTGCGGCAGGTGCTGATGACCGTGGGCGTCGCCTTCGTATTGAATGACCTGGCGCTGGTCGTGTGGGGCGGCGACACCTTCACCGTGCCGGTGCCGGACGCATTGCAGGGCGCGGCCGAAGTGGGCGGCGTATTCTACCCGAAGTACCGGCTGTTCGTGCTGGCGGCCGGGGTCGCGGTGTTCGCCGCGCTTTGGCTGCTGCTGCACAGCACGCGGCTCGGCGCCATCATCCGCGCCGGGGTGGACGATGCGGAGATGGTGGCGGCGACGGGCATCGATATCGGGCGGGTGTTCCTGTTTGCTGTCATGCTCGGATCCGCGTTGGCCGGGCTGGGCGGCGTGCTGGGCGGCGCGTTCCTGTCGATCTACCCGGGCGCCGACGCCGAGATCCTGGTGTTTTCTCTGGCGGTCGTCATCATCGGCGGGCGGGGCAGCCTGGGCGGCGCGGCACTGGGCGCGCTGCTGATCGGGCTGCTGAACACCTTCGGGCAGGTGTGGTTTCCGGAGCTCGCCTACTTCGTGGTGTTCGGGCCGATGGTGCTGTTGCTGGCGTTCCGGCCGTATGGCCTGTTCGGCAAGCCGGCGTGAAGGCTGCGTTCGCCATCGCTGGGTTGGCGGCGCTGGCGGCGATGCCGTGGCTGCTGGCGTCGTACCGGCTCGGCATCGCCACTGAAATCCTGATTTTCGCGTTGCTGGCGATGTCGGTCGACGTGCTGGCGGGCTACGCCGGGCGCACGCCGCTGTGCCATGGCGCGATCTTTGGCACCTCCACCTACGTCGTGATCTGGTGTTCGGGCGCAGGCGGGCAGCCGCTCTGGGCCGCGGTCCCCGCCGGGATCGCCGCTGCGGCGCTGCTGTCGCTGCTGTTCGGCGCCATCGCGGTACGCACCTCGGGCGTTTATTTCCTGTTGCTGACCCTGGCGCTCGGGTTGATCGTGTGGGGCGTCAGCCTGCGCTGGACCGGGGTCACCGGCGGCGAGAACGGCCTGCGCGGCAACCTGCGCGAGGGCTGGCTGGCCGACCCGGCCATTCTCTACTGGGTCGTGCTCGGGTCAGGCACGGCGCTGGCGTTCGCCATGTGGCGGCTGGTGCAGTCCCCGTTCGGCCTGACGCTGCGCGGCATCAAGGACAGCCCATCCCGTATGCAGGCGCTCGGCCACGGCGTGACGGCGCACCTGCTGGCGGCGTTTGTCGCGTCCGGGACCATGGCGGGCTGCGCCGGCGCGCTCTATGCAATCTACAACAACTTCGTGAGCCCGACCTCGGTGGCGCTGTCGCAGTCGGTCGAGGGCCTGCTCATGGCCATCATCGGCGGCGTCGGAACCCTGTTTGGCGCGCTGGCCGGCGCGGCGCTGCTGATCGCGCTGGAACAAGTGGTCAGCGCCTGGACCGAGCGCTGGACGACGGTCTTGGGTCTGACCGCCATCGCCGTGATGCTATTCGCGCCGGAGGGCCTGGTGGGCAAGGCTCGCCTGTTGCTCGGGCGCTCCCATAACCGAGGAGGACTGCGATGAAACGCCGACACCTGTTGCTGGCCGGGGCGGCGCTCGCTGCGCCGTCCATCGTGCGCGCGCAAGGCTCCGGCCCGCTGCGCATCGGGCTGATGGCGCCGCTGACCGGCGTCGCGGCTGCGGGCGGCCGGGAGATCGTCGAGGGATTTCAGATGTTCTTCGAAACGGTCGGCAACCGCGTCGGCGACCGTCCCATCGAGGTCACCGTCGAGGACGACGCCTCCAATCCCGACACCGCGCTGCAAAAGGCCCGGCGGCTTGTGGAACAGGGCAACGCCCACTTCCTGGTCGGCAACCTGCTGGCGAACACTGGCCTTGCGGTCGCCAACTACGTCCGCGGCAACGGCACGCCGTACTTCATCCCGGTGATCGCCGCCGATGACCTGACGCAGCGCGCCCGCGTCCCCAACGTGATCCGGGTGGCGGGCTACTCCGCCAGCCAGTTTAGCCGGCCGCTGGCGGACTGGGCCTATAAACAAGGCTACCGCAAGATCGCCACGCTCAGCCAAGATTACACCTTCGGCCACGAGCAGTGCGGCGGCTTTACCCAGAAGTTCACCGAGCTTGGCGGCCAGGTGACGCAGCAGTTCTGGCACCCGCTCGGCACCGCGGACTACTCGCCGTACCTGGGGCAATTGGCGAATGCCGGGGTTGACGCAGTTTTTGCCATGGAGACCGGCGCGGACGGCACCCGCGTGGTGCAGCAGTACAACTCATTCGGCCTGAAGCGGCGCATCCCGTTGCTGGGCTCGATGAACGCGGTGGACCAGTCGTTGATCCGCACCATGGGTCCGGAGGCCGAGGGCATCGTGTCGTCGGCGCACTTCGCCGAGGGTTCGCCTAACCCCAAAACGCAGGAGTTCGTCGCGGCGTATGAACGCCGCTACCAGAAGCTGCCGTCCTTGTATGGCTTCAGCCACTACAGCGGGGCGATGTGGCTGCATGAGGCGCTGAAGCGCATCGGCGGGCGCGGCGAGGACCGCGAGGCGCTGCTGCGCTCGGTGCGCGAGACCGAGCTGGAGGGCAGCCCGCTCGGCACCACCGTGCGCCTCGATCCCTACGGCAACCCGGTCTATGACGCGCAAATTCGCCGGGTGGAGCGCCGCGCCGACGGCAAGCTGGTCAACGTGCCGATCGCCACCTATGAGCGCGTGGACCAGTTCTGGGGCTACGACCCCGAAACCTACATGCGCCAGCCCTCGTACTCCCGCGCGTTCCAGGGCGTGCGGTGAGCCACCCGGCGCTGGAGCTGGACGGCGTCATCGTCCGCTACGGCGCGCTGCGTGCGGTGGGCGGCGTGTCGATGCAGCTCGCGCCGGGCGAGCGCCGGGCGGTGATTGGGCCGAACGGCGCCGGCAAGACCACGCTGTTCAACGCCATCAGCGGCATGGTGCGCCCGTCCGCCGGGCATGTCCGGCTGAGCGGCCAAGACGTGACCGCGGCCAACCCCGAGCGGCGCGCCCGGCTCGGCGTCGGCCGCACGTTCCAGATCACCAACCTGTTCCCAGCTTTGAGCATCGCCGAGAACATGCGGCTGGCGGTGCGCGGCCGGAGCCGGGCCAAATGGAACCCCTGGCGCGCCGACCGCGTGGGCGCGGAAGGTGCCGCCGCCATCGCCTCGGCGCTCAGCGTGTGCCGGGTGGCGCGGCGGGACACCGAGTGGGTCCGGGACCTGTCGTACGGCGAGCAACGGCAGCTTGAGCTGGCGATGGCGCTGGTGCAGGCGCCGCGGCTGTTGCTGCTGGACGAGCCGGCGGCCGGGCTGTCGCCGTCCGAGCGCACGCTGGTCGCCGACATCGTACGGGCGCTGCCGCGCGACATCGCCATGGTGCTGATTGAGCACGACATGGACTTGGCGCTCGGCTTGGTGGACCGCGTGACCGTGATGCACGAGGGCTGCGTGTTGCTGGAGGCCGCGCCGGATGCCGTCCGCGGCGACCCGCGCGTGCAGGAAGTGTACTTGGGCACGCCGCACCGGGCCGCCGCGTGACCTTGCGGGTCGAGGGCCTGCATGCCGGCTACGGTCCCGCCGCCGTCCTGCACGGCGTCACGCTGGAGTTGCGACCCGGCGAGGTGCACGCCCTGCTCGGCCGCAACGGCATGGGCAAAACCAGCCTGGTGCGCGCCATGATGGGGCTGTCCAGCCCGCGCGTGACGGCCGGGCGCGTGGAGCTCAATGGCACGACATTGACCAGGCTGCCGCCGCAGGGCGTGGCGCGCGCCGGCGTCGCGCTTGTGCCGCAGGGTCGGCGGCTGTTCGCATCGTTGACCGTGGTCGAGCACCTGACGTTGCTGAAACCTGCCCGCGCCACCTCGGGCTGGACCTTGGCCCGCGTGTTCGACGCCTTTCCCCGGCTGGCGGAGCGGCGCGGCCACCGTGGCAACCAACTGTCGGGCGGGGAACGGCAAATGCTGGCGATTGGCCGGGCGCTGATGGCCGACCCGGCCTATGTGCTGATGGACGAGCCCAGCGAAGGTCTGGCGCCGGTGATGGTGCAGGCTCTGGAGGGCGTGGTGGCCCGGCTGCGCGCGGACGGCTTGGGCGTGCTGCTGGTGGAACAGAACCTGTACTCGGCGCTTGCGACCGCGGACCGGGTGGCGGTGCTGGAGACCGGCCGCATCGTGCACCGTGCCGACGCGGCGGCCGTGGCAGCGGACCATGCCGGGCTGACCCGTTTCCTCGGCATCCATTAGGGAGCGCGCATGATCGTCGACGCCCACACCCACACGCTCTGCCCGGCCGTGAACGCCTTGGTCGAGGGCCGGCCTGAGCTGGCGGCGGTGCCTTACCAGCGTGACCTCGCGCCCGAGAGCCGTGCCGTGGACCATGCGCAGTTCCCCGACCTCAAGCGGCGCTTCCTCGAAGCCGAGGTCCGACTAGCCGACATGGCGGCGATGCGGGTGGACCGGCAACTGGTGCTGCCCGCGCCGGGCCAGCAGCACTACTGGGCGGAACCGGAGCTGCTCATCCAGATTTCCCGCCTGCAGAACGAACGTGTCGCGGCGATGGTCGCGGCCGACCCGGCGCACTTCACCGGCCTCGGCACTTTGCCCATGACCGCACCCAACGCCGCCCTGGACGAGGCGACGCACGGCATGGAGGCGCTCGGCCTGCGCGGGTTCCAGATCGACACCCGCGCTGGGACGGCGGAGCTATCAGATCCTAGCCTCGACCCGCTGTGGGCCCGGCTGGCGGCACTCGGGGCAGTTGTGGTCCTGCACCCGCTCGGCTTCTCCGACGGCGCGCGGCTGTCGCCGTTCTTCATGGTCAACACGGTCGGCAACCCTCTGGAGGAGGTGATCGCCACCAACCACCTCATGCTGGGCGGCGTGCTGGACCGGCACCCTGAATTGCGCGTGCTGATCGTGCACGGCGGCGGCTGCCTGCCGTTCCTGATCGGCCGTCTCGACCATGCCTGGCGTCGCCGCCCGGAAATCCGCCGGCTGACGGCTGAACCACCGTCGGCCTATTTGCGGCGGATGTGGTATGACACGGTGGTGTTCGACCCGCGGCTGCTGGCAATGCTGGTGTCGCTGGTGGGCGCGGACCGCGTGCTGTTGGGCAGCGATTACCCGTTCGACATGGGCGACGATGATCCTCTGGGAACGGTGGAAGCCGCCGGCCTGTCGCCAGAGGCGCAGGCGTCGGTCGCTGGCGGCAACGCGGCGGCGCTGTTCGGGCTCGCCTGACGGCGCTGAGGAAGCCTTGGCCCGACAATGCAGGGGTGCTGTTGCAACGGTGGATCGGCCGCGGTCGGGGTAGAAGCTCGCCAGGCAATTTGATGGCTGAGCGGGACGGCACCGGGTGGAACGGGTCCTTCAAGTGACAGCACTTCACTGGTTCTTCCTTGACGCCGTGGACATGATGGCGCCCGCGGGCGCCCGGGTCATCG
>CAXTCN010000100.1:0-15804 GCA_964242575.1 uncultured Acetobacteraceae bacterium | reverse complement strand
CAACACGCAAGCCCTTGTTCTGGTTGAGGGTCAGTTCCTGTCGTTTAAACGAAGGTTTGCGCAACAAAATGAGGCTGGCCGTTTTGGCGTCTATGAGGTGACTGGGCCTCGTAAGTGGATTACCGGGACCGTTATCCCAACACTACGTAGAACCGGGTCGTTTTCGCTCGGACAATCTAGAGTCCCTGCGTTCTATGCACGCGCAGCAGTTAACCATGATCGGGTTCCGGTTGGCTGGTTCTCTATCATCAGTGAATTAATTGTCATGGTTTCCGGTAAGATGGAGCTGACTGGATACCTTCTTGCCAGTAAGGCTCCTGATGGGACCGAGTTACGGCCGGATGTTGCTGTTGGTAAGCGGTTTTCAAAATGGCTAAGTGAAAACCATCCGACTGTTAGTGACAGTTTTGCTTTCTACGAACACACGACACCGCAGATCACAATCCAAGCGCGCATGTATCCTGATGACATGCTGCCCTTGTTTCGCCGCTATGTTCAAACTGTATGGCTTGTGGAGCATGCGACTGAGTACTTCGGCCCGCGTGATCCTTCGACTCTTCCTCACCTACCTAGGTTGCTTGATAACACCAAGGCTCGTCCGATCAGCCGCCGTTGAACATCGCGCCTATCCTGCCAGCTTATCGCCCACCTCCCACCTTACCGCGTGACGGCGATGGCACGGGCGCCGCGGCGGTCGGAGCCGGCCTTGCTTCCCCTGGCACCGGCTGGGTGAACTGCACCGGCGAGGTCGTCCCCACCGCCAGCGCCGCCTCGCACAGCTCCGTGCTCGCCTTCCCGCACGCCCGGTCAAGCCGCGCCACCCGGTCCCAGGCCGTCGGGTTGGCCCCGGCCATCATCTCCGCCCCGGCCTGCCATTCCCCGGCCCCGACCAGCAGGGACGCCAGCCAATGCGTCCCGCTCCGCGGCAGCACGCCCGTGGCCAGCAACCACAGCGACGCCCCCACCATGACCCCGCACAGCCCGGTCACCCACAGCCACACCCGTTGCTCGCCTCGCCCGTGCGCCCGCCCGACCAGACCCTCCAGCTCGCTTGCCGCCGCCTCGGCCCGCTGCACCGCCCCGCGCAGCGCCGTGCCCGACGCGGTGGCCGCAGCCGCCACGGCCACCTCCAGCTCCGCCTGGAACCCGGACGGCGTCAGCCCCAGCGCCGGCTTGCCCTCGATGGCGCCCAGCCGCTTGCCCGCCGTGGCTAGCTCCTTCGCCAGCGTCCCCAGGGTGAAGCTGTAGTCCGGCACCCCCGCCCGCGCCTCGGCCTGATCGCGCTGCCCCTGCCGCACCAGGCCGTCCAGGCGCTCCAAGCCCCGGCACACCCCGGCCACCTCCGCCCGCAGCGCCTCGAACGCTTCCGCCGCGTCCGCCTCCCCCGCCGCCCCATGCCCGCTTCCGTGCTCGATGTGGTCCATGGCCCTACATCCTCATGCTCGGGCCGGAGCGTGGCCGCTCCGCCTGGCGCTGCACCTCACGCTGGCGCTGCGCGTCCGCTTCCTGCCACCGCGCCACCGCCCGCTTCAGCTCCGCCTCCGGCAGCGCCTCCACCCCGCGCCGCAGCTCGGCCCGCGCCTGCTCCACCCGCTCCGGCGCCAGACCCCGCCCCCAGGTCGCGGGACTGGCCATCTCCTTGCGCCGCCACGCTTCCAGGTGCTCCTCTGTCAGCCGCGACCACACCGGCTCCAGCGCCGCCCGCCGCTCCGCCTCCCGGCGCACCTCCTCGGCCCGCCATACCTCGTCCAGCTCGGCCGTGGCGATCAGCGCCGCGCGCCCCGCGGCCGCCCCCGCAGCAGGGGCGCCCAGCGCCGGCCGTTCCCGCAGCGTCAGCGCCACCTCCCGCGCAAACCCGGGCTGCTCGTCGTCCACCACCCCCGCCGTGTCTTCCAAGGCCCGCTGCTGGTGCGGCAGCACCGGCAGGCCCGCCCGCTCCATCCGCGTCGCGTCCTCCCACGCCCGCGCGAACCGCCCCACGGCGCGCGACAGGGCGTCCTCCTCCGGCTCCGCCGCCGCCACACGCGCCGGCGCCACCCGTCCCACCCCCAGCCGCAGCCCGGAGAACCGGCCCGGCCGCGGCGCCCGTGCCGGCTCAGCCTGGGTGGACGCCTCCGGCTCCGGCCGCACCACGATGGCGCTCTCCGGCCGCAGCGGGTCCAGGCCGCGCCGCTCGGCATAGCGCCGCACCAGGTCCTCGCCCTCGCGCGCCGCCCCGTCCGGCCCGGGGTAGTCCAGGCTCGTGTCTTTCAGCCGCTCCCGCCCCAGTGCCCGCGCCAAGGCCACCCCGTCCAGGAACTCGTCGCGCCCGTAGTGCAGGCTCACCCCGTCCCGGTGCCGGGTCAGCGCCACATACGCCGCGTGCCGGTCCATGAACCGCGACGCCAGCACATGCGCCCGGTCCACCGTCACCCCCTGCGCCTTGTGGATCGTCGCCGCATAGCCGTGGTCCACCGCCGCGTAGTCCCGCACCGAGAACGTCACCCGCCGCGCCGGCCCATCCGCTCCCGCGCCGTCCAGCCGCACCACAAGCCGACCGGCGTCGATCTCCTCCACCGTGCCTAGCGTGCCGTTCTTCACCGCCACCCCGCCGCGGCCGTCCGGCCCCGCCCCAAGCGCCCGCTCGTTGCGCCCGAACATGAGCCGGTCGCCCGCGGCAAAGCACCGCTCGCCCCTCTCCGTCGCGACCTGGTGCTCCACGCCCAGCTCGCCCGCCGCCCGCAGCCGCTCCCGCGCCAGCCGGTTCAGCTCGGCCACGTCTACCCGCCGGTAGGCAAGGATCACACGGCTCTGCCCGGGGTCTCGCCGCCGCTCGGCGTCCCAAGCGTCCAGGAGCGCCGTACAGGCCCCTTCCCGCGTGGCCGCACCCTCCACCATCCCAGCCCGCTCGTAGCGCCCCAGCGCCTCGCCTGTGCGCCCAGTGGCCAGCTCCCGCGTCGCCTCGCACTGCCACGCCGCTCGCTGCCGGCGCACCTCCGTGATCTCCACCGCCCCGTGCCGCTCGGCCAAAGCCCGGAACGCCGCCCCGGCCTCGATGGCCTGCAACTGCTCAGGGTCGCCCACCAGCACCACCTTGGCCCCAGCCTTGGCCGCCGCCGACAGCACCCGCTCCATCTGCCGCGACCCCACCAGACCCGCCTCGTCGATCACCAACACGTCCCGGCTGGTCAGCAGGTCACGGCCCTCCTTCCACCCGTACTCCAGGCTTGCCAGCGTCCGCGACGCGATCCCGCTGCCCGCTTCCAAGCCCTCGGCCGCGATGCCGGACAAGGCCGCCCCTCGCACCCGAAAGCCTGCCACCTCCCACGCCTCGCGCGCCACGCCCAGCATCGCGCTCTTGCCCGTGCCCGCGTAGCCCACCACCAAAGCCAGGTCCCGCCCCGACGTGACATGCCGGAAGGCGTCCCGCTGCTCGTCCCCGAGCACCAGCCCGCCCCGCTCCGCCGCCCGCAGCGCCCGTGTCCCTGCCACCGCCAGCACCCGGTGCGCGTCCTGCCCGGCCAGCGTCTCCGCCGCGCCCTCCATGCGCTGCTCGGCCCCAAGCATCTCGCGCGTGCTGAACCGCTCCCGACCGCGCCCGTCCAGCCCCAAGCGCACCAGCTCCGGCGATGCCGAAACCGCCCCCATCACTGCCGCGAACTGCTCCGCCCCGTCCGTGTGCCGGTGCACCAGCCGCGCTATGTCGGCCCGCGTGAAGGTCGAGTGCTGCTGCGTCAGCATCCGCAATGCCGCATCCGGCTCCGCCAGCAGTGCCTCGCCGTTGCGCCGCGCAATCACCCGGTGCTCGGCCGCACGCTCCGCCTCCTCGCCCCGCTGCTCGCGCCGTGCCCCCGCCGGCCCAATCTTGTTCTGCGGCTCCAGCGCAATCCCCTGGTCGGCATAGGAGCGGTGGTCGATCCGCATGTCATGGTCCAGCTCCGCCAGCCGCGCGTTCGCCAGCTCCGCCCACCGCTCGCGCCATCCGACCAGCAACGCCCGGTCATTCCAGCCGCGCTCCTTCTTGCCGAACCCGTCGCCATTGACCGACCGCATGGTCAGCATGACGTGCGCGTGTGGCTGCGCTTCGCCGTCGCCCGCCGTCGTCCAATGCACGTTGAGGTCTGCTACCATCCCGCGTGCCACGAACTGCTCGCGCACGAAGTCCTGAGCCAAGGCAATGCCTGCGGACTGCGACAGCTCGCGCGGGATCGCAAACTCAATCTCGCGCGCCAGCACCGCGTCATGTCGCCGCTCAATCGCCTCGACCTCGTTCCACAATGCCGACCGGTCCAGCCAACGATCCGGCGCACCCTCCAGCAGCATGATCTCGGAATGCACGACGCCGGCCTTGGCCGTGAAGTCATGGCTCCGACCTAGGCGCTCGTCCTCCAGCTCCGATGCCGAACGGTAGGCCGCAGCCGCAACCGCGCTACGGCCACGCGAGCGTTGGATCACCTTGGCGGAGAAGTGGTAGATTGCCATTTGGTAGGTTGACCCGCGTGTTCCTTGGCAAGCTACCAGCCCGCCAGCGCACATTGCAACGCAATGTTTAAGCGCGCATTTCCTGATCTGCTCCGTTTCACTCCGCAGCGGAAATGATGGGCAGATCGCGTCTGATGGCGGGGCAGGGTGGATGGTACTTGGCAGCAGAGTTGGCGCGCTGTTAGCCTGGTATCCGCTCGCCATCACATTGGAGCCGAAACCATGGCCCGCAAGCCGCGCGATTTCGACGCCGAACTCCAGGCCCTCATGGACAAGGCCAAAAAGGTCAAGTCGCAGAAGACCACCCAACTCGGCGAGCTGGTCCAGGTCCTCGGCGCAGATAGCCTGCCCATGGAAGCCCTCGCCGGTGCCCTGCTCGCTGCCGTCGAGCAAAGCAAGAAGTCACCCGAAGCCGTCGCGAGGTGGACCGAACGCGGGCACGCCTTCTTTCAAGCAGGGGGCAATCGGGGAAAGAAGGCCGCAAGCAGCGATCCTGCTCCGGGAACTCCAGGCCACAGCGGCGCAGCTCCGGCACCTGACCGTGCAGCAGAATAGGACCACCCTCGCCCGCGCCCGTCACGACACCCGTGACTGGGTGCAGGAACGGCGCGCACGCACACGCCAACTTATCGAGTTGGGCGGCCTCGTGCAGAAGGCCAGGCTGGTCGAGCTGACGAACGATGACCGCGCAACCCTGCTCGGCGCGCTGCTGGACCTGGCAGATCGGCTGCAGCCGCAACACGTGGACGAACGCCAAGGAGAAGCGCCCGCCAGCCTCAAGGCACAGTGGCAGCGCCGCGGGATGCGCGCCTTCGAGGCGGACAGGGCGAGCGCGGCCGAGTGAGACTTACGCCGCGGCCGGCTCAATCTGCACGCGCACGCTCAGCCCGGCCCGCTCGGCCAGCAGGATCAAGGCATCAAGGCTGAAGTTGCCGATGCGGCCCCGCAGCAGGTCGTTTAGCCGCGGCTGCGTCACTTCCAGCCGGCGCGCGGCCTCGGCCTGGGTCACGCCCCACCCGGCCACGGCCTGCTTGACCGCAACCATCAGCTCCGACCGCAGCCGCATGTTGGCCGCCTCCGCCGGGCTGTCCTCCAAGGCGTCCCAAACGCTCGCAAACACCTGCCCGGGAATGCCGTCCGTCTCCGTCATGGCCCGCTCCCTTCTAGCCTTTGCAGCCGCGCCCGGGCCAAGTCGAGGTCGCGCTTGGCCATCGCCTGGGTTTTCTTCTGGAAGGCGTGCAGCACATGCACCGCCTCCGGCCGGGTCGCCAAGTAGATCACCCGGAACGCCCCGGCCTCGTCCCGCACCCGTACCTCGCGCACGCCCGGCCCGACGCTGGGCATCGGCCTCCAATCGTCCGGCTCAAGCCCGCGCTGCACCTGGTCGAGTTGGTGTCCGGCTTCCCGCCGCACCTCCGGCGGGAACGCCCGCAGGTCGTCCAACGAGATCCCTTGAAAGGCGATCAGCTTCACGGAAAGAAGGTTATATCAAAACCAGTATAGAGCCAAGAAGCCGGGAAGGCACCCAAGCCGGCCAATTGTGACCAAACGGGCGGGCAGTTGTGAGGAAACGGGCGGCTTGCGGGAAGGTCGAACCGCCGCGGTCAGGCGCAGCTCTCCGGCCAGCCTTCCGGCAGCTCGTCGCCAGGAATGGGCGTCGCCGTCCCGGCTTTCGCCAGGACGCGCCCAAGATCACCCGGCGTTGCCCGGGCGGCACGCTCGGCCAGGTGGCCGCACGCCTTCAACGCGGCCACCTTCTCCGCCGCAGCCTGCACCAGGAACCGGTTGACCGACACCGCATCCCGGGCGGCCAGCGCCTTCACGTCCTCCATCAGGGAGGGAGGGATGCGCAGCATGAACGTTCCGCCGCTTGCCATCACCCAATCCCCAGGAACATCGCCAAGGCCCGCCCCACGCTCGCCAGCGTGGCCTCGTCCAGCCGGCCGATCCGGCTCCCGGCCTTCGCACGCGGGATGGTCGTCGCCTTGTCCACCATCACCTGCGAGCGCAGGCGCAGCCCGGTACTCTCGCCCGGCTCCACCGTGACCCGCAGCATCGGCATGTCGTGCAGCTCGCTGGTCAGCGGCAGCACGGTCAGCGAGGGATGCCCGGCGTAGGCGTCCGCTTGCACGATCAGCGCCGGCCGTGGCTTGCCGTAGTCGCCGGAGCTGACAACCGTCACCGAGTCGCCCCGCTTCACGCGGTCCAGCCCTCGGTGTCGGACACGTCCTCCATCCAGCGCATCACCTCGGCCTCGTCACTGGCAGGATCGGCCGCGCGCTCGGCAAGGAGCCGGGACTGCCGCCGGGCCTCGGCCGCGAAGCCCCGCTCCCGCCGCTGCTCCACGTAGGCCCGCATGAAGTCGCGCAGCACCTGCCCGGCCGGCTTGTCTTCCTTGGCCGTGGCCGCCGTGAACGCGGCTTTCAGCTCCGGGTCCACCCGAAAGTTGAAGCTCTCCACCTTGGGACGCAGGCTCGCCCGCGGCATGGCACCCTCCTCGGCCAAAGCCAAACCTTACTCACTTTGCAAGTGCAATGCACATGCAAATTGCTCGGGCAAGCGGGGCATGGGTGCTGTCGTCAGGCTTAGCCCACCTATTGCAATGCGTTACGTAACGCATTAGAGGAAGTTCATGCCCCCTGGTCCCAAGCCCCTTGGCGAGCGCGCGATGACCACGGCCGAGCGGCAGGCCCGCTACCGCGCCGCCCACGCGGCCGACACGCCGGCCACGGTGAAGCTGCGCTACCGCCGGCCCGCCGACCGGCGCAGCCGGCCGCAGCGCTGGCGTGATGCGGTGGCGGAGCTGATCGAACTACAGGCCGACTACCAGCAATGGCTGGACGGGCTGCCGGAGAGCCTGGCGGACACGTCCACGGCCGACGCGCTGCGGGCGGTGTGCGACCTCGACCTGTCCGGCCTGGAGATCGATCCGCCGCGCGGCTTCGGGCGCGACTGAGGGCTTGCCGGATCAGCCGTTCCTCGACCGGCGGAACCATCCCAGCCGCAACCCTGTGCGCGGGGCTGCTGACGCTTCCTGCTTCTGCTGGTGGGTGAGTAGCCGCACCTGCGACGCGGCCAGTTCCATCGCTCGGTCGCGCTGCACCCGTGCGTCGGCCAAAGCGTCCTGCAACAGGGCTATTTCCCGGTCCTTCGCCGCTATTGCCTCGGCTATGTCGGGTACGGAAAGTCCGGTGTTGCCCGACACGTTTCCCTGCTTGCCCGGCTGGTAAGCGCGCTCCAGCTCCGCCGGGTCGATCCGCCACTCCCCTGCATCATCCTTTTGCCCGGACAGCTTGCCGTTCTTCAAAGCTTTGAAGATCGTGGGCCGGGTGACGCCCGCCCATTTCGCAGCCTCGGTGAGCGTCATGTCGGGCCTATGTCGGCAATGGAAAGTGGATATGTTGCCGATACGTTAACCGCGGGAAGCGCCCGCCGCCAGTTTTCTGGAACGGGAAGCCTGGCGGACACGCCCGCCGCCGACGCGATGCGGCGGTGCGACCTCGACCTGCCCAACCGGAGACAACCCATCAAGCGGTTTTAAGCGCGGCTGAGGGCTGTTTACCTCTTGGGTGGTAGTCGGATGCGGAAGGCGCGCCAAAGCCGCTGTACGGCGCTCCTAGAGCGTTTGCTGGCCATGTCCTGACGGGCCGGCACCTGACAATTCCTGACTTCCCATAACCGAAGCCGCGGCCGACACGGAAGATTCGGGCAAGCAAGGAGCCGGAGTGAGCGAGGACTTGAGCGACCTGCGGGGACGGATGCTGGCCCGGCAAAGACGGTCCCGGTCCCGGAGCAGGGCTGTCAGCAGCCTGGTCCTGGCGGCCGTCGCCTCCGTCCTGGGCCTTGCCGCTGTTCCGTTTTGGCAACACGCCGGGTCCTGGAAGCCCGCGGCAAGCCATGCCGGGGCTGCCATCCAGGCAGGCTGGCGGGACCTGTTCGGGGGTGCGGCAGAGGACAGCCCACAACACGCCGACCCGGAAGCGCCGGCCTCGGATTGAGCAACCTCCCTCCCGAGCCTGCCTTGCTTGCTTGGTCCAGCCCCTTGTTCGACCCTGGCCGGAGGCCACGGGTTGATGGTCGGGACGCCCCTCGTCCCGACCCGTCCAGGGCGCCACGGCGCGCAGCGGAGGGCAAGGGCGGCGCCGCTTGGCGCCGGGACCGGAGCCACGCGCAGCCACGCGCAGCCGCCGCTTGGCGGCGAGCATGGCGAGCATGGCGAGGACCCACCCCTTGCCCGCAGCGAGCACCGCGGCACTTATCCACAGGCCGAGCCGTTTTTGGCGGTTTGTCCACATTTACCCACAGCGCAAAGTTCAATTTCATTGAACTTCAATTTCAGGGGCTCGCAAGCTATTGATTTTGTTATGAAAAAACACCCTAAATCAGACTAAACGGGCGGGTAGATCAGACTAAACGGGCGGGTAGATCAGACTAAACGGGCGGGTAGATCAGACTAAACGGGCGGCGAAAAATGCGGGTAAGTAGGTTGAGAACGCGACCAAATGAGTGAGAAAGAACAGACTTGATACTGTGTCTGGTCTGATTAGACTGGGGGTATGTCTCTGACCGTGAAGCAGATCACCACTGCCGAAGGCTTTCCTAAGCCTGTCGAGTTGATTGAGATCACCGGCGCTTCTGCCCTGGAAGCCCAGGATCGCGCCGTCCTGAACGTGCTTTACCAGCACGCTCACGACAGCGGGCAGCTCACAAAACCTGGCACCAAATGGCAAATCCCCGCTGTGGCCCTGCGCACCTCCAAGCACGAGAGCAACGACCGCCTCGCTGACACCCTGCTGCGGCTTATGCAGGTTGTCGTCCACGTCTCCTACACCGAGCCGACCACTGGCGAGCCGAGGGTGCTCGTCACCCACCTGTTTAACTTCTTCGACCGCTCGGCTTCGGGCAGTGGCACCGTGCGATTCGGCATCCCCGAGGAACTCGCCCCCGTGCTGGCCACATCAGGGCGTTGGGGCCGCATCAAAGCCACTACCGTCTGCGCTATGACCAGCAAATACGCCATCACCCTCTACGAGTTGATTCAGCTTCGCGCCAACATGGAGCGCTGCGTCGAGACTTTCCCCGTCGAGCGTTTCCGCGAACTGATGGGCGTGCCCAAGGGCACTTACCAGCAGGGCAACGACTTCATCCGCAAATGCCTTGATGCAGCCGCCTTGGAGGTCAATGGCCTGTCCGACTACAGCGTGCAGTTCCAAGTCGTCCGTCGCCACTCCAGGGCGCCGATCACCGCTGTGACCCTGGCTTGGTGGCGCAAAGAAGGTGACGCTTACCGCGCCACCTTGCACGAGCTGAAGCAGTCCAAGCTCGGCCGGCGCGCACGCCTGCAAGGGCCGGCAAAGACAATGCCTTCGGGCAACCAACAGCTTGACATCGAGGACGCCATCAAGGAGGCACCATGAGCCAGGTGGTTTCCGCTCCCCTGTCAGCCGCAATCTTGGAGAAGGTGGAGCGGCGGGCGCTGATCGCCGCAGTGTCCGAAGCCCTGGCCGATTCGCGCCCCGACATCCCGCACCAGGAGGTCCGCGCTGAAATCCTGGCCGACATCGAGGTCTTGGAACGCCAGATTGTTGCGTCGCTGGCAACGTGACCCCGCCGCCGCAGCCGTTTCGCCTCGTCTATCGCGCCTTCGACGTGGTGGAGTTCGACCCAGCCAAGAATGACGAGGTGTTCGAGGCACGGGGTTTCGACCTGGGCTTCATCAGCCGCATCTTCCCGGGATACGTGCTGGAACGGGAGGACACCCGTGGCTATGCTGAGCCTCGGTTCCAGGTGATCGGGGAATTGCTGGGTGAGGTGTACGAGGTCATCTATACCCCTCGGGGCCGTGGGTGCCGCCTCATCACGGCCTGGGTTGCTGAGCCGGCTTACCGAAGGATGTGGCATGACCGTTGAAGCCGAACGCACCGTGGTTGTGGACCAGTCTGACCCCAACAGGGGCCGGTATGACCCGAGCCGTGTGGGCAAGCCGAACCCGGCGGACACGGAGCCACGCCCGCCTGTGTCGGCCGAGGACATCGAAGCGACGCGCGCCGAATTAGCCGAGCTGCGCCGCCGCATGACCCGCAAGAGCGCCTAGCGCAACGTCTCTGGACAGTATTCGTCCATCCTGGCCTGCGTTGTGCGGGGCACCTTGACTGGCCTCGGCCCAGTCTCCGCGCCGGCCCGGCCCCGCCCGCCCTTGGCGACTTCCGGGCTGCTTTCCTCCAACTGCCACTGACTTTCCATAATTCAAGATTATCGGACTACCATCAGCTTTTGTTCAAACACACTGCATACCAAACGCGGTATGTTCGTTCACATGACGCTAACCTGCTAAAAATTCCTATTCAATTTCCGCTAGCTAGAAACTTTGCCTGCGACCTGAAATTTTCTTGACCGTATTCCTAGAGAATCGTAACGTTCCCTTTATGTTCGGAATGCCGGACAGGCACTCTATCTGAAGGATGACCCTCTTGGCTGTTGATTCCATTCAAGGTCTGACAGGCGCTCTCACTGCAGCCCAACTCAGCCCGCTGTTTGCCGATATGGTGAACCCGCCGACCCACACCACCTACTACCCATCTGGCGGCGACGGGCGTGGCACGCCTGACCTCGTTCAGGGCGCGCGTTCAGTGACAATTGATGTATCGGCAAGTGGTGCGCCGACCGCAAATACCGTAGTTGGTGACACTATCATTTTAAAAACTGCTTCGGGTGGAGCCAGCAGTACTAGCGCAGGTAACAATCAGGTAGGGCTTGGTGTACAGGTTTTTGCTTATCAGGGTGCTGGCCAGTGCTGGTCAATGAATCCTTTGGTTACATTGACTCCTGGTTGTAATGCAGCCGGCAACGTTATTGAAGCTGATATCAACAACTTTGATGGCGATGGTGGACCTTGGGGTAGTAACCCTGCCCACCCTTATCATTCTTTCGGTTACTGGGTTACTGGTTCTGGCCCTTATAAATGCACGGCTGCGCATTTTGTAACTTCGGCTGGCAGTCCACAATGGTATCAGGGCATGTGGTTTGCAGGGAACTGCATCAGCGATAACACAATCTTTGATGGTACTGCATCTCAGGTATCTTACAATATTAATGGCTCACATATTATTGGTTTAGATACGATTGGTGCGAGTATATCGGATTCCGCAATTCGAATGGCTTTTAGCCATAACATATCTTGGGTGAACGGTTCCAAACGCATAAGCATTGCTGGTAGCTCTACAGGCCTCGACATCGCTCTTCCTTCTGGAAACCTCCTTAATGTTCGTGCGCCAGTTGTTGCTTCTGACATCCAAATTGGCAATACTAGTAGCATGGCTGGCCCATGGTCCACAACAAACGGCGCTGTCTCAAGTAGTTCTGGCACTCTTGGTTCTGCCAACTCCACTATTCGGTATAAAAAGTTTGGTCGTACAGTGTTTATTAACGTAGTCGTACGTGTTCCAAATACTGGAACAGGCGCAGGTAATATTGCAGTAAATCTACCTTTCGCCTGCGCCTTTTCGTCAGGATTCTCCGGACGTGAAGGTGCTACGACCGGGCGTGGTCTGAGTGGCATCACAGTGGATGGAGGCAATCAGATGTTTATCACCGACAGCAACGGCAATTATCCAGCGCCAGTAAACAATGCTCTTCTAGTACTTAATGGTACTTATGAGGCCAACGCTTAAGTATGGACGAGCCTATGCTTTAATCTCGGTATGGTCGGGCGGCTACTGATTTGCGATGAACGGATCAAGCCGCCCACCTGCACGAGGCTGGGTTTAGAAAAGCGATGGCCTGAAGTATTTGGGAATTAAACCTTAAGATTGGGCCACTAAACACGAGTGGGGCAAATCAGACAGTTCCAATTATTTAAATTGCTCCTTAGATGCGAATAGTGCAGACAGCGACGACACCGTCCTTCGCACGCCCAGCAATCAGCCGTCGTTAGGACGCCTTATGGCGTCAACAAGGCAGATTATTAATATTGCGAGAAGACAGTTTCTACGGCACACATTCCTAATGCAGGTTTATCAGACTCCATTTCAGATCATCTTGGTATCTACAATTGTTGGGAACGTGTTATTTTCTTTCCACGTCGGTCTCAAAAAATCAAGCTGGCTGCCACCATCGCTTGCCTCGGCTTTGTTGTCCCTGTCCATACTGCTAGTTTCTGTGCTCGCCGAAATCAAAGGAGCATGGCTTTGGGCACTAATCATCTATTCGATCCTATATCCCTTCCTCCTCGTCCTGTTTTGGCAATACCTTGCCCGAAAGCTAGAACACGAGGCCTCGCCCGCCATGATTGATGCTTCACAGCAAATGCCCGCCCTTTCGCTTCAATCTGAGAACGGGTATGCCGTCCTAGTTTATTTGGGCGATATACGATGCCGGCTTCGCCGAGATGGACAGCCCGTTGGTGCCTTGTTGCCTGGCTGGTCAGTCAGCGCCATCCATGTTGATCTCGCGCCAGTCATAATTGTTTCCTTGGTGCACGGCGATGGCCGGACGGCACGCTGGATCATTGCTGCAGCAAGTGAAACCTACAACGAGCCGATTTCGCAACTGCCGCGGACAGTGCGTGATAGCCTGCGTGCAGGTATTAAACGGCAGCTGCAGGACATCCGCAGCCGCAACGAGGCAGCCTTTGCCGCTTGGAACACAATCCCTCGGACGACCAGGCTCGAACTGCTGGCTGATCTGGAAACCCACGCCGGACCCGGCGAGGACGGTCTGAGTACGACCATGGGCGGCTGGAGCGACGACTCTGGCCAGGTGCTTCCGGTCTGCTCCGATGACAACCTCGCATCTGTGGTGCTGCCGACAGGTGTGGAAATCCCGATCCTGCGTGAGGGAACAGTGCTCCGGCACACGGATCTCCAGCCGGGCTGGGCGGCCGATGTGCTGTACCGCGATTTCGCTCCGTTCTATTTGCTTGAGCTGCGGCATGAAACCGGCCTGCGGGCGACTTGGCTGCTCGACCGGCACCTTTCAGTGATTGACGACATCAACTGCCTCTCTCAAACGACGAAGGACGAGCTTTGCCTGCGGGCTGCGCCAATCATCGAACGCCATCTCGCCTCCGTGCTCGCGTTTGCCGAACCCGGCACCGATCCAGTGGTCGAGCGTTACGTGCAGTTGAACGGCGACGTGCGTCGCGTTCTCGCCATGCACTGCGCCGGTGCGATCAGGCCCCCGCCGACATCGATGGCCCTGCGGGAGGTTCCTTCCGCGCTCCCGGCAACTGGAGGCAAGGAGACCATTTTGCTGCGTCGCGCTGCAATTGAGCAAGCTGTCACAGTGGACATGCACATCCAAACGATCGAAGCAATTCGGCAAGGCCGTCTGGACTGGCCGAGCCCAGTGGACGGCAGCGCCGCGCGGCTGCAAGGCATCTTCATGTGGGAGGAATACGTCCAGCTTTACCAATTCACTGACCGCAATGGGCTGGACTTCATGGTCGTTGCGTCCGACCGCCGCACCAGGGTGATCGGGCTGATGGTCCCCACAATCAATCTAATCCTGTATGAGGATCGCAGCCCCAGCAGCCATGATCCCAATGTGTGGCTACACAACAGCTTGGGTGGGGGTTTCTGGTGGCTCCTGGTCCGGCACGTCAACGAGTACACGCACGAAGTGACGCTCCGGCGCCGCACAGGACGTGCCCGCCCGGTCAATGTTCTTCTATCGGGTTCCCGCGTTCACATTGGACATCATCTCTGGAACGACCTGTCCGGCTTCGAGGCGCTTTGCAACTCGGTTCCGCCCGAGCAGTTGCCCACCACGATGATCATCGGCGCCTCGGACGGGCGCGCCGAGTTGTTTGGTCCGATCGAGGCGTTGTTCCCGGCGACGCTCGGGCACATCGACCGGTCGTTGGAAACCGTCGACGCGTTCGTCCGCTGGATCTATCGACATGACGTGTGGCCGACTCGGATTGCCTGCGACTACGTTTCCGTAGCCCTGCGCCGAACGGTTATGGATCACCTCGCCAAAGCCGAAGAGGCCGCACAAGTGCGAGGATCGCTGCAAGCACGTCGATGCGACGCGCCAGTTATCATCTTCGGCCTCCGCGTCGAGGATCGTACCTTGGTCGATCTTCCTGCCTTCTGTGCGCTGTTCGTCGCGTTCATGGCCAAGCGTCACCCTGGCACGACAATCGTTTTCGACGGATACAATTGCCGTCCAGGTACATCCACGGGGCCGGTCAATCCGGGCATGGTTCATCACCTGACAAGCCGGCCACCCGAGGAAGTAGAAACTGCGCTGGTTGCCGCCTTGACCGAGCGGTTTGCCGGACAGCCGGTCACCATTGTCGGCACAACTGGCCAGAGCATCGCAACAAGCTTGGCATGGTGCAGTCATGCAGATGCAGCCTTCGCTATTTGGGGAGCGGGGCTGGCCAAAGTTCGGTGGCTCGCCAACCTGCCGACAATGGCGATCACCGGACGCGCGAACCTACTCCATCGCCCGGACCTAAACATCTACCACGATCCCATTTTTGTCGAAGCATCAGCCCCGGTGGTGTTTCCCGATCCATCTCTTATCGAAGATGTGCCTGATCACGTAGCATTAGCAGCTAAATTCATTCAGGGTGGCCGAGAGTGTTTTAAAGTAGATACAAATCATATATTCAATAATTTTGATATGTTTCTTAAGAATATAATCCAGAAAAAGCGGTGCAAAGCTCTGCAAGACTGAGTTAATCGAGGGCGAAGCGTTGGTTGTCACATAAACAATGTTGGCTCTTGTCGAAGCGTTCCTCTGCCCGAGCCACCCAGACTCGAACATCAAAAGCGCGGCGCCGTGATCCATCCAACAAACCTCCCGCTTCCCTTCGTAATCCCAAGCCGACTGGCACCCTGGCTCACCGCCCTGCCCCTGCCCTGCCGCTTGATGGCGCCGGCACCGGCCGGGCCGGCGGGATCAGCCCCACCGCGATGGCCGCCTCGCACAGCCCGACCGCATGGTCCCCGCACGCCTTTTGGAGCCGCACCACCCGGTCCCACGCGTCGGGATTGGCCTCGTTCATCAGCGTGGACCCGGCCTCCCAGCGGTCGCCGCCCACCATCGCCGCCGCCATCCGGTGGCCCAAGCCCCACGGCAGCAGCACGGCGGCCATGAACCACAGCAGCACACCCGCCATAAAGCCGAGCAGCGCCGCCGTGCTCACCCACACATCCTGCTCGCGCCGCGCCCTGGCCCCGTCCAGCACGTCCTTGAACTTCTTCGACGCATCCTCGAACGACGACTTGACCGCCAGCATGGCCCAGTCACCTCATAGGCCCAAAAACGGCCAACTCGCCGAACGAAGGACAAACATGTTGCAGAACTCGGTTGCAATGGAGCCTTCAAGGGCAA
>CAXTCN010000099.1:0-16771 GCA_964242575.1 uncultured Acetobacteraceae bacterium | reverse complement strand
CGCATCCTGCAACCTGACCCTGCCTGCATCGGGCGAGAGATCGCCAGCAGCAGGGATGTGCGGGCTGATGGGCAGGGTGCTGAGTGGGAAGAGCATCGCCGAGATGGACGCTCTGGTCGCGTCCATTGGGCAGCCGATGCGGTTGGGCCAGATCGCGGCGCAGGCCGGGCGGCCAGCGGCCACGGTGCGCCGCCAGCTGGCGGCGCTGGTCCATGCGGGGCGGTTGACCCATCCGGAGTATGGGTTCTTCGCGCCGGCCGGTTTCCAGGGGGAGGTGGTGCGCCATGCCGCCGCGGCGGTCGCGCCAGCAGTGCTGGCAGTGGTGGATCGGCCGATGCGGGTGCGCGACGTGGCGGCGCAGGTCGGCGAGCCGCCGGCGGCGCTGACGGCAGCGCTGGAGCCGTTGATCGAGGAGGGCCGGCTGTCGCAGCCGGAGCCTGGGGTGGTGGCGCCGGCTGGTTTCCACCCGCCGTTGTCGGCCAGCGAGTTCCTGGTGATGCGGAACGCGGTGCAAGCCACCCTGACCCAGCCCCGGCGCTCGGAGGAGGTCAGCCAGCTCTTGGGCATCACGCCGCAAGCGGCACGGAACTGCCTGTACAATTTGGTGCGCAAGGGCGTGGCGGTCCGGGTTGGCTACGGGGTGTATGGAATGCCGGACGCGGCGCTGCCCGTGGTGCCGGCGCGACCGCAGCCGGTCCGGGATGCGATCCTTGCTTGCCTGAGCCAGCCGCGCCGGGTGGTGGAGGTGGCGGCCTATATCGGGCGGCCCGGCTCGATCACGACGGGCCACCTTGGGGCGATGAAGCGGCTGGGCCTGGTGGTGCAGATCGAGCGGGGCGTGTATGCGCGGCCAGGGCATTACAAGACGCGGCAACTTCCGTTGCCCGTCGCGGCATGATGCTGGTCCTCCACGGCCTGATGCCGTTGGTGCCGTCCGTGCTGCGGCCGCTCGCGCTCGGCGTCGGCGTCGCGCTGGTCACAACATGCATGACGCTCCTGTTCCGGCCTGCGTTGATCGGCCGAGGCGGTGAGAAAGCGGTACGCCGCGCCCTGGCACAGCTTCGCCTGCCGGCGCTGCATGAAGTGATGCTGGCGGACGCGCTGGGTCACACGCAGGTTGACCACTTGGTGCGGACCGCGCAGGGGATCACCGTCATCGAGACCAAGACCTTTGCCGGCTGGATTACCGGCGCGTTGTACAGCGCGCAGTGGACGCAGCACCTGGCGCGTGGCCGCATCCGGCACCGATTCCAGAACCCGAGGACACGCCGTGGGTGGCGCGTGTGGCGGCAAGTGAGATGGATGCGGCCTGGCGCGGCTGGAGGAGCTTGCCCGCCGGACGCCCCAGCTCCGCCGGCTGCACCGTGCGGAGGTGCGGGCACGCCGCACACCAGAGCAAGTGCTGACGGCGCGCATGGCATGAGTGCTGCTGCCGGTCGGCGCGCTGTCAGTGATGGTCGGGCTTGTACCTAATATACTAAGGGCGCTTGCTTCCGCTTGCTGTCTTGCCAGCCTCGCCGCGGGTCAACCCCGGAGGCGCGCGCCCTGGCGGGGCTGGGCTGCGCCGGGGGCGGGCCGCTTGGGGCCTGCGCCCGGGGCGGTCCAGCCCTGCCAGAGGGGGCGTGCCGGAACCGCGCCTAGCGCGGCGCCCCAACGGGGCGGGGTTGACCCGCGGCGAGGCTGGCCCAGGCTGGCCCGCCGGCGCGGGGTGCTGCGCCAGCGGGCCTGGTGTCGTGGGTTAGAGACCGAGTGCCTTGAACAAGGCGAGCAACGCCCCGGTGAACGCGACGCCCGAGGCGAAGGCCGTGGTCACAACCTTCCAAGGTTCCCAACGCCGTTGCTCAAGTTTCAGCATCGTGTCTGCCTCCAGGTTCTGGACCTTTGCATTGCGCTCATCTTGCTCCGTAAAGTCCCGTGTTGCATCCCCCATCGTCGTGCCGCCTCCCTTGCAGGGGTGGCGGGGACCGTGCGGCCCCCGCCCTTTGTCCTAGAACCCCAGGGCTGCAATCTGCGCGTCGGCAGCCTGCCGGTTCACGCTGGCGGCGGGGCGGCTGTTGCCCTGGTAGGGCTTCCAATCGCTGCCCGTCACCTGGGCGTAGGCGTCCACGGCTCCCTCCGCGGCGGCCAGCAAGGCGAACGCTTGCACGGCCATTTGCGCGGCAAACTCGCGGGCGCGCTCGGCATCGTTGGCGAGGCCGTCCACTCCCATGCGGTCCTCGTCGCGGTCCTCGTTGGCAACCTTGCTGTTCAGGTCACGGGCCACCTTGGCTTTCGTGCCGTAGAACAGCCCGGCCCCATGGGCGGAGCGAACGTGGGCATCCACGATGCGGCCAAGGTGCATCTCAACCGCCCTTTCGGACAGGTTGCCTTGCAGGGCCACGGCGGCGCGCGCCACCATCTCCTCCGTCGTCTCGCGGATGGCGGCATAGTCCACATCGGGCAGGCCGAACGCGCGGACGATGTTGGCAACCTGGGTGGCGTCGGGGCACTCGCGGGCGGCGGTGCGGAAGCTGATGACTTCGCGCTGGCCGAGGGCTGCGACCTGGCGCACGGGGGCGGCCGGGGCAGCAGCGGTCTTGGACGGTGTGACCTTCTTCTTGCCTACGGCGGCCTTGGCATTGTTGATCGTGGAGGCCATGTTGGTGTCGGTCTGGGACATGATAACTGCATTATCCTGTTCTATGGTCAGTCCCCGTGGTGTCTCAAGCACCGCGGGGGCAACCCGCTGCGGTCCTCATTGACCGCGACTTAGTTATCCCATATCGGCCCAAAGTATGCAACAGCAAAGACAAGTCTATCTGTCTTTTCTGACAAATTTATTGTGCAAGCAGGTTGATATTTACTGTTGACACGCGCTTTCCTCCAATCTGATCCTTGGAGAAGCCCCCGAGTTTTTTATTGCTTGCTTGTGAATACTGCGGCTTCGCAGTATTCTACAACAGGCTCTGCCTGGTGAGGTAATCTGTTCCCCGGTATCGCCCCGTCGTGAGGCCCTCTTGACCAGGCTGGCAGGGGCAGGTCAAAGGCGCGCGCTTGCGCGGGACCGGAGCCACGCGCAACCGCCGCTTGGCGGTGAGCATGGCGAGGACCAACCCTTTGACCTGCCCCTGCCAGCCTGGTGGGCCAGCTCACGACGGGGCGATACCGGGGAACAGATTACCAGGGCTGGCGCTGGCTTCCTTGCTTGCTTGCGTCAAATGGCCAGACCCGCAGGGCCAAGACGCCGCTTGGCGGCTTGGTCGCGCCGCTTGGCGCGATCGGACATTGGCCCCCGTGGCTTCACGGGGGAGACGCCCAAACGCTGGAGGTGGGGCACTGACGGCCCAATTTGGCTTGTTGTCCTGTTCCCGTTCGCATCCCTGCTGGCGAGCTTGGTGCCCTTAACCCGCCACGAAAGGAGCCAGGGACGCTGACCACGAAAGAAACGCTTGAACCGAATACGACCGTGGTGCCCATGCCGTCACCTGCCGTCCTGCCCAAGGCCGGTCAGGCCGGCTAAGGCATAGCCCGCAAGATCGGTTGCTTCCTGGCTGAGCCTGCCTTCATCGTTGGATGCGGCTTGGCTGGCGCGTTGTATGCGGCCCAGCACGACAAGCTGCGTGGTGACAACCCGGTGATGGGAATGGCTGCGACGGCAGCGTATCTCGCCACCTTTATCGGGGTAGCCAGGCTTTTGGTGAAGGTATGCCGGGCAGGCGTGTTCATGCGTGGCACATCCGGCGGCTTTGTCGTGAGGTGTGTCGTCTTGCTGCTGTGCCTTGCTTTCGAGCTGCACGGCCTCAGTTGCTGGTGCGACGACGTGTCGAGGCACCCCTCCCAGGGATGATGAAGTTTGAGTAGGTGAGGGCTCGGCGGCCCTGCCCAGCCATGCAAAAAGAAAGGCGGCCCCTTTGCAGGAAGCCGCCAAGTTCTGGGAGGAAACAAAACGCACTGGCACCGCCCTTGCCTCCCCCCTCCCTACTCTGCTTGTCGCTAACCACAAGCTAAGTTTTGTGCAGCGCATCCCTGGAGTGGACTGGCCCACGATCCGGGGGTGCAGGCGTGCCTGGAGGACACCAGTATAAGGCAAGCAGCCAGTAGTGGAGGGACGGAGCAATGGCATGGAGGCATCTGAACCCGGCCCAAGTCGCGGGGGAGCTTCGGGCGGAAGTGGACCCACCGGAGGCAGGCGGGGGGGAGGTGGTGGAATTCGCCCTGGCGCACCTGCGGTCACAGCTGCTGAGCGGCGAGTATGTGGTGGTCCAGGATGACGAGGGCCGCACGTTCATCGGCACCCCGGAGGAAGCGGCCCAGCACATGATGGACGGCTGCGACACCAACGCCCATTAGGTCCGCCCCAGGCTGGGCTTTCCCGCAAACCCAACAAACTCAATGATAACAATAGATTACACTTGCACGGCTCGGATCGTTGGCGTTAGATTCCGGTCATGAACGAGGAGCAAGGGCTGTGAACATCGAACTCATGCCGGGCATGACGAACGTGGTGCGCTTTCCAGTGGAGGAGCGCACGGCACCGTCCATGGCCGTGATCTATGCCATCGAGCCGGACGTGCGGGAGGTGCTGCGGGTGGGTGAGAGCTTCTTCCTCCAACTGCCGGACCCAGAGCACGCGAACCGGGTAGATGGCGAGACGGCGCGCTACATCGCTGAGCAGGTGCTGCCGCTGGAGCCGTCCGAGCGCGGCCCGGCGCTGGACGACCTGCTGCGGCCGGTGATTGCGGCAGCCGTTAAGGCATGCCGCCACGCCGACCGGATGGGCAAACGCGCGGTTGAGGCCGGTGAGCGGCTTGCGGTGGCCCAGGCCGGGGGCGGCCAGTGGCTGGGCTTGCTGGAGGAGGCAGCGGACGGGTTGCTGTGCCAGACGGCGGAGCTGCTGATGCTGGCGCATCAGCGGTGCCAGGAGGCGCACGGGGTCAACCGAGCAGTCGGGATAGCGCGTCGTGGCGAACCCTGGACGCCGTACAGCGCGGCGGACACGTCGGACTGGCTGGCCGAAGCGGGCCGTGCCGACCAGGCGCGCAAGGCCGCACGGACCGCCTGACTGACAGGGCCGCGCGCGGGAGCGCGCGGCCCTGTTCCCTCACCGCCGTTCCCGGACGCCTCCGGCAAAGGTGCAGATCGCGTTCCCGGTTGAAAGGAACTGCACGGGGCGGTCGAGTCGCAGTGGCGCAGGGCGTTCGCCCGCGCGTCACGGGTCAACAGCAGCACGTCTCCCTTCTAGCAACGCTCCATCACAACCTGGAAGGCGTGCGCCCATCGTTCCGCACTCCCCGTTGCCCGGTTGGTGTCGAACTCCTCCGCAAGAGGAGCCTGGCAGATGCGCGATGGCAGGGCGGCGAGGCCCTGCGCTTGGGCGTGGCTGGTTGCTCCCCCGGTCAGCATGACCGCGAGCAGCATAGTGGAGGTTCGAAGCATTGCAGGTTCCTGTTGCATGGAGGTGGCGCGGGGCGATGGCCGTAGCGATCGCATCAATGGGTCGCGATGGCGTCGAGCCACCAGTCAGCGTGACGCTCGGCGGCTTCGGCTTCGCGCAGCAGCGTCGCACGCTGTCCGGCGGTGAGATAGGCCGCCTCAGCGTTGTCGCGGAGGTGCTCGGCCTCCTTGCGCCAGGTGCGGGCGCTAGCAAGGCAACAAGCATCAGCCGTGCGTTGAAGGTGGAACTGGCCTCCCATGGCAAACTCCTGAACGGGGAAAGGCCCGCTCGACGGTTGCCGACGGGCTGGATGGAGGGGAAAGCGAAGCATCACGCCTCCTCTGGGTGCCCGGAGGAGGCGTGGAGGCAGGCTGTCAGGCAGCCTGGCGCAGCCGCGGCACCGCCCCGGCAGGCGCGAAGCGCGCCGGGCGGAACCGCTGGACATCGGGCAGGGCCGGGTAGAGCGTGGGCTGCTTGACCAGGCCCAGCTCGTCATGGAGCGCCAGGAGGCGGACGGCGACCGTTCGCACGAGGCGTGCGTCGCGCAGCGAGCGCACAAGCGCCATGTCCGACCGGCCGGAGCGGTAGGCGTCCTCCCAGCGTCCGGTGTCGCGGTTGCGCCGTGCCGCGCCCATCGTGCCGTTCAGGAAGCCCAGCACCTGCCAGGGCGTGCGGCAAACTGCCATACCGCCGAAGCGGTCACGAAAGAACTTGTCATCCTGAAGGTAGAAGATGCTTCCGGCCGCGACTGTGCCGACGCGCAGCGGATTGTCTCCCCCACGCGCCTGCTGGGCATAGTACTGCCGGATCATGCCCGTGCCTCCTTTGGGAGGGCACCGGCCGGCGCGGCTGGCACAGCCGGCTTCGTGCGGTTGTCGGTGACATGGAAGAAGTTCTCCTGGCCCAAGCCGTTGCCGCGGGATGCCGCGTCAAAGCCGTTCGGCTTGCGCTGGCCCGCGGCCAGAAGAACGGACACGTAGAACGACGCTCCAGGGTGCTCGGCCCGGACCTGGGCGCCGAAGCGGGCAACGGCGGCCTTGATCGCGGCCACGTTGGGCATCACGGGCAGAGTTTCCCTGCCGAGCGGCCCTCCAAGCAGCTGCATCGTCGTGCTGGAGCCGTAGTTATCCAGGGTCTTGGTGCCGGGAATGGTGGTCAGGGTGATGGTGACGGCCATGGTTTGGTCCTTGGAGGTTTGACGTGCGGCCGCACGCGCGCACCCGATGTGCGAGCGCCGGCCGGACGGTGGGCTGAGATGGTGGGAGGTGCCGCCCAGCCCTGAGCCAGGCGGCGATAGTCAAGTGGCGGGCTGCAGCCCGGCCGCTTCGGTGACAGGCGGCGGCAGCGTGTCGCCATCTGGCATGTCGTTCCGGTCCTCGCTGTCCGGGGAAAGGTCCTCCTCGTCCTCGCCGTCCGGCATCTCGGGGGTGATCAGCTCACCCCGGTGCCGCCGGGCTTGCAGCTCCTGCGGCGTGGGCGGGAACAGGGCAGCCGGGTGGACAAAGGTGTTGCCGGCGGTGTGGGCGATCAGCGCCGCGCGGGTTTCCTTGCCAGTGTTGCGCGGTGCGACGCCGTTGGCCGACGCGGTGCGCTCCAGCGCCTGCTTGGACAGGCACTTGAGGAAGTCGGTGGTCACCATGTTCGGCAGGAAGGCGTCAGCGCCGATGGCGGCGCCGGCGTAGCGGGCGCTCATGCCGCTTTGGCTCATGTTCGTCCGGCAGGACAGCACCTCGACCAGCATGGCGCGCGCCGCCGTCCGCAGCGCTTCCATGTCCTGCGTCAGCACCCCGCCCTCGGTCAGCCGCCCGGCGATCCCCGCACGGGAGCCGTGGTCCTTGTGGGCAGCGCCGGAATGGACCTGCACGTTCTGCGCGCCCAAGCCGAGCACGAGCAGGCCCATCAGCACTTGGTCCGGGATTGCCGACTCGCGCAACGCTTGGTGCAGCGCATCGGTCCGCAGCGCGCCGATCATGTCCACGCCCTTGCTGGTGATGTCCGGCCGCGGCCTCGGCGCCGGCTTCTCCAATCCTGCTCCGGGGCTGCCCTGGCCGCGCCGCGGCTCGGGCATGTGGTAGGCCACCTGCTGCACCTCGCCCGTGCGCGGGCAAACATAGCAGGCGATGTGGTCGCCCGGACGTGGCTTGCCGTATGAGCGCATGGCTTCCCGTGGCAGCCTGGGGTCGCCATACTGGTCCAGCTCGGCCAAGTGGCCGTTTTCGGGCAGGTTGCAGGCCAGCCACTCGCCCTGGGCGGCCAGGAACTGCTCCACCTGGTCGGTCGTGCGCCCGTCCTCGCCGGCGGGGACGAACAAATCGTCGGTCCAAGTGATCCCGTAGGCTTGGGCCAGGTCGTCGCCGAACCGCGCGGCCTTCGCCGGCAGCGTGCGCTTTGCCAGGACCCGCGACACCTCGTGCCAGGCCGCTTGCTGGCCCTTCTTGGGCTTGAGCTTTTTCCAGGCCGCCGCCTGCTCGTCGCGCGAGGCGGCAGCGATGATCCGCAGGTGACTCTCGCCCGGCATGTCGCCCAGCGCCATCTGGTTCAGCATGGCGGGCAGGATGGCCGCCAGCAGCCGCAGCCTGCGCAGCGTGCGGACCGGCAGCGCCAGCGCGATGGCGATGGCCTCCTCGGTCCAGTCGGCCGACACCATGGCCTCTATGGCCCGCCATTGATCCACCGGCCCCATGGGGGCACGCACCACGTTTTCCGACAGCGCGCATACGCCGTCGTCGCCGGCATCCGGGCCGCGCACCAGCACCAGCACTTCCTCGAACCCGGCGGCGATGGCGGCGGCCACCCGGCGGTGCCCGGCCACGATCTCCAGGTCCTCGCCCTGGGGGCGCACCAACGGCGGCTGCAGGATGCCCACCGCCTTGATGTTGGCCACCATCTGCGCGTCCGCGTGCTCACCGGCCGCCATGCGACGGGGGTTGTCCGGGTTGACCTTCAGGGTCCGGGGATCGACCGTTCTCAATTCCATGCTGCTTCGCCTTCTGGCTTGGGGTTCCCGTCATCCTCCAATCCTGGATGACCCCTCCCCCGCCGCAGCGCGGTCCTGCCGTCACCATGGCCGGCGAGCGCCCCTGCCCCGTGCAGCGCGCGGCCCGCGGCTTGCGGGCTGCGTGCCAGCGGGGCCGGGGTGGCGCAGCCGGCGATGGAGCGAAGCGGTGACGGCAGGAGCGACGATGCGAGCGCACCGTTTCTCCCATCCTTCATCCGCTTCTTCCTGCTTCCTCCCCGGCTATGCCGTCGCCAGAGCCTCGCCCTCTCCCGCGTCAGCCTTGGCGTTGGCTGCCAAGTCCACCTCCAGCGCGGCCAGCTCCGCCCGTTTGGAGTCTAGTTCCTCCTGCAAGCCGAAGCCCTCGCCCAGGCGGCGCTGGTAGCCGGGCAGGCGCTGCTCAGCTTCCGCGACCCGGCGGCGATGCTCCGCCAGGTCCGCCTCGAAGCGGTCAAGCTGGTATTCCAAGCGGGCCACCAGCCCAAGCGGGGTCAGCTCGCCGTCCAGGAGGATGGCCTGCTCAAAGCCGTGCCGGTCCAGCCACACGTCCAGGCGGTATTCGATCAAGCCATACGGCTCGCCTGCCGCCTTGACCTCGAAGCCGCCGATCTGGCCCAGGGTCCAGGTTCCCTGCTCCCTGTTGCGCTCCAGGAGGCGGAGGTGGCCGAGCAGGGCCGTGCCCGCCTCCTTGCGTTCCGTGCGGACCTTGCCGCCCACCTCCATGGTGAACAGGTCGCCACGGGTCGGGGTGCGGACGGCGATATCCCGCTCGATGCAGCCGATCCGCCGCGTGGAGTTGCCCATCGTCCGCTCGGCATCGGCGACCTGGTGCCGGATGGCGAGCTGGTCGTCGAAGTGCGCCGCCCGTAGCCGCTCCAGCCGCGCCAGTTCGGCTTCCAGCCCTGCTTTCTGCATCAGGCGCGGGTCGCCACTGGCCAACGCCTTGGCCATGGCGAACTGGTTCACCTGGCTGCCGGCGTCCTCCAGCCGGCGCACGCTGCGGTCGCCGCCCAGCGCCGCTGCGATGAAGCGCGATTTGCGCTCCAGCAACTGCCAGGACGTGGCATCCACGCTGCCGAGCGTGGCATAAGCGTAGATGTCGATCTCCGCGTTCTGGTTGCCCTGCCGCTCGATCCGCCCCTCGCGCTGCTCGATGTCCGACGGCAGCCACGGCACGTCCAGGTGATGCAGGGCCACCAAGCGCTGTTGCGCGTTGACGCCGGTGCCCATGGTCTGGGTGGACCCGATCAGCACCCGTACCTTGCCGTTGTTCACCGCGGCGAACAGCTTCTGCTTGGCCTCCGACTTCTTGTAGTCCTGCATGAAGGCGACCTGCTCGCGCGGCACGCCCAGCCGCACCAACTCGTCCCTGATCCACAGGTAGGCGGAGAAGCCGCGCTTGGTGTCCGCGGCTTCCGTGCCGAGGTCGGAGAACACCATCTGCGCCGCCCCCGGCACCGGGTAGGGCTTACCCGTGTCGGGCTGGAGGTAGCGGTTGCCCGCGGTCTCCCGCCAGATGCGATGCACGTTGCCGATCAAGGCGTTCAGCTTGTTGCCGGGTTCATTGCCCGCGCGTGGGTCCTCCTCCGTATCCATTCCCAGGACGAAGCGGGTGTCGATGGCGGCGTGCCGTCCGTCCGTAATGACGGACAGCAGGATGTCCTGCCCCTTCTCGGGCGGTCCCTTGCGCATCTCGATAAGGCGGATGCGCTCGGCCAGCACGGCCTGGTAGGCCCGGAAGGCGGAGCTTGCCTTGGCAGTGACGATCTGGCGCTTGCCGGTGCGGACCGCGGGCAGCCGGAGGTGGTGGCGCAAGTCGTCCATGAGCACCACGTCCGCGACTGAGCGGAACATGGCGATCAGCTCGGGGACGTTCACGAACTCGGCGAAACGCGTGACCGGCTTGTAAAGGCCGGACGGTTGCAGCTCCAGCTCCGTGCGCGTGTCGCCAAAGGCCGAGGCCCAGGCGTCGAACTCGTGGATGCCGCGCTCGGCCAGCACGTGGGGCTGCATGAACCGCTGCAGGGTGAACATCTCGCCCAGGGTGTTGGTGATGGGCGTGCCCGACGCCAGGATCAGCGGCCGGTGCGGCTGGCGCCCGGCGATGAAGCGCGCCTTGGCGTGCAGGTCCCATGCGCGCTGCGAGCCGTCCGGGGCCACGCCCTTCAGGCCGCTCATGTTGGTGGCGAAGCTCAGCTTCCTGAACTCCTGCGCCTCGTCCACGATCAGCTGGTCCACGCCCATCTCGCCGATGGTCAGCAGGTCGTCCTTGCGTGCCCTCAGCGCTTCCAGCTTGTCCTCCAGGCCCTCCTTCATGCGCTCGATGCGCTTGCGCGTCAGGCGGTCGTCGCCTTCCACCTTCTCCAGCAGGCTGGAATAGCTCTGCAAGGCGTCCTGGATCAGCGCGCGCTCGAAGTCGGCCGGCGCCGGGATGAACTTGAACGCCGAGTGGGTGATGACGATGCAGTCCCACGTCGCCGTGGCGGCACGGGCCAGGAAGCGCTGCCGCTTGTCCTTGGTGAAGTTGGTCTCGTCGGCGACCAGGATGCGCGCGTTTGGATACAGCAGCAGGAACTCCCGGCTGGCCTGGGCCAGGCAGTGGCCTGGCACCACCATCATCGCCTTGCTGACCAACCCCAGGCGCCGCTGCTCCATCACCGCCGCAGCCATGGAGAACGTCTTTCCGGCCCCGACCGCGTGAGCAATGTAGGTGCCGCCTGAGGCGATGATGCGCCAGATCACCCGTTTCTGGTGGTCGCGCAGACTGATGGCCGTGCTGGCGCCGGGCAGCTGCAGGTGCTGCCCGTCAAAGGCGCGCGGCACCAGGTTGTTGAACGCATCGTTGTACAACCGGGCCAACCGTTCGGTGCGCGCCACATCCGTCCATATCCAGCGTTCGAAGGCTTGCTTGATCTTGGCGAGCTTCTCCTTGGCCGCCTCCGTTTCCGAAGCGTTCAGCACCCGGCTTTCTTTGCCGCCCGGCTCGCGCACCGTGTCCCAGATTTGCGGGATGGACGCATTCAGCGCGTCGTGCAGCAGCTCGCCCGCATGGCGCCGTGCGGTGCCCCATTCGGAGGTGGCCGCGGCCAAGCCCTCGAAGGCGTCCACGTCCAGGGACCAGGCCGCCACCTCGGGCGTGTGGCGCACCCGCGTGTCCACGCCGATCACCTCCTTGGAGAACGCCTGCACCACGGCTGCCGGTATCCACGGCGTTCCCAGGCGTGCGGTGATCTCACTCGGCTTCAGGTCCACCGGCTGCACCTGGCGCAGGGCCTCTACGTTGCGCTCATACCGCGGGTCGCGCTCCGCCGCGGCGAGGGCAGTTGCCAGCTTGGTGCGGACCGCGCCGGACAGGTAGGCGTCCGCCGTCTCCCACGCTTCCGCGTCGGCCGTGGTGGCTTGGGGGTTGAGGAACACCGCGTCGCCCAGCTCGGCGATCACCTGCTCGCGCGGGCGGCCCAGCATCTCGGCAACGCGCGCCACATCCACATGGCCGACCTCGTGCAGCGTCACCGCAAGCGCATCGGCGGCGTTGGTGATGACCGGCTCGGCCGGGGGATGGATCACCCGCTCGGTGAAGATCGGCCCCATCTTGGCGGTGCCGGCGTCCTCGTCATACTGCTCGACGGAGGACACCAGCCACACGTCGGGGTCGTCCAGGAACGGCTGGAGGTTGGGCCGGCGCACCGTCTCGCGCACCTCGCCCGTCTTGGGGTCGGTGCTTGTGCTGATGTTGGTGAGGTTCACCGGCCCGAACTGCCGCACGAACAACTGGTAGGCGCTGCGCAGGCGCCCTTGCAGCATTCCCCACGGCTCGTTCGCCTCCTGTGCCCGCAACACGGCCCGGATGGCGTCGCGCAGCGGGAGCAGCCCCAGGATGATGCGGGCGTGCTTGGCGAAGATGCCTTCCTTGACCGTGGCGGACCTCACCGCAACGTGCTGCGGCACGCCGTCGATCACCTGCATCAGCGTCCCGTCCAGCACGAGGAAGCTGCCCTCCTTGACCGTGACGCCCTCGGCCGCGGTGCCGACACGCACACGCGAGGCTGCATCTCGGCGGGCGGGCGTGGACTCCTGCGATGCAGCCGGAACATGGATGCCCCGCGGCAGGTGCTCCAGGGCGGCACCGAGGTCGGCCTCCAGCGACACCGACGGGCAGTAGTGGCAGGTGTACACCACCCCGAACTGGCTCGTGGTCCGCCCATGCAGGCCCAGCACCATGTGCGGGTGCTCGGCGAAGTAGCGGTTCACCGCCAGCGCCTGCTCGCCGTCCTCGGCGGCCAGCACCTCCTGCAAGTCCATCCAGGCCGCGCC
The DNA here is from genome assembly GCA_964242575.1 of uncultured Acetobacteraceae bacterium. Lineage (GTDB taxonomy): Bacteria > Pseudomonadota > Alphaproteobacteria > Acetobacterales > Acetobacteraceae > JANPPS01. Next base: position 4,049 of record CAXTCN010000099.1, on the reverse strand, counting down.
GCCCCGCGGCTGCTCCGCCCGGCGCTTTTGGAAGAACAGGATATCCACCACCACCTCGGTGCCCGCAGCAGCCCGCATGGCCCCTTCCGGCATCCGGACCGCGCCCAGGAAGTCCGCGGTGGATGCAATGTGCGCCCGCGCCTTCGGGTCCACCTTGTCCATGGTGTGCCGGCTGGTCACAAACGCCGCCAGGCCACCCGGCTTCAGCCGCTCGATGGAGCGGGCGATGAAGTAGTCGTGCAGCGACAAGCCGAGCCGCCCGGCCGGGTCGTCGCCGCGTACCGTGCGGTCGGAGAATGGCGGGTTGCCCACCGCGAGGTCATACGTGTCCGCAAGCCGGGCCTTGGTGAAGTCCTCTGCCCTGATCCAGGCATCGGGATGCAGCAGCTTGGCGATCCGCGCCGTGGTCGGGTCCATCTCGATGCCCGTGGCCGCGGAGCGCGCCGCCACCTTCTCGGGCATCATCGCCAGAAACAGGCCGGTGCCGCAGCCCGGCTCCAGCACGGCGCCGCCCGCGAAGCCCATGCGCTCCAGCGCGGCCCACACCGCCCGCACCATGAACTCCGGCGTATAATGGGCATACTGAGTAGAGCGGGTGAGTGCCGCCATCTCGGCCGGCGACACCAGGCACTCCAACTCGTTCCCAAGGTCCTCCCAGCCGGGCCGGAACGCTTCGCCCGCGCGGCGGAACAGGGTGTTGGCCAGCTCGCCAGCGCCAAAGCCGACGAAGCGCACAAGCTGGTCCTGTTCGGCGGGGGTGGCGTGCCGGTCCTCGGCTTCGATGGCCTGCATCAGCCGGATGGCAGCGACGTTGTCGGCGGCACGAGCCTTCCAGCCCTGGGCCAGGGTGCGATTGCCCGATAGCCGGAAGGTGTGCGCCGGGACCCGCTCCGACTCGGGCAGCGGGGCGACCTCCACCGGGTCCTCGCGGAAGCGCGGGCTGGCGCTGGCGCCCAGGGTGAGACCGCTGAGGGCGGTGGTGTCGAACAGCGAAAGGGTGAGCTGGGACATGCGATGTGGTCCTGTTGGACAAACGCCGGCCGCCCGGCCGCCTGGTGGGGCGCCGGGGGACCGGGTGCGGTGAGGCCCGCCCCCATTGGGGCAGGCGGAAGGGGGGATGCGGTTAGGCGGGCAGGGTCAGCAGTCGGACGCCGCCACAAACGTGAGGTCCGTCAGAACGCTGAACCCGGCGTGCCGCAACCCGTTGATGGCCGGTGCCAAGCGGTTGATCAGCGCTGCGTGCTCCGCCTGCGCCCGGTCGGCTTCGCTTACGTGCTCGATGCCGCACGCGTGGTCGCTCGCCGCAGCTTCCGGGTCGTGGCCGTAATCCACCAAGACCTTGCCAAGGCTGATCGTGTTGTTCACCGGCTGCATGACCATGCGGAGCGCGATGGCCAGGTTCTGGATGCGCCGGTGCAGGTCGCACCGTATGGCAAACGAGTCTTCGGACGTTTCGGCCAGTTGCGTGCGCGCGGCGTTCAGCATGGCCTCCACGATGTTCTTTGCTGCGGCCTGGGCTGACGCCATCCCATCGGGGCTTCCGCCCTCTTGTCCGGCCAGTGTGGTTTCAGTTGCGTTCATCCTGCGGATCTCCATCCTTCATCTTCTTCCCGAAGACCCCCACCCGCGGGCGCATCGGTCCGGACCGCGCAACGGCGCGCCCGCTTGAGCGCGGGACCGGAGCCACGCGCAGCCGGGCTGCTCCGCCCGGCGAGCATGGCGAGGACCTTCCCGTTGCGCGGGCCGGACCGATGCGGCAGCCATCCCCCCTCCCCCTGCATCCTCTTGCCCCCTCACTCTCCCAGCACCAGGAACCCGCCGTGCCGGGCCAAGCCGGCGAGGGTGTCGGTCACAGCAGCCATCAGGGCCGCGTTGTGCTCGATGACGGAGGCGATGGAGTTGCTGTCGCGCTCGGCCAACCGCGCCGCAGCGTCCCGGTGCTGCCGGACGGCTATGCGCAGCTCCCGCACGGCGGCGTCCAGCGCGGCTGGTGCGAGCACGCCCAGTTGCGGCGCCGGCAAGGGATCGGGCGTGGCGCTCAACCACATGCCGATCTCCACGAGATGCAGGAGCACCTCCGCGCGGTCACTGTTCTGGATGGATTGCAGCAGCAAGCGGATTTGGCGCGCGGGATCGAACCCGGCAACTGGGAGTGCCATGACGGAAAATCCTCGATGGGGACGCACCTCGCCCATGCGGGCAGGAGCGGGGCGCGGTGGGAGGGGAAAGGCGAAGCGGGCTAGGCCAGCCGCTGCTCAGGGACGATGTTGCCGCCCAGGTATCCGGGGGTGTGGGTCAGGCGGGTGCGCTTGGGTCATCGGCGGGTTTCCTTCTGGATGTCTCCTTCGAGACCCCTTCCGCCAGCCGTCCGGCGCCACGCCGGGCAAGGGCGCGAAGCGCCTGGCCCGACCCTTGCCCGGCGCGGCGCCGGACGGCAGCACCCCGCCCCTTTGTCTTGCCCTTACCTGTCCCTGTTCCTTTGTAGCTCCAGGCTCGGCTTCCGCGTCAGACTGCCTGGCTTGCAGAGGCCGGCCGAGATGTCTTCACGTAGGCGAGCGCCCGGTGTTCCGCACAGTACGGCTTACCCCAGTCCGCGGCGGCGTCGCAGAACCGGAACCCGGGACGGCCAGGCTCGCCCATCGGCCAGCAGCACGACTGTGCAAAGCCCCGCCGGGTGGAGGACACGGCCGGAATGGGCGATGGTGCTGGCGGTGCCGGCGGCAGTGCCGGGGCCATGGGGGCGGCTGGCAACAACGGCACGGAACGGACCACCTCCGGCCGTGGTGCATATTTCCGGGCTGTTTGCTGCCCCCGCCGGATCGGGCTGGGACGGTTCGGCAAGGCGAGGCGGTGTACCTTGCCCACCACGGCGTTCTTGGTGACGCCCAGGCGGCGGCCGATCTCCGCCGTTGAATGCCCTTCGTTCCACAAGCGGCGCAGGTTCGAGATCACCGCGTCCGTCCAGGTCGTGTCGTTGGATGCCATGTTGGCCTCGTCTGGGTTCGTGCCGTTGCTCATCGTGCCCGGCACCGTTGCGAACGGCGCCGGGCTGGCTTGAGAAGTGGAAGGTTGCTTAGAGCGGCCGTGCGGCTGGGAAGGAGGCCACCATTTCTGGCAGCGCCGTGCAGGCGAGCGCCAACGGCTTGCTGTGCCGGCCGTCCCAGGTCAGCGCTGAACACTTGCTGAGCAGGCCGCGGCGCATCGCCAACACGTCGCGGGCGATGCAGGCGTTCTCGTTGCCGCCGCCAGGCCGGCAGCAGGGCTGGCCCGCGCGTGCGGAACATCGCGGACAGTCGAGGGTCAGGGCCGGATCGGTCGCCCACTCAGCGGCACAACGGCGGCACTGCACCGGGCCAAGAGCGAGCGGGGGTTGGACGAGGCGAAGGGTTTGCATGGTGCTCGGTCCCTTTCAGGGTTTCTGAACACCTCCCCAGCCCCGCATCCCGGCCCCGGCGGCAAAGGCGCGCTGGCTTCAGCGCGGGGCGCAGCGAGACCAGCGCAGCGGCTCGCGCAGCCCTCCCCTTTGCCGCCGGGGCCGGGATGCGGTAGCCGCCTCTCCTCCTTGTCAGGGCCTTTCCGCCCTCTCCCGTCCATCCCCTTCGTGCCCCGCTACCGGACACCGATGGCTGGTCACGCCGGACACAGCCCACCGCCGGGAGCGTCGCCGATCCACAGCGGCGCCGCGGCGGATGCAGGGAGCGGGACAGGGCGGGGTGCAGGCGTCGCCTTCGGGTGCAGCGTGCGCGACCAGCGGATCTTGGGGATGTAGGCGCCGTAGTCGTTGCGTGGCCGGCCGGGGCGGTGCCAGCTCTGGCCGCCGGCAGGGCCGTCCCGCGTCCAACCCGCGGCTCGGAGGGTGGTGCCATCTTCCGTCTCATGCGTGTAGGTGATGATGGACCGGAACCCCCCACGCTCGGCCGCACGGCTGGCCGCGCCATACAGCATCGAGGCTGCGTTCCAGCACAGCAGGGATGCAATGTCGCGCCGGATGCAAAGTAAGCGTCCGGCGCCGACATGCAGACAGCGTTGCTCGTTTTGTGGTGCACCTG
>CAXTCN010000098.1:9979-16994 GCA_964242575.1 uncultured Acetobacteraceae bacterium | reverse complement strand
TCCGAATTTACCTGTCTCACTCCAGGGGTTCACTCCAGCGGGAGATGGACCCGTCGCCGGTGAACTGGCTGTCCATCACCTGGAACACCATGGAAGAGGCGAACCGGGTGGACCACGAGGGCATAGGCCAGCCGAGCCTCGCCGCCGGCTGGCGCTGGGTGGACGACGAAACCCTCGAACTCGACGTGCGCCGGGACGTCATGTTCCAGGACGGCGAGAAGTATGACGCGAGCATCTTCAAGCTGGCGTTCGACAAAGTCCAGGTTTGGACCAACCTGCACCCCCCGGGTGCTTTCCTGAACTTCGCACAGGACACGTCGCTTACCGTCGTGGACGACCATACCGTCCGGATGCGCTTCCCCGGCGGGGACTCCGCTGCCTTAATGAAGCTGCGCGGGATGCACATCCCGTCCACGCGGTTTTGGGACGAGTGGGGATTCATTGACCCCAAGACCGGGACGGCCAAAGGCCATTGGTGAGTCATTGATGCGCCTGGTCCGTGGGGGACTGGCCCATTCGTGCTTTCCGAAGGCATCTCGACGCTCGACACGCGCTCGCCGCAGGTCGTGCTGGAGCCGAACCTGACCTATTGGGACCCGAAGCGCACGCCAAAGGTCCGCATTATCTACGAGAACGCCATCCCAAAGGAGGAGGCGATCCGCTCCGTCGCCGCTGGGGACGGACGGGTGGACGTCGTGACCGACCTGACGCCGGAGGAGGCGCACGCCTTCCAGGGCGGCAGCGTGGCTGCGATCCATGCTCGACCGGCAAAAACCGTGCTGGCTGGCGTGTTCAACGAGAACAAGCCGGACAGCCCGTGGCGCAGCTTGGAGCTTCGCCGCGCGCTGAACATGGCGGTGGACCGCCACGCGGTCGTGCAACAGGGCGTGCACGGCTACGGCTCAGTAATGCCGGCGTTCATCCAACCTGGCCGCTACGGCGCGGTCCTGGACATGGAAGCCTATGCGCTGGACACGGCCGCCGCCACGGCAACCATCGAAAAGGCGGGGCTGAAGGGCCAGGAAATCCTGCTTCTGGCGTCGCCGGACTGGCAGGGCGTAGTGGAGGCGCTAACCGAAAACCTGGCGAAGGTTGGGCTTACGGTCAGGGCGGACTACAGCAAAACCGAGCCAGACGGGTGGGACATCAAGCTGGTGTGGCACTTCGACTGGTCGCCGCAATACCCGGTCGGCGTCGTGCACCGCGAGTTCTTTGGCGCCAATGGTGCGTTCCGCGCCATGCCGGAGGACGCGCAGTTCGACGCGCTGTATGCCAAGCTGCTGCGGACCCCGCACCAGCCGGCCCAGGAAGCAGTGGTGCGGGAAGTCGAGCAATACGTGCACGGCCAGGCCCGGGCGCTGTTCCTGATCTCGCCGCACACGCTGTTCGCGGTCAGCAACAGGGTGGACTTCGTACCCTACGACACCTGCATGTCGGAGCTTGCGGAAACGACCGTCCGCTAGCTGAAACGGGCCGTACCGACATGCGTGCGTACGCGGGGGTTCCATCACGGGACCCCCGTTTTCCTGGATGGAGGCCGCATGATCGTCGCGACGGCCGGGCATATTGACCACGGCAAGACCGCGCTGGTCCGTGCATTGACTGGCGTGGACACGGACCGGCTGCCGGAGGAGAAGGCCCGCGGCATCACCATAGACCTCGGCTTCGCCTATATGGCCGCGCCGTGCGGCGCATCCATCGGCTTCATTGACGTGCCCGGCCATGACCGCCTGGTGCACACCATGGTGGCGGGCGCTGCCGGCGTGGACTTTGCCCTCCTGCTGGTGGCCGCCGATGACGGGCCGATGCCGCAAACGCTGGAGCACCTTGCCATCCTGGACCTGTTGGGCGTGCCTGGCGGCATCGTGGCGCTCACCAAATCGGACCGGGTAGATGCTGGCCGTCTTGCCGCGGTGGAGGCGCAGGTACGCCAGCTCGTGCGCGGCACCGTGCTGGCGGATGCGCCGATGTTGGCGTGCTCATCCATCACCGGGACCGGCATTGCGGAACTCCGGAGCCACATCGAGGCTGCCGCGGCGGTGTTGCAAGGGCGCGCCGCCGCTGGCGGGTTCCGCCTGGCCCTGGACCGTGCGTTCAACCTGCCCGGCGTGGGCCTGGTCGCCACTGGCACCGCCCACAGCGGCGGCGTGCAGGTGGGACAGCGGCTGGTGCTGTCGCCCGCCGGGCTGGAGGTGCGGGTGCGCGAGCTGCACAGCCAAAATCGCGCCGCCGTGCTGGGGCAGGCCGGCCAGCGCATCGCCCTCAACATCACCGGCTCCCGGCTTAAGCGCACTGACGCCGTGCGCGGCTCCTGGCTCATCGACCCGGCGCTCCATGTCCCCACCACCCGGCTTGACGCCCGGCTGCGCCTGTTGCCGGGGGAGGTGCGCGCGTTGCGGCACTGGACGCCGGTGCATGTTCACCTGGGCGCGGCGGACATCCCTGGGCGCATCGGCTTTCTGGACGACCGGGCGCTGGAGCCGGGCGGCACGGCGTGGGTGCAGCTTGCGCTCGATGCGCCCACCGTGGCGACCTACGGGGACCGCTTCGTGATCCGCGACCAGTCGGCGCAGCGCTCCCTGGGCGGCGGTTACGTCGTGGACCCCCACCCGCCCCGGCGCGGCGCCCGCAAGCCGGAGCGCCGCCGGGTGCTGCTGGCGCTGGACCAGCGGGACGCCGCCGCCGCTTTGCATGCTCTGCTGGAGCAGGCGGAGGCCGGGCTGGACCTCGACTGGTTCTGCCTGGCCCGGAATGTGACCGCCGCCGAGTTGGAGGCCATGACTGCCGATTTCGTCAGGGCCGGCACGCTTGGCTTCTCGACGACGCACCATGTGGGCCTGCGCGCCCGTGTCCTGGACGCCGCCGCCGCTCATGCAGCCGCGCAGCCGGACAGCCCCGGCTGCTCGGCGAACGAGCTGTTGCGCCGCCTGCCGCCTGCGTTGCGCGGCGCAGGGCGGGCCGTACTGCGGGACTTGATGACGGAGGGTGCGCTGCACCGCTTCGGTCCCCTGCTGCACCTGCCCGGCCACGCCGTGCGGCTGTCGCCCAGGGAAGAAACCCTGTGGGACGAGGTGCGCGGCACGTTGCAGGACGCCGGCATGGACCAGCCGCGCGCCGCGCTGCTGGCGGAGCGGCTGCAGGTGCCAGGCGAGGTGCTGCTGCCGCTGCTGCGCAAGCTCGCCGGCCTGGGCCGGCTGTGCCGGGTGTCGTCCCACTACTACGTATTGCCGGACGCCTTGTCCCAGATGGCGCAGGTGGCGGAGGCGGTGGCGCAGGGCAGCCCCGGCGGCATCCTCACCGTGGGCCGCTTCCGCGAGGCGACGGGCATGGGCCGCAACGCAACGATGCCGGTGCTGGAGTTCTTCGACAAGGTGGGCCTTACCACCCGGCGAACCAACGGGCGCAGCGTCCGTCCGGGCCGGGCCGCGATGTTCGACGGGGCAGCCGCGTTTTGACACGGGCTGCAGGCAATGTAGCCTCCGGCCCTGGAGGGGAATGGCTCCCTGGTGGGACGTCCGGACTTCAAATCCGGGTGGGGCTGCAAGGCGGTCCTTGGTGGGTTCGACTCCCACTCCCTTCCGCCACCACCGATTGATAAGCAGCATGTCCGAAGTTCGCACCCGCCCGCCGTCCGTTGATGCGCTGCTGGCCCAACCCGCCTTCGCAGCACTGATCGAAACGTATAGCCGGACCGCGACCCGCGACGACCTGCGCGCCGTGCTGTCGGGGTTGCGCGCTGGCGGCGACCCCGTGTCGGGCGGCGATGCCTTGGCGGCGCTGTGCCAGGCCCGGCTTGCGGCGCTGGCGCGCCCGTCCATCCGGGCCGTGTTCAACCTGACTGGCACGGTGCTGCACACCAACCTGGGCCGCGCGCCGCTGCCCCCGGAGGCGTTGCAGCAGATTGCCGACACGGCGGGCGCTTGCACCCTGGAGTACGACCTTGATCTGGCCGGGCGAGGCCACCGCGACGTTCACCTGGAGTCGCTCCTATGCCGCCTGACCGGGGCGGAGGCCGCAACCGTCGTGAACAACAACGCCGCCGCCGTGCTGCTGCTGAACACCTTGGCGCGGGACCGCGAGGCCATCGTGTCGCGCGGCGAGCTGGTGGAGATCGGCGGCTCGTTCCGCATCCCCGACATCATGGCCCGCGCCGGGGCACGGCTGCGGGAGGTCGGGACCACCAACCGCACCCACCCCGCCGACTTCGCCGACGCCATCGGCCCCGGCACGGCGTTGGCGATGAAGGCGCACACCAGCAACTACGAAATCCAGGGCTTCACGTCCGCCGTGCCGGAGGCGGAGCTTGCGGCCATCTGCCGTGCGGCTGGCATCCCATTCGTGAACGACCTGGGCAGCGGCACGCTGGTGGACCTGTCCCGCTGGGGCCTGCCGCCGGAGCCGACGGTGCGGGACGCCGTGGCGCATGCGGACCTCGTGACATTCAGCGGCGACAAGCTGCTGGGCGGGGCGCAATGCGGGTGCATCGTCGGACGGGCCGGCCTGGTGCGGCAAATCCGGCGCAACCCGCTGGCCCGCGCCCTGCGCCTGGGCAAGCTGACAGTTGCCGCGATGGAGGCGGTGCTGCGGCTTTACCTCCACCCCGAGCGCTTGGCGGAGCGGCTGCCGACGCTGCGGCTGCTGGCCCGCACGGAAGCTGACATCACGGCTGCCGCACACCGGATGCAGCCCCATCTTGCCAGCGCGCTTGGCGCCCATGCGAGGGTGATGGTGGAGCCTTGCGCCAGCCAGATCGGCAGCGGCGCGCTGCCGTTGCGAACCTTGCCCAGCGCCTGCCTGGCCGTTGCCCCGGCGGCGCCTGGCCGTGGCAAGGGCCGTTGGCTGGACCGCACCGCAGCCGCGTTCCGGGGCCTGCCGGTTCCGGTGATCGGCCATGTTGCGGACGGGATGTTGCGCTTCGACCTGCGCACCCTTGAGGACGAGCGCGCCTTCCTGGTGCAGTGCGCCGGCATCGGCGCTGCAAGGGCGGAGGGGGGATGGTGCGAGGCCGTGGCCCAGGATGGAGGGCAAGCCCTATGGGGAAGCGCGGCGGCAGGCTCCAAGCCCTGAAAGCTGGCTTTGGCGCACAATTCAGATTGTGGACGTGGAGTCCCGGCCCAAGGCGCTTTCAGCGGACACGCTACGACACTGGCGTGCCGAGGCGGGCCATCCGGTTCAGCACCGAGCAGGCGACCTTGGCCTCGGTCCTCTGGGCCGGCAGCGTCCGGGCGCGCAGGCTGGGGCCGGTGGTGGCCTTGCAGCGGGATACCGCCGTCTGCGCGTGCGGCCGCCGGCCGTAGCCGACCGCCTCCTGCCAGCCCAGGCGCCCTTTGGCTTGGATCACCTGGATGCGCTGGTCGCGCTGGCTGGGTGTCGCCCGCTCGACGTGGCCTGCGCCGATCCGCACCACCGTCAGGCGCGGGCCGCCGGATAGCTGGCGCAGCCATGGCTGGCAGGCCAGCAGCCCGGCCTCGTCCACGACCTCCCGCACGTCGGGGATGCCACAGGCCGCCGCGACCTATCCAGCCGCACGCCCAGGCCGGAGTGGCTGACCTGCATCCCCTTTCCCCGAGGTGCCCGTTGTCCAGGACGACGGTCAAGTTGCCGGGCTTGGCGACGGCCATGGTCATCAGCGCGCCGGCGCCCGTCAGTTGCTCGCCGTCCCGCGTCACCACGACAACGGGCCGCGACGGCTGCGCCAGCGCCAGCGCCAGCGCCAACCCGGTCATCGCCGCTCCGCCCATGGCGCCCCACAGGTAGAAATTGTCGTCCCGGTCGGCGTTGGCGCGTGGATGCTCCGCTAGCCTGGCCCTGGCGGGACAGGCATGTCCCCTTCGTGCCGTCCAAGCACAACTCCGCCCGCCGCCACCGCACTCCGCGCGCCCGCCGCCGCGTCACGAACTGGCCCGTGCATGGGGCAGGCTTGCATCGACGCGGCGATCTTGCGCCGTGGCTGGACGAGGCGGCGCTGGATCGCTGGGCAGCGCCAAAGCGGAACAGTTCCGGCGGGCAGCCCCGCTGCTCGGAGCGGGCCATCGAGCTCAGCGGCGGCAAAATGCAAGCGCTTGCTGAACCTGGCCGGTGAAAGAGAAGCTCCATCTATAGACGGGGCGTTCGACGCCTACGTCCATTCGCTCATCTCCCAAGCTCACCACCGGGCTCTGTTGGCGTTCGCGCCGACGTCTGTGGGCAACGTGGATGCGCCCAGGTATTGGACGGTCCCTCACAAGCGAAACAGAGTCAGGGGCCCGTCGGCGTGTGCCGGCGGACCCCTGATGCGGGCAGTTTACTCTGAGGCCAGATAGCCGCTCTTAGACGTCGACAAAGGCGAAAGTCGCTGGCGGCGCTCCATACAGGTAGGCTGTAGCGTTTGGCACTGCCGCGCCGTTGTAGGTTGCGCCATCGAGCCAGAGGTTGCGGTCACCGATGCCGCTGTCCCAGGCGTCGTTAATGAAGTTGATCACGGTCGTGTGGTTTCCGGGCGCAAAGGTTCCGAGCACGTTGATGGTGTCCGACTGCCCGTTGCCGTGCAGCGCCTGCGCGGTCAGGGTGCCGCCGATCTGCGTGCCGTCCACCTTTACCGTGTACTGCGCGCTGCCCTTGTAAGCGTCCTGCGACACCTTGAGCACCAGCTTATCTGTGCCGGCGCCAATCGTGGTCGTGGCGGGGCCGGTCGGAGCCGTCCCACCCGTGTCGTTGAAGCTGATGAAGGCCGGTCCTGCCCCGAGCAGTTCCTTGGTCGTGAACGCGATGGTCGCGCCGTTATAGGTGCCGCTGTTCACGAACAGGTTGCGGTCGGTGTCCGGAGTGCCGCCATAGGCGTCGTTAAGGAAGTTGATCTCGGTGTTGTGGGTGCCGGGAGTGAACTCGCCGAGCACGGTCAGGGTGTCGAATTGCCCCGAAGCCCGCGTGGCCGAGGCAGTCAGGGTGCCGCCGATTTGCGTGCCGTCCACCTTGACGGTGTACTGCGCGTTGCCCTGGTAGGCGTCCTGCGAGATTTTGAACACCAGCGTGTCCG
>CAXTCN010000098.1:0-9879 GCA_964242575.1 uncultured Acetobacteraceae bacterium | reverse complement strand
CGCCGGTGCCGATGGTGGTGGTGACCCCGGTCGTGGGCGGCGGCGTGGGGGGCGGCGGCGTGGTTCCGGTTCCGGTATCGGTGAAGCTGAAGGTCGCGGGTGGGTTGCCATACAGATAAGCGGCAGCGCCGGACACCGCTGCGCCGTTGTAGGTGGCGCTGTCCAGCCAGAGGTTGCGGTCGCCGATGCCGCCGTCCCAGGCGTCGTTGATGAAGTTGACGACGGTGGTGTGGGCGCCGGTGGCAAAGTTGCCCAGCACGTTGATGGTGTCCGACTGCCCGCTGCCGTGCAGCGCCTGCGCGGTCAGGGTGCCGCCGATCTGCACGCCATCGACTTTGACGGTGTATTGCGCGTTGCCGAGGTAGAAGTCCTGCGACACCTTGAGCACCAGCGTGTCCGCGCCGGTGCCGATGGTGGTGGTGACCCCGGTCGTGGGCGGCGGCGTGGGGGGCGGTGTGATGGGGGGCGCTCCGGTCGGCAGGAACTGCCACTTGCCGATGGTGCCGCCGGCGATGTCGGCGTAGTACAACGAGCCGTCCGGTCCCTGCAGCGCATAGACGATGGTGGTGCCTGCGTTGCCGAGCGGCGTGACGGTCCCTTGCGGCTGGGTGGTGCTGACCGAGAACACCTGGCCGGAGGTCAGGCTGGCGAACACCAGGTTGTTGCCTGGGCCGCCGGCATAGAGCGGGGTCTGGGACACGTCGCCCAGCACGATGGCCTGCATGGCGAAGCCCGGCCTGGATTCGAGGTGGCTGAATGTCTGGTAGGGCGCGGTGACAGTCTTGCCGGACGCGTAGAACGCCTGCGCCTGCGGCAGGTCCTGGTAGCCCACCGTCCGCACGCTGACGCCGTTCTGGCCGCCCTCGTAGTAGGGCCAGCCGAAGTTTGCGCCAGGCCCGCCGGTGTTGATTTCTTCCCAGGAGTACCAGCCGACGTCGCCCAGGAACAGCTTGCCGTCGGTGTCGAAGGTCATGCGGAATGCGTTGCGGACGCCCAACTGATAGACCTTGGATTGGTTGGCGTTGGGCGAGCCTGCCACGTAGAACGGGTTGTCGGCCAGGCCGGCGCCGGTGATCGGGTCGATGCGCAGCACCTTGCCGGACAGGTTGCCGATGTCCTGCACCCGGGACGCGCGCGGGTCCATGAAGTTGAACGAGGTGCCGTCGCCGACCGAGACGTATAGCGCGCCGTCCGGCCCGAACTGCAGGTCGCCCGCGGAGTGGGACAGGCTGTCGGCGGCGATGTAGTCCTGGATGTTGCTGCCGTCGGCGCGGATGCCGGAGGGCGCCTGGTTGATGTCGTTGGTGCTGTCGATGGCGCCGCCGCCGCTGATGTCGGCCAGGGTCTTGCCGGCGCCGCCGAGCATGGTGACCGCGCTGCCCGCCCGCACCTGAAGCTGGCCAGCGACGGTGTCTACGGTGTAGCGCACCAGTTGCACGTAGCGGTTGCCTTCGCCATCCGCGCCGGCCTTGCTGCCGGCAGGGTTGTTGGCGACGCCGGCCGGGTCCACGGTGTAGTAGGCGTAGAGGTAGGGGCTGCCGCTGTTGAAGTTGGGGTTGAGCGCGATGTCGATCAGGCCCCGGTCCTGCACGCTGTTGACGATGGAGCGCATGTCGAGCAGCGTCCGCGTGGCTCCGTTCGTGGATACCTTGATCAGGCCGGACTTCTCGGCGATCACCATCGTGTTGCCTTGGCCCGGCACGAAGTCGAAGGCGAGCGGCTGCGACAGGCCGCTCACCACCGCCGTGCCGGACACCGTATAGGCACTGGCGGGGTCCGGCGCCGTGTCGGCGGACGGCGCCTCGTCGTCTTGGATGACGACCCGCGTCGTGCGCGGGAACCCAAGGTCCCCTCCGGTCACGCCCAGGATCTCCATGCCGAAGCTCTCGCTGCCCTCGGCCAGCGCGTCGTTCAGGATGGCGATGCTCACGGTTGCCTGCCCCTGGCCCGGCGCAAACGTCACGCTCGTCCGCTTGGGGGTGTAATCGGCGTTCGCCGCGGCGGTGTCGTCGCTGGTGTTGTAGCTGACCACCGCCGTCCCACTCAGGTCACCGGTGCGCAGAAGCGATATCTGAGCCGTGCCGTCGCGCTCGCTAACCACGGTTTGCGTCGCGCCGAATGAGATTGTGCCCAAGATTTGTGTCCCTGTGAATAAAGACACTCAGATCGTGTCTAATCTGTTATTAACCTATGTTGCATAAGTTAACAATTCCTATTTTTAAAAACATTCCGTGAATGATTCGGACCGGGCGCTGCGGCCCACCTTTGGACCGACGCCGCATGATCCAGCATCCGGGCAACCGGACGGCCGCGATCAACCGGTGGTCCGCTTGACGCCGCGCCAGGCTACGTCCATCGCAACGGAGAACAGTTGGAGGGAAAGCGTCCTAACGCCGCCGTTTCGCGTGGGTGCTTAGCCCCTCGATGCCCGGCAAGGCCGGCGCAAGGCTGTTCCGCGCCTGCTATGCGTCTTCTGATGCACCGCGCGGGCGGATGCGCGCGGGGTCCAAGGCCGGGTCACGGTCCGGCAGGCTCAGCCGTGTCAAACGGGCCGGGGTTTCCGCCACCACGCGGCCGCGGCGCACCACCAGCAACCGGGTAGCGCGCAGCCGCAGCGCCTCAATCGGGTCCGCGGCCTGCAACAGCACGAAATCGGCGTGGCAGCCGCGGCGCAGGCCGTAGCCGTCCAAGCCCAAGATGCTAGCGGGGGTTGTAGTCACGGCGTCGAATGCACGGCGCATGGCGTCTCGGCTGGTCAGGTGCGCCATGTGCACTGCCATGTGCGCCACGTCCAGCATGTCGGCGTGGCCCAGCGAGTACCAGGGGTCCATCACGCAGTCATGGCCGAAGGCGCAGGCAATGCCGTGCGCCCAAAGCTCCGGCACCCGGGTCAGGCCGCGGCGCTTGGGGTAGGTGTCGTGCCGTCCTTGGATGACGGCATTGATCAATGGGTTGGCGATGGCCGCCACCCCCGCCTCCGCCATCAATGGCAGCAGCTTGGACACGTAGTAGTTGTCCATCGAGTGCATGGACGTAAGGTGCGACCCGGTCACCCGGCCCTGCATCCCCAAGCGGTGCGCCTCCGCCGCCAGCGTTTCGATGTGGCGGGACAGCGGGTCGTCCGTCTCGTCGCAATGCATGTCCACGCGCAGCCCGCGCCGCGCTGCGATGGCGCACAGCGCGCGCACGCTCTCGGCGCCGTCGGCCATGGTGCGCTCGAAATGCGGTATCCCGCCGACCACGTCCACGCCGCGGTCCAGCGCCCGCTCCAGGTTGGCCGCGGCGCCGGGCGCGCGCAGGTAGCCGTCCTGCGGGAACGCGACCAGTTGCAGGTCGAGGTACGGCGCCACCGTGCGCCGCACCTGCAGCAGCGCATCCACCGCTAGCAGCCGGTCGTCGCACACGTCCACGTGGCTGCGTATGGCGCCGATGCCCTGGGCCACCGCCATGTCGCAGTAGCGCAGCGCACGTTCCACCACGGCGTCCTGCGTGAGGTGCGGCTTCAGCTCGCCCCACACCGCGATGCCCTCCAGCAGCGTGCCGGACTCGTTAAGGCGCGGCAGCCCGAGCGAGAGCGTCGCGTCCATGTGGAAGTGCGCGTCCACGAACGGCGGGGACACCAGTTGCCCGGCCGCATCGACCACGCGCCCGGCCTCGGCGGCGATGCTAGGCTCGATGGCGGCGATGCGCCCGTCCTGGACAGCGATGCACTGGCCGGTCCGCCCGTCCGGCAGGGTCGCATTGGTCACCAACAGGTCCATCACCGCTGCCCCTTCACGAACGGCGTCATGAGCGCGGCCGGGTAGTCCGCGCGCCGGGCCACGAGGCACAGGGCGGCGATAGACAGCAGGTAGGGCAGCATCAGGAACACCTGGCCCGGCACCGCGCCGCCCAACTGATGCTGCAAGCGCAACTGGAACGCGTCGAACGCGCCGAACAGCAGCGCCCCCAGCAGCGCCTTGCCGGGCCGCCACGACGCGAACACCGTGAGCGCCACGCAAATCCACCCACGGCCGCCGGTCATTTCGAAAAAGAACGCGTTGAACGCCGACAGCGTCAGGAACGCGCCGCCCAGCGCCATGATGGCGGAGCCGGCCACAACGGCGCCGGTCCGCATGCGGTGCACGTCCAGCCCCTGTGCCTCGACCGCCATCGGGTTCTCCCCAGCCGCACGGATCGCGAGGCCGAGCGGCGTGCGATACAGCACGAACCAGGCCAGGGCGAACAGCGCGAGCGCCAGGAAGGTCATGGCCGTCTGGGTAAACAGGGCCGGGCCAAGGAACGGCAGGTCCGACAGCACGGGGATGCGCAGCGGTTGGAACGGCACGATGCGCGGCGGCGTCGGCACGTTGGGCAGCACGGCGCGATACAGGAAATAGGACGAGCTAGTGGCCAGCAACGTCACTCCCAAGCCCGCGACGTGCTGCGACAGGCCGAGCGGCACCGTGAGCCACGCCACCAGCCACCCCAGCGCCGCGCCGGTGGCAGCGGCCACCAGCACGCCGCCCCACAAATCCGCCCCCCAGTGCACCGCCAGCCAGCCGGCCAACGACCCTGCGGTGAAGATGCCCTCGATGCCGAGGTTGAGCACGCCGGCACGCTCGCACAGCAGCGCGCCGAGCACGCCGAACATCAGCGGCGTGGCGATGCGAATGGCCGCCGCCCAGAAGCCCGCAGTCAGCAGGATGTCGAACGCCTCGCTCATGCCCAGCGTGGCCGGTATTGCACGAACACCCCGCTCACCAGCACGCACAGCAGCGCCAGTGCCACGATCAGGTCGGCGATGTAGCTGCTGACGCCCAGCGTGCGGCCCATGGTGTCCGCCCCCACGAACACGCCGGCCACCAGCACCGCCGCCGGCGCCACCAGCAACGGCTGCAGCCCGGCCGCCATCGCCACCACGATGCCGGCGTAGCCGAACCCGCGCGACAGGTCCGCCGTGAGGTATCCCTTGAGCCCCGCCACCTCCGACGCGCCGCCCAGGCCGGCCAGCGCGCCGGACAGCAGGCCCACTTGCAGCAGCGTGCGCGTGACGCCGATGCCGGCATAGGCCGCCGCCGGGGCGTTGCCGCCCACCGCCCGCACCCGCAGCCCCCAGGCGGTACGCGCCAGCAACACATGGACCACGCCGCACCCCAGCAAACCTAGCGGGAAGCCGGCGTGCAGCCGCATACGGTCCAGCATCGGCGGCAAGGTCGCCTCCGCCAGCATAGGCTCGGACTGCGGCCAGCCGCCGCCCATGGGGTCTTTCAGCGGGCCTTCGACCATCATTTGCACGAACAGCAGGGCCACGAAGTTGAGCAGCAGCGTGGTCACCACCTCGTCCACGCCGAACCGGGCGCGCAGCAGCGTGGGGCCGAACATGAGGGCCGCGCCGGCCAAGGCGGCGGCGCCCAGCACGAGCGGCACCAGCAGCCCAGGCGGCCCGGTAACTGCGCCCGCCCCCACCGCAACCGCCGCCAGCGCCCCGGCATAGAGTTGCCCCTCGGCGCCGATGTTGAACAGCCGCGCCCGGAACGCGACGGCCGCGGCCAGGCCGGTGAACAGCAGCGGCGTGGCACGGGTCAGAGTCTCGGACAGCGCGAACACCGTGCCGGCCGCGCCCTCGGCCATCAGGCGGTACGCTGGCAGCAACGACGCGCCGGCCAACGACAACGGCACCGCCGCCAGCAGCAGCGCGGCCAGCAGCCCACCCACCCGGGCGCCCACCGACAGCCAGGCCGGCGCATGGGTGCGCGGCTCGAAGCGGATCACGCCGCCAGCACCTTCGGCGCCTCCCCGCCCATCAGCAGGCCCAGGCGCTCCGGCGTGAGAGTTGCCGTCGGCACCGGGGTGGACAGCCGGCCGCCGGCCATCACGGCGATGCGGTCGGCCAGCGTGAACAGCTCGTCCAAATCATCAGACACCACCAGGACCGCAGCGCCGGCGTCGCGCGCGGCCAGCAGGCGCCGGTGCACATCGGTGGTGGCGCCCACGTCCAGCCCACGGGTGGGTTGGCTGGCCAGCACGACGCGCGGACGGCCGTCCAGGACGCGCGCCAGGATCGCCTTCTGCATGTTGCCGCCGGACAGCAGGCGCACCGGAGTGTCCGGCCCCTGGCAGCGGATGTCATAGGCCGCGATGGCGCGCTCCGCCGCGGCCTGGATTGCGCGGCGCCGCAAGAAGCCCCAGCGCTGCACGGCGGGCGCTCCGAGCGTCTCCAGAATGAGGTTCTCGGCCACCGACAGGCCGGGCGCCACACCCTCGTGCTGCCGGTCCTCGGGGATGCGGGCAAGGCCGGCGCGCACCATCCCGCCGGGCGTCGTGGGCGCGGGCCGCCCGGCCACCTGCATACGGCCGCTGTCCGGCCGGCGGGTGCCGGACACGACCGCCGCGAGCGCCGCCTGGCCGTTGCCGGACACTCCGGCGATGCCGATCACCTCGTGCGCGTGCACAGCCAGCGACACGTCCATCATGCCGGGCGCGCAGACTTGCTCCAACTGGAGCAGGACTGCCCCGGGCTGGGCCGGAACGCGGATGGGGGCCGGCACCTCCCGCCCCACCATCAGCCGGGCCAACGACGCCTTGCTGGCGCTGCCCACCGGCTGGTCCGCCACCTTACGCCCGGCGCGCAGCACCGCCACCCGGTCCGCGAACGCCACGACCTCGTTCAGCTTGTGCGAGATGAAAATGACTGACAGCCCGCTGGCGCACAGGCGCCGCAGGGTGGCGAACAGGCCAGCGCCCTCCTGCGGGGTCAATACGGCGGTCGGCTCGTCCAGGACTAGCAGGCGTGCGCCGCGGTAAAGCACCTTCAGGATTTCGACCCGTTGCCGCTCGCCCACGCCCAGCGCCGCGACGCGGCGGTCCAGCGGGACGTGCAGGCCGCTCTGGTCCATCAGCGCCTGAAGCCGCGCCCGGGCGTCACCCAGGCGCAACCAGGGCGACAGCAGCGGCCGGGTGCCCAGCACGATGTTTTCCAGCACGGACAGGCTGCCGGCCAGCGCGAAGTGCTGCTGCACCATGCCTACGCCCGCGGCCAGCGCCGCTGCCGGAGCGCCTGGCGGCAGCGCCTGCAAGACGCCGCCCGCGTCGGCCACGCGGATGGCGCCGGCGTCCGCGACGTAGTGGCCGAACAGCACATTCATCAGCGTGGTTTTGCCCGCCCCGTTCTCCCCCAACAGCGCCAGGACCTCGCCTGTGCGCAGCGTGAGGTCGATGGCGTCGTTGGCCACGAATGCGCCGAACCGCTTGGTGACCCCCTCGATCTCTAAGACAACTGGCGATGGAGGCGCCGGGAGCGCGGGCGGGTTCAAGAAGCTTTCGGCTCCGCGTCGTTGACGTTGACGCGGAACAGGCCGTCAATGATCTCCCGCTCCTTGTCGCGCACCAGCTTCACCACGTCCGGCGGCACCAAGGCCTCGTCCAGCGCGAGCGATGCGCCGCCGTACTGCATTTGGCTGAACTGGCCGTAGTCCACCGCCTCCCACCGTTTCTCGCGCACTGCCTTGATGGCACGGTCCATGGTCGGTTCCATGTGCCACAACGCGCTGGCGAGCACGGTGCCGGGATACTGTGCGGCGGTGTCCACCACGTTGCCGATAACCTTGAGGCCACGCTCCTTGGCCGCGTCCGTGACCCCGAAGCGCTCGGCGTAGAGCACGTCGGCGCCCTTGTCGATCATGGCGAACGCGGCTTCCTTGGCCTTGGGCGGGTCATACCAGGAGCCGATGAACCCGACCAGGAACTTCACGGACGGGTTGGTGGCGCGGGCGCCCTCCATGAAGGCCTGCATCAGCCGGTTCACCTCGGGAATGGCGAAGCCGCCGACCATGCCGATAGCGCCGGTTTTAGTTGCGCGGCCGGCTACCATGCCGGTGAGGTAGGACGGCTCCTGGATGAAATTGTCGAACACCGACAGGTTGGGTTTCGACGGTCCGAATGAGGAGCCCACCAAAAAGGCAATCTTGGGATAGGTCGCCGCGACCCGGCGCACGTTGCGCTCGACCGCAAAGATTTCGCCCACGATGAGGTCGGCCCCCTCCTCGGCGTAGCCGCGCAGCACGCGCTCGTAGTCGTTGTTGGCGACGTTCTCGGACCATTTGTAGGACACCTCGCCCCGTCCCTCCGCCGTGCGCAAGGCGGCATGCAGGCGGGACACCCACTGCTGCTCGACCGGCACAGTGTAGATGGACGCCACCTTGACCGGCGCGCCCTGCGCCGCCGCGCGTGCCACGACCGATGCCGCCAACGCTGCACCCAGCATGCTTCTGCGTCCCAGCGTGCCAACCATGTCGTATGCCTCCGTTCGTTCCTGGCGACGTGTTGCAAGAACTCTGCCAGCCTAGCCAAGAACCCTGCCGGCGCCAGCCCCCTCGTGCGTGCGTGCGACATCGGATGCACCCCGCGATGCGACCGCGCAGCGCCCGGGCCTGCCGCACCGGACCGCGGGACGCTTAGCCTGGTCCTGCTGGCCCACGACCGCCAGCGCTACCGGTCCCTGTCGGCCAGCGCGGTCTGCGCCGGGGCGCGCAGCGCTGCGGCCGTTGCCGCATCGGCGGGGTAGAACGCCTCAAGCGCCAGTTCCGAAAGGGTGATGTCGCTCGGCGTGCCGAACACCGTCGTGGTCGAGAAAAACGAGAGCACGCCCGCAGGCGTTCGGAGCTGCAGCGGGATCAGGATGCCGGCATACTCCCGGCCGCCCGGCTCCGTCCGGTGCGACGCCGGCGCCGCAAAGGCAACGAGTTCCTGCCGGAGCGCCACGAGCGCCGCGTCGGCCGTCACCTCGATTTGGCGGCGCAGCCGGTCGAGCAAATGCGTGCGCCACTCCGCGAAATTCACGATGTCCGGCGCAAGCCCGCCCGGCGACAACGACAGCCGCAACACGTTCACGGGCGGCGCCAGCAACGCGGCATCGGCGACCCCTGCCAGCAACGGAGCGACGGCGGCGTTGGCGGCGACCATGGTCCAATGCCGGTCCACGGCCAGTGCGGGGTATGGCGCGTGCCCGGTCAGCACCAGGTTGATTGCCGCGCGAGCCGGGCGCAGGGCCGGGTCACTGAGCGGGCGTTCCGGGAACACCGGCGCATATCCTGCCGCCAGCAGGGCGACGTTGCGGTCCCGCAGAGGCATGTCCAGGCGCTCCGCCAGCCGCAGCACCATGTCGCGGCTGGGCGCGGACCGGCCGCTCTCGATGAAGCTCAGGTGCTTCTGCGAGATTTCCGCATCGAGCGCGAAGTGCAACTGGCTCAGCCGCCGACGCTGGCGCCAGGTGCGGAGGTGGTCGCCGACCGTTCGGGTTGGGGCGGTGATGGCGTGGGTCATGACGGCAGCATACCCCGGCTTGCAATGCATCCAATTACCTCCGGCTTAATCGCCTGCGTCTTCTGACGCGCCCATGGTCGCCGGGTCGCAACCGAACACACAGGAGACTGCAATGCCAACTTCGCTCACGCCCTCCCCCTCCTCCGCTATGCCTTGATTGGCGACGCAGTTGCCAGCGGCGCGACCGGCTTGCTGATGACCGCCGGCGCCGGCGGGCTTGCCGGGCTGCTGGGGCTGCCCGAGGGACTGCTGCGCTATGCCGGATTGTTCCTGGTTGCGTACGCCGCGGCGGTCGCCATCATTGGCACGCGCCCCAGGGTATCCACGCGCGTTGCGTGGGCCATTATTGCCCTGAACGGCGTTTGGGCCATCGAGGGCATTGTCTTGCTCGTTGGCCCATGGGTGTCGCCCACTGCGCTGGGCGTCGCGTTCGTGCTGGCCCAGGCCGCGGTCGTGCTGGGCTTCGCCGAAGCGCAATACATCGGGCTGCGCCGGGCACGCGTCACGGCTGTCATGGCCTGAGGACCACCCCTTTCAGGGTGTTTGCGTGCGCTCCAGCTTTAGTGGATGAGCACG
>CAXTCN010000097.1:0-17262 GCA_964242575.1 uncultured Acetobacteraceae bacterium | reverse complement strand
AGCACATCGATCCATACGCCCACCACACCTGAAAACGGCAGGGTGCCATCATCCCCTCTGACAGCGCCAACCCAGCCTCACGTGTGACCCGGTTTTGAACCACGCCAGATCTCCTTCTTCTATAAATATGTTACTATCTAGAGTTTATGCTTACATTCTCTAGAGAAAACCCTCCGAGTGGATTTTGTTTGAAGCTCTTCACATATGATGCTGTTATGTTACGAAATGGACTGTAGTACAAATCAATCCAGTGCACATCTTCCTTGACTATCATTTGAATATTATAATAAATATCACGGCGCTTTGTCGCACTGAGCTCAGCGCGACTTTCATCCACTAATTTCCTCACTTCAGAATTATGATAACCTGTGTAAAATGACTTCGATACATCATCCCCGTAAACGGAGAAGGTCGTCTTCTGATCCGGATCAATAATATCATTGGTCCAGTAGTTGAGCGCTAAATCATACTCACCCGCAACGGTTGTGTCGAAAGCTTGGCTTGGCTCCTGCTTCTGTACGGAGACATCAATTCCCACCTTGCCAAGCTGATCCTTCAGCAACGTCGCGATTTGCTCATGCGCGCTGTCACCGGAAAAGATCAACAAACCAAGCTTCAGGTTGCTGACACCGGCCTGGTCCAGCATCTGCTTGGCCTTAGCCGGGTCGTAGGAGTAATCCTTGTTATCCGGATTATAAAACAGCGCGCCCTTGGGAATGAACGAGTTGGCGATCGTCCCTTGCCCGAACGTCACGGCGTCCACGATCGCCTTGCGGTCGATCGCCATGTGGATCGCACGGCGGACATCCCGGTTGCCGAGCGAGGGGCGGGCCTGGTTCAGCAGCAGATGGTCCTCCCGCGTCGACGGATCCAGGTGCACCTCAATGCCCGGCGCCTTCTGCAACTCAGCGATACGGTTGAACGGGATGATGATCGCGCCGTCCACCTCCTTGCCTTGCAGCTTCAGGATGCGGGTGTTGTCGTTTGGGATCAGGATCCACTCGACCCGGTCGAGCGACACGTTGCCGGCATTCCAGAAATGGGGGTTCTTGGCCAGGACCACCCGGTCGCCGTGCTTCCACTCCGCCACTTGGAAGGCGCCCGAGCTGACCGGCTTCTGCGCGAACGCCTCCTCGCCCATCCGGGTGAAGGCGGCTTCCGGAACAATCGCGGCGGCGAACATGGCAATGTTCGCTAGGAACACGGCCGACGGCGCCTTCAGTTGGAAGACGACGGTGCGGTCGTCCTTGGCAATGACGTCGGCAATACCGCTGTAGAGCGCGGCCCAGGCTGACTCCTTGGTGTCGCGCGCCCGCAGGATGGTGAAACGGACGTCGCTCGCCCGCAACGGCGACCCATCGCTGAACTTGAGGCCGGAGCGCAGGGTAAACGTGTAGGTGAGGTTGTCCGGGCTCACAGTCCAGCTTTCCGCAAGGCTCGGCTCGATCGCGGTCGCGTCCTCGTTGGCTTTGACGATTGGGGCGAAGATGTTCGGGAAGATCCAGCAGTCGGCGTTCTGCTGCGACATGATCGGGTCGAAGGTGGTGCTGTCCTGCTCGCGCGCGATCCGCAGAGTGCCGGCTGCCTGGGTCTTGACGGCCGGCAGGATGAGCAGGCTGGCCAGGGCTGTCACGAGCAGTCGTCGTTGCAATGTCGGTGTCACGATGGATCTCCTTTGTGCGATATTGGCGTCTGTCCGCCCCTGCCGTGCGCGAGGGCAGCCTGGTGATGGCACCACGCGGTCACGGTCTGCTCGTGCCGCGCGGCTGGAACTTCGCGGATGCAGATCTCAGTGGCGTGCGGGCAGCGCGGGTGGAAGCTGCAGCCGGTGGGCGGCGTCAGCGGGCTGGGCGGCTCGCCGGTCAGCGGCGGGACGGCGGCAGCTCGGCCCCGCGGGATGGCCGCGACCAGCGCCTGCGTGTAGGGATGCCTTGGTTCGCCCAGCACTGCGCTGGTCGGGCCGATCTCCACCAGGCGGCCAAGGTACATCACCGCCACGCGCTGGCAGAGGTGCCGCACCACGGTCAGGTCGTGTGACACGAACAGCAGCGCCAGGCCGCGCGCCTGCTGCAGTTCCATAAAAAGGTTGAGGATCTGCGCCTGTACGGAGACGTCCAGCGCCGACACTGCCTCGTCGGCAATGATCAAGTCTGGATCGAGAGCCAACGCCCGGGCGATCCCGACGCGCTGGCACTGGCCGCCCGATAAGCCCTGCGGTCGCCGGCCGGCGAAGGTCGGGTTGAGGCCGACCGTCTCCAGCAAGGTCGCGACCCGTTCCGCGACGTCCGCCGCCGGGCAGACGCGATGTACGCGCAGCACCTCCGCCAGCGTCTCGCCGATGGTTTGCCGCGGGTTCAGCGAGGCGTGCGGCTCTTGGAACACCATCTGCACGCGGCGGTGATAGCCCATGCGCGCCCGCCCGCGCAGGCCGGCCAGGTCGCGCCCGTCGAGTTGTATCCGCCCCGACGACGGCGTGTTCAACCCGACCAGGGCCCTGCTGAGCGTGCTCTTGCCACAGCCGCTCTCGCCGACCAGCCCGAGCGTCTCGCCCCGGTGAATGATGAGGTCCACGCCGTTCACCGCATACACGCGCCGGCGCCGCAGCCGCGCCAGGTCGCGCAACCTCATGGCGGCAGGGAACGTCACCGCTAGAGCCTCGATCGCGAGCAGGGGCTGGGCGCTCACGCGGTGGCGCTCGGCGCGGGAACCTTGGCTGCATCCCATTCCTGCGCGCGGTGGCACGCCGCTTGGCGCCCTGACCCGGCCGGCTCCAGCTCGGGCCGGGTCAGGGCGCAGGCGTCGACCGCGGCGTCGCAGCGCGGGCGGAACCGGCAGCCTGTCGGCAGCTCCTCCGGTGCCGGCGACTGCCCGGGGATGAAGGGCAGTGGCCGGCCCGGCGTCCCGTTATGTGGCTGGGAGGCGAGCAGCCGCGCCGTGTAGGGGTGGCGCGGATGCGCCATCACGGCTGCCACTGGACCGCGCTCGATCACCTGCCCGGCATACATGACCGCGACCCGGTCGCAGGTCTGCCCGACCACGCCGAGGTCATGGGTAATCAAGATGATGGCGAGCCCCGTCCGGTCGCGCAGCTCGGCCAGAAGCCGCAGGATTTGGGCTTGCACCGTGACGTCGAGCGCCGTCGTCGGCTCGTCCGCGATCAGCAGCCGCGGGCGGCAGGCGAGCGCCCCCGCGATCATCACCCGCTGGCGCATGCCGCCGCTGAACTGGTGCGGGAAATCATCCAGGCGGGCGCCTGGGGCAGGGATGCCGACTTGCTGCAGCAGCGCCCTGGCCTCCTCGCGCGCTGCCCGCCGCCCCAGCCCTTCGATGCGCCGCAACGGCTCGGCGACCTGGTCGCCGATGGTCATCACCGGGTTAAGATGGCTGAGCGGGTTCTGGAAGATCATTGCGATCTTGCGCCCGCGGACCTGCACCAGGTCGCGCGCGGGCAGCGCCAGCAAATCCTGGCCGTCGAACCGGACGGCTCCTCCCGTGATGCATGTCGCCGGGCCAGGCAGCAGCCGGACCATGGCCCGGCAGGCGATGGTCTTGCCCGATCCGCTCTCGCCCACCAAACCGAGGATCTCGCCCGCTGCCACGTCGAACGAGGCGCGGTTGACCAGCGGCACGGTCCCGCCCGCGCGCGCAAGGCCGACCGACAGGCCGTCTACCTGGAGGAGCGTCATGCCCTCACGACCGGCGATCCAGCCGTTCCGCCAGCCCGTCGGCCAGAAGGCTGAAGGAGAACGCCATCAGCACGATCGCGAGCCCCGGGAACAGGTCGATCCACCAGGCCTGGCCGATGAAGTTTTGTCCCTCGGCGATCATCAGGCCCCACTCGGGCGCGGGCGGCTGCACCCCCAGGCCGAGATAGCTGAGCGAGGACCCCAGCAGGACGCACAGCACCACGTCCGACATGGCGAAGACGACGGCCGGCGCCAGCGCATTCGGCAGCACGTGGCGGCCGAGGATGCGCAGCCGGCTGAACCCCAGCGCGCGGGCCGCCAGCACGAACTCCGCAGAGCGGAGCACCAGGGCCTGGGCGCGGACGAGGCGGGCGTAGGACACCCACCCGACCAGGCTGACGGCGACGTAGAAACTCTGTAGCCCGGGACCAAGGACCGAGACGATGGCGATCATGAGCACGAAGAACGGGAACGCGATGGTCACGTCCACGATGCGCATCAGCGCCATGTCCAGCAGGCCGCCGCTGTAACCCGCTACCGCGCCGATGACGGACCCGGCGCAGAACGGGATCGCGACGGCGATCACTCCCATCGAGAGGTCGTAGCGCACGCCGCCCAGGATGCGCGACAGGACGTCGCGCCCGAAGTTGTCGGTGCCGAGCAGGTGGCGCAGCGACGGCGGCTGCAGCGTCTCCGCCAGGTTCTGCTCGATTGCGCCATACGGGGCGATTGCCGTGCCGAACACCGCGAGCAGCAGCCAAAGCGCGACCAAGGCGATACCGAGCTGCAGCGCGTTCGGCAGCCGCCAGCGCACGGAGAGGGGATGGGCCGGCGCCTGGCCACCTGTAAGTGCGCTGCCGCTCATACCTGGATCCGGGGATCGAGCGCGACGGTGGCCAGGTCGGCCAGCAGGCTGACCAGGATGGTGGCGAGCGCGAAGACCAGCGTGACTGCCTGAACCACCATGTAGTCGCGGTTGAGGATCGAGGCGACCATCAACTGGCCCAGGCCGGGGATCGCGAACACGGATTCGACGATCACGGTGGCGCCGATCAGGAAGCCGATTGTGACGCCCAACAGGCTGACCGTCGGGATCAGGGAGTTGCGGAACACGTGCCCCGTGAAGATGCGCCGCTCGCTCAGGCCCTTGGCCCGGGCGGCGGTGACGTAGTCGGCCGCCTGCTCTGCCAACAGGCTGGCGCGAAGGTTCCGGATCAGCACCGGGGCCAGGGCCAGGGCCAAGGTCAGGGCGGCCAAAAAGAGATGATGGACGTGGCCCAGGAAACCCTCGCCGTAGCCCGACACGGGAAACAGGCCGAGGCCCACGCTGAACACCATGATGAGCACGATGCCGAGCCAGAAGGGCGGCAGCCCCAGCCCGAGGGTGGATCCCAGCCGGACCAGGTGATCGGGCCAGAGACCCTGCCGGCGGGCAGCCAGGACAGCGGCCGGCACCGTCAGAAGCACGGCGATCAGGACGGTGTAGGCGATCAGGAAACCTGTTGGCGCCATGCGGTCGAGCACCAACTGCCGGACGTCGGTCCTGTAGACGATGGACCGTCCGAACTCACCGTGCAGCGCGTTCCACACGAAGTGCATATACTGCATGGGCAGAGGCTGATCGAGGCCGAAACGGGCGCGGATGGCGGCGATCGCGGCGGGCGTTGCCTTCATGCCGAGCAAAATTCGGGCGGGGTCGCCGGGGATGGAACGCACCAGCAGAAAGCTCACGAGACTGACGCCGAACAGCACGGGCAGCAACTCGATGGGGCGCCGCAGCAGGAATCCGAAGCGGCTCATGGCAATGCCGGCAGGCCTCGGTGCTCGTCGAGGAAGGCCTGCAGGACTGCGAAGTATGCGTCCGGCTCTTCCAGGAAAGGGCAGTGGGAGCTGTTCTGGAACACGCGGATGCGGCTTTCCGGCAGGGCGGCGTGCATGCGCAGGGCACAGGCAGGCGTGAGTTCATCGTGCAGGCCGCAGAGCACAAGCGTCGGCTGGGTGATCCGGTGCAGGTCCGGCACGCGGTTCCAGTCCTTCAGGCTGCCGGTGTAGCAGAACTCGTTCGGTCCCTGGAGCGCCTGGTATGGCGCCATGTTCCAGTCATCAAGCGACCGCTTCAGCTCCGGCGGCCACTCCTGCAGGCGGCAGACGTGGCGGTAGTTTAGGATGCTGATCGCTCCCTTGTACTCGGGATGGTCCAGCGTGCCCTCCGCCTCGTGGCGCAGCATCATGGCCACCGTCTCGGACCCGAGCGCCCCGCGCAGCCGGTCGAGTTCGGTCACCAGGTGGGGGATGTCGGCAGCGCCGTCCGCGAGCGTGAGGGTCTTGAAGGCATTTGGGTAGGTGAGGGCGTACTCGATGCCGAGCCATGTTCCCCAGGACTGGCCGAGCAGGTGCACGCGCCCGAGGCCGAGCGTTACGCGCACAATCTCCACTTCCTCGACATAGCGGGCCAACGTCCACAAGCTGCCATCAATGGGGCGGTCCGACGCGCCGCAGCCGAGTTGATCGAACGCGACGACGCGGTAGCCATGATCGGCGAGCCGCGCATGGCTGTCACGGACGTAGTCGCAGGGCAGGCCGGGTCCGCCGTTGAGGCAGAACAGCACGTCATCGCCGTGCCCGAACTCGTACGCCACGACTTCATGGCCATGTACGGGGACGCGTCGGGTACTGTGTGGTGTGCGGTCGGTCAAACTCCCTCCTGAGCCACCTGCTGCCGAAAGTTAAGCATTTTTCGTGCCGCACAGTGACATGCCGGTTTAGCCCCTGCACCCATTCAGAAAGATGGCTTTGCTCATCCGAACAGCAGATCACGCTGGGATAAGCGGCGTCGTCAACTTGGCTGTCGGCCGGCTTGCGGGATGTTGTCGATCCCGATAGGCGGTGGGATGACCACACCTGCATGCCCGAGCTATGCTGGCTACCGGCTCCCGGCTGAGATCATCAGCCATACCGTCTGGCTCTACGTCCGCTTTTCCCTGAGCCTGCGCATAATGGACGAGCTGCCAGCTGCACGCGGCATCACCGTCAGCCATGAGACCGTGCGGCACTGGGCGCTGAAGTTCGGGCAGGGCTCCGCCAACCAAATACGCCGCAGGCTGCCCGTTGCCGGCGACAAGTGGCCCAGGCATAAGGTCGTGTTGATGACTGCAGGCGTGAAGCACTGGCTGTGGCGTGCGGCCGGCCAGACCGGGACGGTGCTCAACATCCTGATGCAGAGCCGGCGCAATACGCACACCGCCAAGCGATTACTCAGGAAGCAGTTGTTGCGGCAATGCCGGGCACCGTGGGTCATGATCACCGACAAGCTGCGCAGCTACGGCACCGTAAGGCGCAACACGCTTTGGCCCGTTACGCTCGGCTTAAATCCGGTAAAAGCGCGCCGCGTTGTCGTGGAACAGCGCCCGCTGCTCCGGGGGCGTCAAGTCCGCGGCGACATGCCGCAAGTTGCTGTAGACGTCGTCATACCCCATCCACAACTGCGCCACCGGCCAGTCAGTCGCCAGCAGGGTCCGCGCGGGGCCGAAACTCTCGATGCAGTGGCGCATCACGCCGACCAGGCTTTCCAGGCTCGGATCAGGGTCGTAAGCGGCGGCGTTGGACACCTTGATGGCGACGTTCGACTCGCCCGCCAGCCGGCGCACCGCCTCCCGCCACCGCGCCATCCCCTCCTCGTCGCGGTCAACCGGGCTGGCGCAGTGATTGACGATGATCTGCAACCCCGGATGCGCGCGCGCCAGCGTCACCACCTGATCGAGCTGATAAGGGTACATCATCAGCTCCAGCATCAACCCGAGCGGCGCCAGGCGTGCCACGTCGCGCTGCCAAGCGGGATCGAGCGCCATGTCGCCGCGGGCGGCGAAGGACTTCTCCGGTTGCGTCGGGTGGAAGCTGAGCACCTGACGGATGCCGACGACGCGCTCGAAGGCCGCCTGCCGCTCCAGGATTTCGGCGCCGCGCGGCGTACCGAGCGGGGCGGCTGCGGTGTAGCGCAGCGCGATGCCGGAGCTTTTGTCCAGCGTCTCAAGCCAGCGGGTCTCGCCGACCGGGTCCTCTGTGTCCCACAATGCCTCGACGTGGACGGTGGCCACGATGGGCTGGTTTGCGCAGTCGCGCTGGTAATCCTGCACCAGCACGTTGCGGCGAAGCTTCTCGAGGCCGCCGAGCGCCGTCACGGCGCCCTCTGACGGGGCCAGCCAGGGATGGCAGCCCATCGACAGGTCCCACAGATGCGTGTGCGCGTCGATAATCGGGCCATGGTAAGTGCCGGACGCTTCCCCGCTCATCGTATGCCGCACCAGCGGATCGCCGCCGCAGCCAAGGTTTCCGCCACCGACTGGAGCGACGCCAGGTCGACGTACTCGTCGGCGCCATGCAGGCCGTCGCCTCCCGGTCCGTGGATGATGCCGGGGATGCCGGCCCCGGCGTAATGCGCGGCGTCGCAGACCGCGATGAAACCCTTCACTTCGGACGACAGACCTCGCGCCTGCCGGGCGTCGAGCACGGCGCGCATGAGGGGATGGTCGACCGGCGTGTTCATCGGTGGGAAATGCAGGCCATAGAGGTCCCACTGCACCTGCGGCGGATGCGCGCGCAGCCAGCTGTCCTGGGCTGCGAAAGCCTGCACGAACGCCTCGAACGCCAAGCGGATGTCCGCCGAGGCCTCAGTCGGCAGGAACTTCAGGTCGAAGTCGATCACCGCCAAGTCCGGAATGACGGCCGGGTTGGTCAGCAGCGCCGGCATCCCGTTTGCCCCAAGACCGGAGCCGCAGACCATGACGCCCGGGTGGATGGTGTTGAAGCCCGGCGGCAGCAGCGGGTGCGCCGGCTTGCGGGTCGTCCAGTCCCGCTCAAGCTGCTGCACCGCCGCGACGAAGCGCGTGGCCAGCTCCAGCGCGTTGACGCCCGGTTGCAGCCGGTCCGGCGCGTCCGCCTGCGGCGTGATCTCGTTGTAGCGCCAGGCGGAGTAGGCGTTGCGGCCACGGATGGTCACGCGCACCCACTCCAGGCCGCCCTCGGCGGGCAGCACCGCCTCCCAGGTCGGCTCGGTCACGATCACTCCGGCTGCTTGGGCGCCGCGTCGCACCAGGTCGCGGGCGCCGAAGCCGCCGGCCTCCTCGTCCACCACGGCATGGATGTCGAGTCGGCCGTCCAAGGTGACCCCTGCGCGCCGCATCGCGTTGGCGACCGCCACGGTCGCGGCCACGCCGGACTTCATGTCGATGGCGCCGCGTCCATACAGCCGTCCGTCGTGCAGCTCCGCGCCGAATGGATCGACGCTCCAGGCGGCGCGGTCGCCCACCGGCACCACGTCCACATGGCCGCACAGGATTAGGCTGCGCGCGTCCGAGCCGGGCCACGTGCCGGTCAGATTCGGACGGCCGGGGAAGACCTCGTACAGCTCCGTCCCCATGCCGATGCCGTCCAGCACGCCGCGCAGGTGGCATTGCAGGTCGGCCTCGCGGTTGATCGCCGGATCGGCCTCGAACTTCGGGTTGACGGTGGGGATGCGCACCAGGTCCCGCGTGAGGTCGACCAGGAACGCCTTATCGTGGCGCAGCTCGGCGGTCACAGCCTCGGTGGCGGCGCGTTGCATCGTCTCGTTCATGCCGCGTTGGCGTGCTGCAACAACCGGTCCATGAAGCCGAGGCAGCGCCGCAGCTCAGCCAGCTCGATGAACTCGTTGGGGGTGTGGGCCTGGGCGATGTCGCCAGGGCCGCAGATGACGGTGGGGAAGCCGGCGTCCTGGAACAGCCCCGCTTCCGAGCCATACGGCACCGTGTCCACGCCGTTGTCGCCGGACAGTTGTTTGGCCAGCATCTCCGCCGCGTTGCTGGGCTGCTGCACCAGCGGCGGCACGTCATAGACCACGTCTGTGATCACCTCCGCCCCAGGAAAGCGGGCGCGCATGGCCGGCAGCACCCGCGCCTCCACGACCGCCTGGATTTCCGCCTGCACTTCCGCGGCCAATCCGGGGCGGGTAGCCCTGATGTCCCATTCGAACTGGCAGTCGCCGGCCACGGTGTTGCGCACCGTGCCGCCACGCACCACGCCGATGCTTGTTGTCGTGTAGGGCGGCGTGAACACGCCGACGCTGTCCGGCGCCCTGGCCAATGCTTCGCCGCTGTCGGCGATGGCGCGGATGATGGTGCCGGCGTGCAGGATGGCATTCACGCCGACATCCGTCCGCGAGGAGTGGCAGGACAGCCCGGTCAGCCGGGTCAACAGGCCACGGCTGCCTTTGTGCGCGTTCACCACGCGCATCTCGCTGGGTTCGCCCACGAACACCACGGCGGGACGGATGCCCCGCGCCTGCATGTGCTCAACGATACCGCGGGCACCGAAGCAGCCGACCTCCTCGTCGTAGGACAGCGCAAGATGTACCGGCTGCCGCAGTGCCGCCGCGTTCAGGCGCGGCGCCATGGCCAACATGCAGGCGACGTAGCCCTTCATGTCGGAGGTGCCGCGCCCATGTAGGCGGCTGCCGACTTGGGTGAGACAGAACGGGTCGGTGGTCCAGGACTGGCCGTCCACCGGCACCACGTCGGTGTGTCCGCTCAGCACGATGCCGGGCCGGCCCGCTGGCCCGATCGTGGCGAGCAGGTTGGCTTTCTGGCCGTCTGTGCTGGGGATCACCTCGTAGCCGATCCCGTGCTGATCCAGATAGCCGCGCACCCAAGCGACCAGCGGCAAGTTGCTGTTGCGACTGGTGGTGTCGAAGCCAATCAGCGTTTGCAGGATGTCGAGAGTGTCGGCAGCGAGGTCGGTCATGGCGCGGACTTGGCCTCCAGCCGGGATTGGGCGCTGTTCCCGCGCAACAGCCGCGCCGCGAAACGGCCGAGCGACATCATGACGGCATGCAGGCCGCCCGGGTAGGCCAGCATGACAAGGACAATGAGCGCCCCGGTAATGATCGGCCGCCAGGGGCCGAGATCGGCAGTCGACTCGGACAGGACAGTCAGCAGGAGTGAGGCCAGCAGCGGGCCGTAGATGGTGGCGCGCCCACCCAGCAGCACCATGCCGAGCACCAGCGTAGTCAGGCCCATGCCGAACACGTCGGTCGAGGCGTTGCGGAGGTAGCCGCCGTAGAAGGCGCCCGCCATGCCGGTGAAGAACGCGCTGACGGCCAGCGTGATCAGCCGTTGCCGGGCCAACGAGATGCCCCGGCTGACCGCGTACTCCTCGTTGTCGCGCAGCGCGACGATGCTGCGCCCGAGCGCCGAGCGGACAAAGCCGCGCAGGGAAACGGTGCTGACGGCCAGGAGGGCGAGCGCGATGTAGTAGTAGCCGAGCTTGTTGTCGCGCAGCATGTTGTGGCCCGGGATCGCCAGCGCCGGGATGCGCACCATGCCGGAGTTGCCCCCGGTCACGTTGAATTGGCTGATGATAAGCTGCAACACGAGCTGGCTGAAGGCGAAGCTGACCAGCACGACATAGATGCCGCTGAGCCGCAGAATCGGAATAGCCACGAGCGCCGCCGCCAAGGTGGCCAAGGCGCCGGACGCCAGGAGCGCCAGCCACGGGTTCACGCCCAGCAGCTTGGTCAACATGCCGTAGGCGTACAGGCCGATGCCAAACAGCGCAAGATGGCCGAAGTTGAAGATGCCGCCATAGCCGAGGCTGATGTCCCAGCCCGATGCCACCACGCCGTAGATGAACACCATGATTAGCAGGTGGCGCGAGTATGAGTCCTGCACCACGGCCGGCAACAGCGCCAGGGCTGCGAGGCCCACGAGCAGGTACGGCACTTCCTTCAGGAGGCCAGGGCTGGTCATGCGAGGCCTCGGCGCTTGCTCGCGAACAACCCCTCCGGGCGGACCATCAGGACGGCGATCAGCACCGCGAACAGCAAGGCCGGGGTCCAATAGAGGCCGATGGCGTAGATGCTGATCGCCTCGAACAGGCCAATGATGTAGGCCGCGAAGATCGGGCCGGTGATGTTGGCGACGCCGCCGAAGATAACGACAATCAGCGCCTTGGACAGCGGCTCGGTGCCCATCGTGGGCGACATGAACTTGAACCCGGCGAAAGAGATCCCAGCCAGTGCCGCGAACGCCGCCGCCAGCCCGAACGCCAACGCATAGAGCGCAGTGACGTTGATGCCGACCAAGTGGCAGGCGTCCTCGTTCTGCGCCACAGCCCGGAGCGCAAGACCCAGCCGCATGCGGTTGAGGAACAGCCACAGCGCGCCCAGGAGAACGGGCGTGACAAGGATGATGACGACCTGGTGCGCCGAAACGCTCATGCCGAGAACATCGACAGTGCCGGCGATCAATGGCGGCAAATCCTTTGGCCGCGGACCCCAGGCCAGCAACGTCGTGTTCTCCAAGACGGACGACGCGGCGAGCGTCGTGATCACTGCGACCAGCACGGCGTCGTTGCGGCCGATGACCGGGCGCACTACGCCCGCCTGCAACAGGAAGCCGAGGCCGGCCACCACCAGCAACGCCAACGGCAACGACAAGGAGAGCGGCAGCCCAAACCCTTCCGCGCCGGTGAGCTGCCAAGCGACGTAGGCGCCCAGCGTCATGAATACGCCATGGCAGAAATTGAACACGCCGATGGTCGTCCAGACCAGCGCCAGCCCGACCGCCATCACGGCATAGAGCGACCCCTGGAACAGCGCGCTGACCAGGATTTGCAAGGCGGTCGTCACGGTCCGCGCATCATGTCAGGAGTCCCACGTCGTCACCGAAGTACATGTCCATGATCGCGTCGTGGTCCATGGCCTCGCCGGGCTTGATCTCGGCGGCGACCTCGCCGTGGTTGATAAGGTAGAGGTGGGCGGCGAGGCCGAGCATGAACTCGACATCCTGCTCCACTACCACCAGCATGACGCCGTCACCGGAGATGCGCTGGATCGCCACGCGCAACTCCTCCTTCAAAAGCGGGGCCAGGCCAAGAGTGGGCTCGTCCAGCATCAGCAGCCGCGGATGGCTCATCAGCGCCACGCCGAGCGACACCATCTGCCGCTCGCCGCCGGACAGGGTGCGGACTTTCTGCTCCCAGCGCTCGCGCAGCTTGGGAAAGATGCCGACAACCCGCTCCAGGTTGCGGGCCTCCTCGGCGCGGGCGCGGCGCGGCCAGGCACCCAGGCGCAGCGTCTCACGGATGGTGAGGTCGGGGAACAGCCTGTTGCCCTGCGGCACGTGCACCAGGCCCAGCTCCACGATGCGGCGGGCGGGCAGGCGGCGGGTGATGTCCGCGCCATCAAAGCGCACCTGGCCGCCCCAGGCGCGTTCCAGGCCGGAGACCGTGCGCAGCAGCGTCGTCTTGCCGTGCCCGTTCGGCCCGAACAGGCCGACGTTGCCTCCCCCGGTAGTGGCGAGCGACACGCCATGCAGGATGGCGATGCGGCCATAGCCGGCGCGCAGGCCAGACACTTCCAGCAGCTCGCTCATGCTCGCGCGCGCTCGCCGAGGTAGGCGCGTATCACGTCGGGGTCGCGCACCACCGCGGCCGGCTCGCCAAGCGTCAGCACACAGCCCTGGTTCAGCACCATTAGCTGTAGGCGCTTGCCATCATCGACGTTCGTGCTCGCAAACAGCGCTGATTCCCGCTCGGATTAGCTGACACTGGGGCGGGCGCCGTGCTCGCATTATCTGCCACTGTGCTCGCCATCATCGGGCCGTGCTTGCCAACGGAGGATCGTGCCCGCATTGAGTGCCAGCCGGCTCGGGGGGCTTCCCGGCGGTCGGGGAGTTGTTCTCTTTAACCAGCGTTTCTGACGAGCCCCGGCGCGTGCTGTCCAAACCTGCCTGGCGAGGCACTTTCCCTTCTCATGACTGTTCTTGCTTGCTCTGTTCCGAAACGCTACCGATCGGACGGGTTTCGAGAACAAGGACGCTGGATGCGGGTCGGGTATGCCAGGGTCAGCACCACCGACCAGTCGCCGGAACTGCAGCTCGACGCACTCCGCCGTGCCGGCTGCGAGAAGGTTCACTCGGAGAAGGCGTCCAGCGCCAAGGCAGACCGTCCCGAGCTGG
This sequence comes from uncultured Acetobacteraceae bacterium, assembly GCA_964242575.1. Classification (GTDB taxonomy): domain Bacteria; phylum Pseudomonadota; class Alphaproteobacteria; order Acetobacterales; family Acetobacteraceae; genus JANPPS01. Next base: position 3,587 of record CAXTCN010000097.1, on the reverse strand, counting down.
CGCGGGTGCTTGACGACGTGCTGCGCCGCGGCGACGTGCTGGTCGTGTGGAAGCTCGACCGGCTTGCCCGGTCGCTGAAGAAGCTGATTACAACGGCCGAGGACCTGGAAGAACGCGGGATCGGGCTGGTGTCGCTGACCGAGAGCATCGACACCACCACGCCAGGCGGCGTGCTGGTGTTTCATGTGTTCGGAGCCATCGCCCAGTTCGAGCGGGCGCTGATCCGCGAACGCACTGCGGCCGGCCTCGCCGAAGCGCGCCGTCGAGGCCGCAAGGGTGGGCGACCCCCAGCCTTCAAGGCGGGCGACATCACCGCGGCACGCGCCCTGATGAGGGAGGGCAAGCTGCCGGTGCGCGACGTCGCCAAGCGCATGGGCGTGTCGGTCGCCACCCTGTATCGCCACGTCGGCAAGCGGGGAACCAGCGACGATGCCGCGGATGCCGTTTCCGGCCGTGGCTGACCACTCGAAGCGGCCCCCCGGGGAGGCGCTGGTCGACCTGCGCCGGCGCCTGGCGTTGCTGGCGCCGCGCGACCCGGCCCGGACCGAGGTCGTTGCCCGCGCGGCCGAGGCCTACGGCGTCTCGGTCTGGACGATCTACCGCGCGCTGCGCGAGTTGACCCGGCCGAAATCGGTGCGGCGCTCCGACCATGGTTCGACGCGGGCAGTCCCGGCAGCCGGGATGGAACGCTACGCCGAGATCGTCGCTGCCCTCAAGATCAGAACCTCGAACAAGAAGGGCCGCCATCTTTCGACGGCGCGTGCGATCCGGTTGCTGGAGGAGGACGGCGTCGAGACGCCGGACGGCCTGGTGCGGGCGCCGGCAGGCCTGCTCAAGCGCGCGACCGTTGATCGCGTCCTGCGCGCGTCCGGCCTCGACCATGCGCGCGTGGTGCGCCCAATCGCCGCGGTGCGCTTCCAGGCCAAGCGGTCCAACGAGCTTTGGCACTTCGACATGAGCCCGTCAGACCTGAAGCAGGTCGAAGCCCCGCTCTGGGTCGAGCAAGGCCGCGGCAAGCCGACGTTGATGCTGTTCTCGGCCGTCGATGACCGTTCCGGCGTCGTCTATGACGAGTACCGTTGCGTCTACGGCGAGGATGCCGAGTCCGCGCTGCGTTTCCTGTTCAACGCTATGGCGCCGAAGCCCGAACCCGAGCTGCCGTTCCAGGGCATCCCGGCCACCATCTACATGGACAACAGCCCGGTCAGCCGGTCCAAGGTGTTCCAGTCGGTGATGGGCAGCCTCGGCGTGCGCGTGCTCACCCACATGCCGCCGTCGCAGGGCGAGCGCCGTACGCCCGCGCGGTCGAAGGGCAAGGTCGAACGGCCGTTCCGCACCATCAAGGAGGTGCACGAGACGCTGTACCACTTCCACAAGCCGAAAGACGAGGCGGAGGCGAACCTGTGGATGCGCCGGGCACTCGTCACCTACAACAACGGCGACCATCGCGCCGAGCCGCACAGTCGGGTCGAGGACTGGCTGAAGCACCTGCCGCCCAACGGCGTGCGGGCCATGTGCTCGTGGGAGCGGTTCTGCGCCTTCGCCCGCGAGCCGGAGCGCCGGGCCGTTGCAGGCGACGCGACCGTGTCGGTCGAAGGCGTGGCGTATGAGGTGAAGCCCGAGCTTGCCGGCGAGACGGTGACGCTCTGGTGGGGGCTGTTCGACCAGGAGCTGTTCGTGGAGTTCGAGGGCAAGCGGTTCGGACCATACCAGCCCTCGCGGGGTGCGATCCCGCTTTACCGCTACCGCAAGTACCAGAAGAGCCGGGCCGAGGAGCGGCTCGACAAAGTCGTGAAGCTGGCTGACCAACTCGGGTTGCCGCGCGCCGCACTCACCGGCGGGGACAGGCCCTTGCCATCGCTGGCGCCAGGCGCTGCGTCCATGCCATTTCCCGAGCCGGCAGTTCAAGTTGCATTTCCGACGCCGCTGGCAGCCAGGCTCGCGATCTCCGTCCAGCTCTCGCGGCCTCTCGGCAGCCTGCCGGAACCCGACCGCCTGTTCATCGACGCCTTGCTGGCGGAAACGCTGGACCGGGACGCCGTGGCTGCGCGCGTGCGCGAGCACTTCAGGACGGGAGGGAAAGGCTGATGCTCGCCGACGTGCAGGCACACTTCGGGCTGGCCAAGCCGTTCCAGCGCGTCGGCAACTTCGAGACCGACCATCAGCGCGCGCTGGTCCGTGAGGTGTACATCGTGGCGCAGACCGGCCGGCTGGTCGTCGTCGCGGGCCTGGTCGGTTCAGGCAAGACGCACCTGTTGACCCGCATTGAGGAGGAACTCGGCCGCTCCAACAGGATCGCCGTGGCGAAGTCGCTGGCCGTCGACAAGCGCCGCACGTCGCTGCCGTCGCTGATCGAGGCCATGTTCTATGACCTGACGCCCGGCGACCGCAGCAAGGTCAAAATCCCCAAGCAGCCCGAACGGCGCGAGCGCGAGCTGCGGGACCTCATGCGCAAGAACAAGCATCCCGTGGTGCTGATCGTCGACGAGGCCCACGAACTGCACCACAAGACGCTGACCGGCTTCAAGCGGCTGATGAAACTGGCTGCGGGCGTCGGGGTGATCCTGTCGGTGCTGCTGATCGGCAACCCCAAGCTGCGCAACGACCTGCGCCGGCCGCAAATGGAGGAGATCGGCTACCGCACCACCACGTTCGAGTTCGAGGGCGTGTCCGGCCACCGCCGCGAGTTCATCGCCTGGCTCCTGAAAGCCTGCGTCGATGACGGCATCAACCCCTCGGACATCATGGACGCCGGCGCGGTCGACCTGCTGGCCGAGCGGCTGCGCACGGCGCTGCAGATCGAGATGCACCTGACCTTGGCGTTCGAGCACGCGTTCCGCCTGGGCGAAAAGCGCGTGTCCGCCGAGGTCGTCGAACAGGTGCTGTCGCAGGCCATCGACGACCTCGAGCCGACGCTGACCCGCAATGGCTACGACGCGCCCGCGCTGCTCCATGCCAAGCCCGCCGAGGTCCGGGACTTCCTGGCCGGAACTCTCGCCGGCGACCGTGCCCGCGAGTTTACTGAAAAGCTCCGGGTGGCAGGCGTTCCCATTTGAACTGGAACGCGTGGCTCGCCGCATCCTCATTGGCACCCAATGTGGGCACGATCCTCCGTTGGCGAGCACGGCCCGATGATGGCGAGCACAGTGGCAGATAATGCGAGCACGGCGCCCGCCCCAGTGTCAGCTAATCCGAGCAGGAATCAGCGCTGTTTGCGAGCACGAACGCCGATGATGGCAAGCGCCTACAAGTATGCATTGCGGTCCGCACCTTGTAGCCGAGCGTCATGCCTTGAGCACACTCGAACTGCAGGATGACCCTACGTTGTGAGGCAGCCTTGAGCGTGATGCGGTCCAGGGTGGCAACTACTGGATCACTTCTCCGCCAAACCCGATGACAGGCTTGATGAACAGCCTCTCCTGCGCGTGCAGCAAAACCACGGGATCATGCCTGTAACGATTGGAACGGCAGTCATGAGGAACCGAGCCACGCAACCCGGACAAGGCGGCGTTCGATGGGAGCTGACGCGACGCGCTCAGACCACGTAAAGATCGAGGTGGACGAAGCACGCGCCGTCTCAGGCATCC
>CAXTCN010000096.1:0-17705 GCA_964242575.1 uncultured Acetobacteraceae bacterium | reverse complement strand
GATGGCAAGCTGGCCGGACGGCACCTTGTTCGTGGTGTACTGCGCCGGGCCGCACCGCAACGCAACGGCGCCGACCGTGCTGCGCTGCGCTTGGCCGGGCTGGGCCGTCCGATGAAGCTGATGCTCGGGGGCATGACGGGCTGGGCCGACGAAGGCTTTCCTTACGCCAGTGGCGAAGCGCCAGGGTCGGTAATGGACGGCGGCGTGCCCATCACGCAAGCAGCCTAATCAAAGGAAGGGACTACCGTGTCGGTCGGAACAATCATTCGTCCCTTCGTTGCTGACGACGCGGCGGCAGTCCGGGAGCTGTTCATTCTCATGAACCGACTTCTTGCTCCGCCGGACATGAGAGAGGCGTTCGAAGGCTACATTGCCCGCTCGCTCAACAACGAGATCGACCGGCTGCAGACTTACTATGGTGAGCACTACGGCGGGTTCTGGGTAGCTCTTCGAGGTGGTCGTCTCGCCGGGATGTTTGGATTGGAAGATGCTGATCTTAATGCAATGGAGTTGCGTCGGATGTATGTTCATTCCGATGCCCGCCGAATTGGACTTGGGTCATTGATGCTGCGATTTGCCGAAAACGAGTGCCGAAGCTTCCGCAAACACGAGGTGACGCTGAGCACGTCGGAACTACAACCCGCGGCGCTGCTTTTCTACGAGGCAGCCGGCTACCAGCGTGTTGCCGCCATTACCGCTACGGACCTCAGCAACAAGACGGTTGGCGATGGAATTCAGCGCTACCACCTCGAAAAGAACCTGTGGACGCGAGTGAGACGGCGGCGCGTGCTCTCGTCAACTGCCCTGGCAACTGTCCGCCCAACCAACCCTGACGGACACTGCGCCGGGGTGTAGGCTGGTTGCGAGGCCGCGGCGGACCCATTACGAACGATAGCACATCAAGAGTTGGGCGGACGCCCAACGCCAGCCTGCTTTCCGAGCAAGGTGGCGCCCCCGTAAGGGGGGGATGTGGCCGGACCGGCAACCAAATGGGTCATCGCCACTGCGTCCTTCCTGCCTGGTGCAACGGAGGGCAGAGATGGCGGGCAACGTTTCAGGTGATTTCGACAGTCAGGCAAGCCGAGGTCAGTCCGGAGCACAGCCCTCGGTGCCTGAGTGCTTCGGCCTGATCGGTGGCCTCGGCCCACCCTCGACTGTCCACTACTACAAAGCCCTTGCGGACGCCCATGCCGCACGCGGGCTGGCAGCGCGCATGTTCCTTGCCCATGCCGACATGGATCATGCGTTGTCCTTCGTGGCAGCTGGGGACCGGATGGGCCTAGCCCGGTACCTTGCTTCCCTGCTGCACTCCCTAGCGGCAGCGGGCGCGACGTTCGCCGCCGTGTCGGCGGTCACGCCGCACCTGTGCATGTCCGAGCTGCGGGAGCTGTCGCCGTTGCCGCTTGTGGACATTGTGGACGTTCTGATCCACCGTCTGCGCGAGCGCCGGGTTAGCAGGGTGGCGTTGCTGGGAACGCGGTTCACCATGGAGTCGCGCCTGTTCGGACGCCTGGAAGGCTTGGACGTGGTGGATCTCGCTCCGCAGGACGTGGGCGAGGTACATCGGGTTTACCTCTCGATTGCCAGCGACGGCCGGGCCTCTCCGGCAGACACGGCCTACCTGAAGGATCTATGCCGCAAGCTGCACGAGGGCGCGGGCGTCCAGGCGGTTGTCATAGCCGGCACGGAGCTGTCCCTGGTCCTTCGTGAAGGCGAAGAGGCGTTCCCATTGGTTGATTGCGCCAAGGCTCATGTGGAGGCCATCACCAAACGGGCCGCCAGGGCAGGCTGATCGACCTTCCGGCCCAACTGGTCGCCCGTGCCAAGACGTGAGAATGAAGGCTCATGAAGCGCCGCTATGTGACCGCCGATGTGTTCACGGACCGCATGTTCGGCGGCAACCCCGTCGCGGTGGTGCTGGACGCGGCTGGGCTGTCAGCCGAGCAGATGCAGGCGGTCGCCGTTGAGTTCGGCTACTCCGAGACAACCTTCGTGCTGCCCCCGCGCGACTCGTCCCACACGGCTTGGGTCCGTATCTTCACGCCCAGCCGCGAAGTGCCCTTTGCCGGCCATCCGAACGTCGGCACGGCGTTCGTGTTGGCACATGAGATGGCGGGGCGCGGCGAAGCGGTGCCGGACCGGCTCGTGTTTGAGGAAGCAGCGGGCCTAGTCCCGGTGGACCTACTGCGCGAGGACGGCGCCGTGTTCGGCGCGGAGCTGACCGCACCCGAACCCTTGTCCCGCCGCTCGCAAGTCACGCCTGACAGGGTGGCGGCGTGCCTGTCGCTCGCAGCCGGGGACATGCTGACGGACGCGCATGCGCCGCAGGTGGTGTCCGTCGGCCTGCCATTCCTGGTGGCTGAGCTTGCGTCGCGCGATGCGCTGCGCCGAGCCAAGGCAGATCGCACGGCCTACGAGGGTGTGTTCCCGCTGGATGGCGCGACAGCCGTGTACGCCTATACGCGCGATGTGGGCACGGCAGCGCCGGAAATCGGCACCGACCTGCAAGCCCGCATGTTCACGCCCCGCATGACGGAGGACCCGGCCACGGGCAGCGCGACTGCAGCAGCAACCGCGTTGTTGGCGGAAATACGAGGTGGCGCCGACCTCCGCCTGCGCGTCGGCCAGGGCGTGGACATGGGCCGGCCGAGCCTTCTGCTCGCGCGGGCAGGCCGGCAAGGGCGCGCGATGGTCGCGTACGTCGGCGGGCGGTGCGTAACGGCGATGGAGGGCAGCTTCAGGCTGTCTGGCCCGTAAGCCAAACGGCAACGGGCCAAGAAGGAGCAAGCTTCATGCTGACGATTTGGGGGCGTGTGACCTCCTCCAACGTTCAGGCGCTAATGTGGTGCGTCGGCGAGCTTGGCCTGCCCCATGAGCGCCTTGACGCCGGGCATCGCTACGGCGGCACGGACACGCCGGAGTTCCTGGCCATGAACCCGAATGGCACGGTGCCCGTGCTACGCGATGGCGACGGGGAGCCGTTGTGGGAAACCGGCGCGATCCTGCGCTACCTGGCCAGCCGCTACGGTGCCGCCCCGTTCTGGCCGGCGGAGGGACCGGCCCGCGCCCGCGTGGACAAGTGGGCGGAGTGGTCGAAGATCGGCGTCGCCACCAGCTTCAACGTGCCGGTTTTCTGGCAGGTGATACGGACGGCCCCGGCGCGCCAGGACCCGGCGGCGCTCCGCAACGCGCTCGACACGTTGGGTGCGAAGCTGGACATCGCCGAAGCCCAGCTTTCACGCAGCGCCTTCCTGGCCGGGGACGGTTTCACTTTGGCCGACGTGCAGTTCGGGCGCGTGCTGTTCCGCTACTTCGACATCGCCATCACGCGGCAGGACCGCCCGGCGCTGCGACGCTACTATGACGCCCTCACGGCGCGGCCCGCGTTCCGCGAGCACGTCATGATTTCCTATGAGGAATTGCGGGTATTGAGCTAGGCCGTAGTGACGATTTTGGCGTGGATGGGTTCCGGCTTGTTGGGGCGCGCCGGTCCAAGGGGGGCCTGATGCCCAGGGGCTTGGCCGCTCCCGCGGCGGCCTGAGCACCAAGGCGCACGCGGCCACCGACGCGCTGGGCAACCCCGTGCGGCTGTTGTTCGGGCCAGGCCAGCGCCACGACGCAACCCGCAGCCATAAACTGGTGGATGGCCTCAAGCCGGATGCCGTGATCGCCGACAAGGGACACGACGCCGACCACCTGCGTGACGCCATGCGCGACACGAAAGCCGAGGCCGTCATCCCGCCCCGGCCCAACCGCAAGGCGCCTCACGCCTACGACAGGGCGCTCTACCGGGAACGGAACTTGGCCGAGCGGTTCTTCAACAAGCTGAAGTGGTTCAGGCACGTGGCCCAGGCGCTCCTTTGCTGTGCCGGCACGATAGCTTCAGCAGAAATCGGCGCGCAATCGGTTTGTCGCGCGGCATTTGCGCTTGCTGGCGGCGCTATTCCGGTGTGGCATAAGGTTTCGACTGGATTGATGCCAGCCTTCAACGACTGCTTTTCAAGGAAGAATGCCGTGGGACAAGCATTGATGCGTGGCCTGGCCTTGAGCCTGTTGCTTGCCGCGCCGGCCGGCGCGCAAAGCGTCGCGCCGGAGCGCATCGCCAGCCTGAAGCAGGCCGCCGTTGCGGGCGTCGAGGCGCGCGCCAAGCTGGCGCAAGTGCTGAACGACCAGATTTTCAGCTTCGGCGAGCTTGCATTCCAGGAGGTCGAGACCTCGAAGCTTGTGACCGAGACGCTGGAGAAAAACGGCTTCACCGTCGAGCGCGGCGTCGCTGGGCTGCCGACCGGCTGGGTCGCGCGGTGGGGTTCGGGCCAACCCGTCATCGCCATGGGCAGCGACATCGACAGCATCCCGAAGGCGTCGCAAAAGCCCGGCGTCGTGTATCACGACCCAATCGTGGAGGGCGCGCCGGGCCACGGCGAGGGCCATAACTCCGGACAGGCGCTGAACGTGGTGGCGGCGCTCGCGCTGAAGGAGATCATGGAGCGGGAGCGCCTGCCGGGCACGCTCGTGCTATGGCCCGGCGTCGCCGAGGAGCTATTGGCCGGCAAGGCCTACATGGTGCGCGCCGGCGTGTTCAAGGACGTGGACGCCGTGCTGTTCACCCACGTCGGCAGCCAACTGCAAGTGGGTTGGGGCCAGGCCAACGGCACCGGCATGATTTCCGTCCAGTACACCTTCGCCGGCGAAACCGCGCACGCGGCGGTCATGCCGTGGCGCGGCCGCAGCGCGCTCGATGCGGTCGAGATCATGGACTTCGCCTGGAACATGCGCCGCGAGCACATGCGGCCGGAACAGCGGTCCCACTACGTCATCACCGACGGCGGCGACCAGCCGAACGTCGTGCCGTCCGCCGCCAGCGTCTGGTACTTCATCCGCGAGCTGGACTTCGAGAACATCCAGAAGAACTTCGAAGCCGCCAACAAGATATCCGAAGCGGCCGCCACCATGACCGACACCACCGTGACCCGGCGCATCATCGGCACCGCCGCGCCGCGCCACTTCAGCAAGCCGATCGCCGAGGCGATGCAGTCCAACATCCAGTCGGTCGGCCTGCCGCAGTGGACCGACGAGGAACAGGCGTTCGGCCGCGCCGTGCAACGGCTGGTCAAGGTTAAGGAGGACGGCCTCAACACCAAGCTCCGGGACGTGATGGCGCCGAGTGCCAAGCCGGAAAGCGGCGGCTCCGACGACATCGGCGACGTGTCCTGGGTGGTGCCGACCGTCACGCTGAACTACCCGTCCAACATCCCGAACGTCACGATCCACCACTGGTCCGCCGGCATCTCGATGGCGACGCCGGTGGCGCACAAGGGCGTGGTGGCCGGGTCCAAGGTGATGGCGATGACGGCGCTCGATTTGCTGACCCGGCCGGACCTGGTCGCGCAGGCAAAGGACTACTTCGTCAACACGCAGCAGAAAGACCAGAAATACGTGCCGTTCATTGGCGTGCAGGACCAGCCGCAAATCCAGCTCAACAAGGAGACGATGGCGACCTACCGGCCCGAGATGCGCAAGCACTACTACGACCCGGCGCGATACGAGACCTACTTGGACCAGCTCGGCATCCGCTTCCCAACGCTTGAAAAGCAGGCCGCCAAGTAAACCCACACCGAAAGGCAGTGCTATGGCAGATACCGTCGGCAACGTTCCGCAGGCCACCCAGGCCGAACCCAGCTTGCACCGAGTCATGGGCCCGTGGCTGCTGTTGCTGTTCATCGTCGGCGACATCCTGGGCACCGGCATCTACGCGCTTACGGGACAGGTCGCGAAACAGGTGGGCGGCATCGTGTGGCTGCCGTTCGTCGTGGCGTTCGTCGTGGCCCTGATCACCGCGTTCAGCTACCTGGAGCTGGTCACCAAGTATCCCCGCGCCGCCGGGGCCGCGCTTTATGCGCACAAGGCGTTCGGCGTCCACTTCGTGACCTTCATCGTCGCCTTCGCGGTCATGTGCTCGGGCATCACCTCGGCGTCCACGGCGTCCCGCGCCTTCGCCGCCAACCTGTCCGGCGCGTTCGGCCTGAACCTCGCGGGCGGGATCGGCATCACCCTCGTGGGCCTGGCGTTCATGGCCCTGGTGGCGGCAGTCAACTTCCGCGGCGTCGGCGAGAGCGTGAAGGCCAACGTCGTGCTGACCTGCGTCGAGCTGACTGGCCTGCTGATCGTGATCGGCGTCGGCCTGTGGGCAATCGGGGCCGGGCAGGGCGACGTTTCGCGCGTGATGCAGTGGAAAGCGACCGGCGACGGCGGCCTGGTCTGGCCGGTGATCGCCGCGACGACGCTCGCGTTCTTTGCGATGGTCGGGTTCGAGGACAGCGTCAACATGGCGGAGGAGTGCCAGAACCCGACGCGCATCTTCCCCAAGGTGCTGCTGGCGGGGTTGCTCATCACCGGGCTGATTTATGTCCTCGTGTCCATATCGGCCATCACGCTGGTGGCGCCGGAACAGCTTGGCGAAGGCGAGACCCCGCTGCTCCAGGTCGTGCAGGCCGGGGCGCCGGGCTTCCCGATCTGGATTTTTGGCTTCATCACTATGTTCGCCGTAGCCAACTCCGCGCTGATCAACATGCTTATGGCGAGCCGCCTGGTGTATGGCATGAGCCGCGAGGGCGTGCTGCCGTCGACGCTCGGCCGGGTGCACGCGACGCGGCGGACCCCCTACATCGCAATCGGCTTCACGACCTTGCTGGCCTTCGCGCTGATCACGTTCGTAGGCGAGGTCCCGGCGCTCGGCGGCACCACCGCTCTATTGTTGCTGGGCGTGTTCACCATCGTGAACGTCGCCGTGCTGGTGCTGCGGCGCGATCCCGTCGAGCACAAGCACTTCCGCACGCCGACCCTGCTGCCGGTGCTCGGCATGCTGACTTGCGCGTTCCTGACCGGGCCGTGGACCGGGCGGGACCCGGTGCAGTACAGCATCGCCGGCATCCTGCTCGGCATTGGCGTCGTGCTTTGGCTGGTGACGGTGATGATCCACAAGAAACGGGCGGCATGAGTGCTTTGCAGTCGCTCGACTGGTCGGTGGCGTGGCCCTCGCGCCGGCCGCATGACCCTGATGCCGCATCACAGCCCTGTTCGGTGCACGACCCGGCCGCCCACCATGGTCAGCAGCGCCTTGGTGTCGCGGATCGCGTTCGGCGCAACCGCCAGGATGTCCTGCGACAGCACCGCGAGGTCCGCGAGCTTGCCCACTTCAATCGAGCCCCGGTCCCGCTCCACGCCCATCGCGACGGCATTGTTGATGGTATAGAGCCGCAGCGCCTCGGGCGCCGTGATCGCCTGCTCCGGACCGAGGGCGTAGCCGTTCAGGGTTTGCCGGGTCGTCATCCACCACATGGACAGGAACGGGTCCACCGGCACCACCGGCCCGTCGGTGCCGCCGCCCACGTGCACCCCAGCGTCCAGCAGCGCGCGGATCGGGATGGCATAGGCCGCCCGCGCGTCCCCCCACCAGCGCCGCTGGTTGTGGCCCAGCAGCACCGGATGGTCCTGCGCGGTCGCGATGATGCCAAGCTCGGCCATGGCGCGGATCGCCGCCGGCGTCGGCAGGAACACGTGCATGATGGTCCAGCGCCGGCCCCGGAGCGGCGTCTCGGCGTCGATGCGCCGGTACGCGCGCACGATCATGTCAATCGTCTCGTCGCCCACTGCATGGCTTTGCACCTGAACGTTGGCGGCGGCCGCGAGCCGGAGGCCCTCCACGTACTCGTCCTCGCCCCCGGACGGCAGCAGCAGCACGCCCCGGTAACCCGGATCGGGCTGCTCGCCCGGCACGATCTGGTACGGCTCATACAGCCGCGCGCCCTCCACGCCGCCATCGAGCGGGAACTTTATGCCCGCGAACCGCAGCATGTCGTCGGTTCGCAGCGTGGCGTGGCCTAGCCCCTTTTGCACCTGGTCCCGCGCCAGCGCGCGATACAACAGGTCGGTGCGGACCGTCATCTCGCCTGCGTTGCGCACCTGGTCATAGACCTGCACCACCCGGTCATCGACCCCCGGGTCCACCACGGACACCAGCCCGTAGCCATTCAGCTCGCGCATCGTCTCCCGGAGCAGGCGCGCGTGCTCGGCCGGCGATGGCGGAGGCGGCAGGACCCGGCGGACGAAATAAGCGGCGGTCTCCAGCAGCACGCCGGTCGCCTCGCCGGTGGCCGGGTCGCGCATGATGACGCCGCCCTTCGGGTCCGGCGTGTCCCGCTTGATGCCGGCCAGCGCCAGCGCCCGGCTGTTGGCGGTGGCGACGTGCCCGCCGCGCGGGATGAACACCGGATGGTCGGGCGCAACCAAGTCAAGCTCGGACCGCGTCGGCAGCCGCCCCTCGGCCAGCAGGCTCTCGTGCCAGCCGGATGAGGCCATGACCCATTCGCCCGGCGGCGTCTGCATCACCCGCGCCGCGATGGCCGCCTGCACGTCCGCGACGGAGCGCGCGTTGAGCAACGCGACCGCCGGGCGGTTCAGCGCGGCGAACGCCATGTGCAGGTGCGTGTCGATCAGCCCCGGCACCACGGTCCGGCCGCCGAGGTCGATCACCTGCGTGCCGGGACCGGCCTCCCGCATCACCGACGCATTATCGCCGACCGCGACGAAGCGCCCGCTGCGGACCGCGACCGCCTGCGCCGTGCGGGACGCGGCATCGACGGTGTGCACCGTGCCGTTGCGCAGGACCATGTCGGCCGGCTGCGCCACAGGCTGTCCCTGGAGCGCGAGCAGGAGCGTGGTGGCGGCGGCCCAGCGGATGGCCATCCCCTAAGCCGACTGGATGCGGGCGCTGACGAGGCGCACGCCTCCGGTGGCGTCCACCTCAAGCCGGCCGGACACCCGGACCCGTTGCAGCACCGGGGCGTCCGGGTCCGGAGCGTCGGTGAACACGGCCAGGCTGGCGCCCACGTCATGCAGGGCGCCGCAGAGCTGGCACGCCGCCGCGGACTTCTCGGTCAACGCGAACTCACGCCCGTCGAGGCTGGGCGCGAGATAGCCGCGCACGCTCACCGTCGCCTGCGCGAGGGACCGCGCCAGCGCGGACCCGCTCCCGTCCGTGGCCGCCAGGCTTACGAGGCTGGTCTCGCCGGCCTCGGCACGCGCCAGGTCCGGCAGCAGCACGAAACCCGGCAAGGCCAGCAGGAGCGAGCGGCGAGCGGCCCCAAGTCCAGCGTCGCAGCGGAAGACGGCCCGTTCCATGCCTATGCTCCTTGCAAGTCACGCCGCACCTGCGGTGCGGCCGTCATGAATGGACCCGCGGCGGGCGCTCGCGTCAACATACGTTACCGTGCCAGTGCTCGCGTGCTGGCCGCTCGCGCCAAGTTCATGACCGGCTACGCTGGTCGCTGGACGGCTGATTTTGACTAGGAGAAGCCCCGCGCTGGCGCGTTGGTTTACGGCAAGCGCCATGCAAGCTAAAACGCCGCCCTTCCAGAGCAGGCCTCCGCCGACTCCACGACCGAAAGGATTTCCCATGCCAACAGGACGCGACGTCGCGCTGGCGCGGATTGCCGAAGCCGCCTACTCGGACACCCTCTCCGTGTTGCCCTCCGGCCTTTCCGCCGTCTCCGCGCAGACGCTCGGCCTCGTTCCCGGCGCGGGCGAGAGCTACATCGACGGCGTTTACCGCAACGGCAACGCCGCCGCGCTGGTGGCGAGCGGCACGCTCAATGGGTCGCAAGTCCTGGTGCTGGCGTTCCGCGGCAGCGACGACCGGCAGGACGCGATCAACTCGCTGCGCAACATCAACGCGGAGTACCCGGCCTTCGCCGGGCTGATTGCCGCGGTCGATGCCTATGTGGCGCGTGCCGGGTTCGGCCAAGTCGTGGTGACCGGCCACAGCCTTGGCGGCGCGATGGCGCAGCTTTACATGGCCAACCATCCGGACACGGCCAGCATCCGCTATGTCACCGATACCGTCGGCTCCCCGGGCGCGCTCATTGCCGACGGGCCGGACCCGCGCATCACCAACTTCATCATCGCGGACGACCCGGCCGTGTTCCTGGGCGAGAACCGCCTGGCGGTCGGGGCGGCGCTGAACGCCAACCCAGCGCTCGCCGGCATCGCCGCGTTCGGCGCAACCCAGGCCTTTCCCGCCCTCAGCACGGCGGACGCGCTGCTTTCGGTTCCCTTCCTCACGCAGGACTACGAGAACCGCGGCCAGGACGAGGTGCTGCCCCGCGCGAACGGGAGCACGGCCCGCATCCAGGGCCTTGAGGACCTGGCGGACGCCGACCCGTTGGAGCACCAGGTTGCGACCTACGTCGCCCGGCTGACTGCCGCGGCCGGCAGCAATGGCAACGACCAGGCCGTGGGCACGCTAGGCAACGAGCGGCTCACCGGCACGCTGAGCAACGATACGCTGGACGGCGGGCCTGGCACGGACTTCGTGGACCTCACCACGATATCCGTCCGCGGCGGCACGGTCACGGCCAGCGGCAGCGACACGGTGCACCAGCACGGCGGGCAGACGGACACGTACCGCAACGCCGAGGAAATCCGCTTCATCGATGGCCGCCTCGTGCTCGACGCCTCCGACCCGGCGGCGCAGGTCGCGCGGCTATATCGGGCCGCGCTCGGACGCAGCCCGGACCAGGGCGGGCTCAACTTCTGGATCGACCGGCTGCAAGCGGGCGCGCCGCTGTCCAACCTCGGCGCTGCATTCCTGGGCAGCCCCGAGTTCGCCGCCCGCTTCGGCGGCCTGGACGACGCCGGGTACGTGGACCGGCTATACCAGAACGTGCTGAGCCGGCCGGGCGACGCGGGCGGCCAGGCCTATTGGCTGGGGCGCCTGCAAGCCGGCGTTCCGCGCCAGGACGTGCTGCTGGGCTTCGCCGAGAGCAACGAGAACAGGGCGGGCACCCAGGCCACGGTGCAGGCCGGGATTTGGGACCGCAGCGAGGCGGCGCAGCAGGTCGCGCGCTTGTATGACACGGTGCTGGGCCGGCTGCCGGACGCGGGCGGGCTGGCGCTGTGGCGCACGCAGCTTGATAGCGGCTCGTTCAGCGTCCAAGCCGTTGCCCAGGCCTTCACCGCCTCCACCGAGTTCACCAACCGGTACGGCGGGCTGGGCAACAACGACTTCGTGCAGGCCCTGTACCAGAACGCTCTGGACCGGCCTGGCGACGCAGGGGGCCTAAGCTACTGGACCACCGAGCTGGACAGCGGACGCCAAGCCCGCTCCGGCGTGGCGACCGTGTTCTCCGAAAGCGCCGAGCACGTCACCCTCACCAACCCGCTGTTCGGCAGCGAGGACCCGGCCTTCTACGGCGTCGCGCTCACGGCCTGAGCCGGCGTTGGATCGGCCGTTGACCGGGACCGTCCCGGGCCAGATGCTGTAGCCGCCCTATTATACGAAGGACCGGCCCATGCGCCTCCGCACCCTCCTGTTCGCCGGCGCCGCCCTGCTGGGCGTCGCCTCTGCCCAGGCCAAGACCCTGGTCTATTGCTCCGAAGGCTCGCCCGAGAACTTCAGCCCGATGCTGAACACCACCGGCACGACATTCGACGCCACCCATCCGGTCTATGGCCGCCTTATTGAGTTCAAGCCCGGCGAAACCGGCATCCAGCCGGGCCTTGCCGAGCGCTGGGACACGTCGCCCGACGCCAAGACCTTCACCTTCCACCTGCGCCCGGGGGTGAAGTGGCACAGCAACGCCGCGTTCAAGCCGACGCGTGAGTTCAACGCCGACGACGTGCTGTTCTCGTTCAACCGGCAGGGCAAGGCCGACCACCCGTTCCACAAGGTCTCCGGCGGCAGCTACGACTATTACGGCGACATGGGCCTGGCGAAGCTGATTGCCTCGATCGAGAAAATCGACGCGCACACCGTCCGCTTCACGCTGAACGAGCCGTCTGCGCCGTTTCTCGCCAACCTCGCGATGGAGTTCACTTCAATCCAGTCCGCCGAGTATGGCGACGCCCTGATGAAAGCCGGCAAGCCCGAGCAGATCGACCAGGCGCCCATCGGCACCGGCCCGTTCAGCCTGGTGGCCTACCAGCGCGACGCCACCGTGCGCTACCGCCGCTTCGACGACTTCTGGGGGCCGAAGGCCAAGCTCGACGCGCTGGTGTTCTCCATCAACAAGGACCCGGCTGTGCGGCTGGCGAAACTGCGCGCCAACGAGTGCCAGGTCGCCGCCTATCCCGCGCCCGCGGACCTGCCGGCCATCCGCGCCGATGCCGCGCTGAAAATGCTGGACCAGTCCGGCCTCAACATCGGTTACCTCGCGTTCAACGTCCAGAAAAAGCCGTTCGACGACAAGCGCGTGCGGCAGGCGCTGAACATGGCGCTGGACCGCAAGGCGATCCTGGACGCGGTTTACCTGGGCGCCGGGCAGCCGGCCAAGAACCTGATCCCGCCCACGATGTGGTCCTACAACGACGCGGTGCAGCCCACCCCGTTCGACCCGGCCGCCGCCAAGAGGCTGCTGGCCGAGGCCGGGTATCCCGAGGGGTTCGAGACCGACCTGTGGGCCATGCCGGTGCAGCGCCCGTACAACCCGGACGCCCGCCGCATTGCCGAGCTGATGCAGTCGGACCTTGCCAAGGTCGGCGTGCGCGCCCGCATCGTGAGCTTCGAGTGGGGCGAGTACCGCAAGCGCATCCAGGCCGGCGAGCACGGCATGGCGCTGTTCGGCTGGACCGGCGACAACGGCGACCCGGACAACTTCTTTGTCCCCCTGGCTGGATGCGCCGCCGCGCGGGTCGGCGGCGGCAACGTGGCCAAGTGGTGCAACCCGGAGTTCGAGGCCTTGGTCAACAAGGCCGTCACCCTCACCGACCAGGCCGAGCGCGCCAAGCTGTACGAACAGGCCCAGGTCATCATGCGGGAGGAAGCGCCGTTTTTCCTGATCGCCCACTCCATCGCCTTCCAACCCATGCAAAAGGCCGTCATGGGTTATGTCATGAGTCCGTTCGGACGCCACGTGTTTGACACGGTGGACCTCCAGTAGCTTGCTCCGCCTGCTGGCTCGGCGGCTGGCGCTGATTATTCCGACCTTCATCGGCGTCACGCTGCTGGGCTTCCTGCTGATCCACTCCATCCCCGGCGACCCCGTGGAGGTCCGCGTCGGCGAGCGCGGCATCTCCCCGGAGCGCCTCGCCTACTTCCGCCACGAGCTTGGCCTCGACCAGCCGCTGTGGAAGCAGTTCCTCGACTACCAGGGCCAGCTCTTGCAAGGCGACCTCGGCCGCTCCGTGGTGACGCAGGAAAGCGTGTGGACGGAGTTCAAGACCTTCTTCCCCGCGACGCTCGAACTCGCCGCCTGCGCCCTGCTGTTCGCCGTCGTGCTCGGCCTGCCGCTCGGCGTGATGGCGGCGGTGCGGCGCGGGTCGGCGCTGGATTACGGGCTGATCGGGCTGTCCGTCACCGGGGCGTCCATGCCGATCTTCTGGTGGGGGCTGATGGCGGTGCTGGTCTTCTCGGTCGCCCTCGGCTGGACGCCGGTGTCGGGCCGCATCGACGACCTTTACTACGTCGAGCCGTGGTCCGGCTTCCTGCTGATCGACTCCTGGTGGAGCGACGACGCCGGGGCGTTCCGCTCCGCCGTGCGGCACCTGATCCTTCCCGCCATCGTGCTCGGCACCATCCCGCTCGCCACCATCGCCCGCATGACCCGGTCCGCCATGCTGGAGGTGCTGGGCGAGGACTACGTGCGGACCGCACGCGCCAAGGGCCTGGCGCCGGGCCGCGTGGTCGTGGTGCACGCGCTGCGCAACGCGCTGATCCCCGTCGTCACCGTGCTCGGCCTGCAGGTGGGCGCGCTGCTGGGCGGCGCGATCCTGACCGAGACGGTGTTCTCCTGGCCCGGCGTCGGCCATTGGCTGGTCGAGAGCGTGCAGCGCCGGGATTACAACGTGCTGCAAGGCGGCACCCTGCTGATCGCCGTGCTGGTCATGCTGGTGAACCTGGGCGTGGACGTGCTGTACGGCGTGTTGAACCCCCGGCTGCGGCATTGAGCGCCACCGTGGCGCCTGGCGCCGGGCTGTTCCGCCGCCTGCTGGAGAACCCGGGCGCGGTCGCGGGCCTGGCGATCATGGCCGTGCTGGTGGTCATGGCCGCCGCCGCCCCGCTGATTGCGCCGCACGGCCCGGCCGAGCAGTTCCGCGACAGCTTCCTGGCGCCCCCCTTCCAACAGGCTCAGTTCCCGCTCGGCACCGACAGCCTGGGCCGCGATATCCTGACCCGGCTGATCTACGGCGCGCGGCTGTCGTTGCTGATCGGCGCGTTCGTGGTGGCGCTGTCGTTGACGGTAGGCACCCTGCTCGGCCTGGTGGCCGCGTTCGCCGGGGGTGCCTTGGACGTGGCGATCATGCGGCTGATGGACGTGCTGCTGGTGTTCCCGAGCCTGCTGCTCGCCATCGTCGTGGTCGCCATCCTGGGGCCGGGCCTCACCAACGCCATGCTGGCCGTGGCGGTCGTGCTGCTGCCGGGCTACGTGCGCCTGGCGCGGGCGGCGGCGCTGGGGGAGCTGGCGCGCGAGTACGTGGTGGCGACCCGCAGCGCCGGGGCAGGAGTGCTTCGGCTCATGCTGCTGGTGGTGCTGCCGAACTGCGCCGCGCCGCTGATCGTGCAGGCGACTTTGGGCTTCTCCGCCGCCATCCTCGACGCGGCGGCGCTCGGCTTCCTCGGCCTGGGCGCGCAGCCGCCGACGCCCGAGTGGGGCACCATGCTGGCCGACGCGCTGCAGTTCTACCGACGCGCCTGGTGGCTGCTGGCGTTCCCCGGCATCGCCATCCTGGTCACCGTCATGGCGTTCAACCTGCTGGGCGACGGCCTACGCGACGCGCTGGACCCGAAGCTGCGCCGATGAGCGCCTTGCTGGAGGTGCGCGGCCTTACTGTCGGCTTCGGCGCGTTCCAAGCGGTGGAGGGCGTTGACCTTACGGTCGCGGCCGGCGAGGTGCTGTGCGTGGTCGGCGAGTCCGGCTCCGGCAAAAGCGTGTCCATGCTTGCCGTCATGGGCCTGCTGCCGCGCACCGGCCGCGTCGATGCCGAGCAGGTGGCGTTCCGCGGCGCGGACCTGTTGCACGCCAGCCCCCGCGCCCGACGCCGCCTGGTCGGGCGCGACATGGCGATGGTGTTCCAGGAACCCACCACGTCCCTGAACCCGTGCTACCCCATCGGCTGGCAGATTGCCGAGGCGTTGCGCGCCCACGACGCCGTGCCCCGCAACCAAGTGCGCAGCCGGGTGGTGGCGCTGCTGGGCCAGGTCGGCGTGCCCGCGCCGGAACAGCGGCTGCGTGCGTTCCCGCACCAACTGTCCGGCGGGCTGAACCAGCGCGCCATGATTGCCATGGCCATCGCCTGCAACCCCGCCCTGCTGATCGCCGACGAACCGACCACGGCGCTGGACGTGACGGTGCAGAAGGGCGTGCTGGACCTGCTGGTGGGGCTGCAACGCGAGCGCGGCATGGGCCTGGTGCTGATTACCCACGACATGGGCGTGGTGGCGGAAACCGCGCAGCGCGTGCAGGTCATGTACGCCGGCCAGGTCATGGAGGAACAGCCGGCCGCGCCGCTGTTCGCCCATCCGCGCCACCCCTACACCGCCGCCCTGCTGGACGCGCTGCCGGAACGCGCGGAAGGGAAACCCCGCCTGCCCACCATCCCCGGCGTCGTGCCCGGCGCAGACGACCGCCCCGCCGGCTGCCTGTTCGCGCCGCGCTGCCGGTTCCGCACGCCGCACTGCGACGCCGAACGCCCGGCCTTGCGCATGGCGATGGGCGCCCGCGTCCGCTGCCACTACCCGCTGGACGACGCGGGCCAGCCCATTGGCCGTCCGGCATGACGGTGCTCGAAGCGGTCGATGCCGTCCGCCACTATCCCACCGGCGGCAAGGTGCTGCGCGCGGTGGACGGGGTGTCGTTCAAGCTCGAAGCCGGGCGCACCCTGGCGGTGGTGGGCGAGTCTGGCTGCGGCAAATCGACTCTCGCGCGGCTGTCCGCCCTGATGGAGCCGCCCACGTCCGGACGGGTCTTGGTCGTGGGCCAGCCCGCCGAAGGTCCCGCCCGGCGCACGCTGCAACTGCAGAACCAGATGGTGTTCCAGAACCCCTACGCCTCGCTCAACCCACGCCGCACCATCGGCGAGGCGCTGATTGAGCCGCTGACCATCAACCGCCGCGGCGGGCGGGCGGAGCGCGTGGCGGACGCCCGGCAGATGCTGGACCGCGTGGGCCTGCGGCCCGAGGCGTTCGACCGCTACCCGCACCAGTTCTCCGGCGGCCAGCGCCAGCGCGTCGCCATCGCCCGCGCCCTGATGCTGCGCCCGGCGGTGGTGACGGCGGACGAGCCGGTTTCCGCGCTGGACGTGTCGGTGCAGGCGCAGGTGCTGAACCTGATGCGCGACCTGCAGGACGAGCTCGGCATCGCCTATCTGTTCATCAGCCACGACATCTCGGTGGTGCGGCACATGGCGCAAGACGTGCTGGTCATGTACGCCGGCCGCCCCGCGGAACAGGGGGCCGGCGACGCGGTGCTGAACCACCCGCGCCACCCCTACACGCGGCTGCTACTGGCCTCGACCCCGTTCGTCGACCCGGCGCGCCGGGCCAAGGCGGTCGTGGTGCGCGGCGAACCGCCTTCGCCGGTGGACCCCATCCCTGGTTGCGCCTTCGCCAGCCGCTGCCCGTTTGCCACGGACCGCTGCCGCGCCGAGCGCCCGCTACTGCGCCCGGTGGACGGCCGCATGGCCGCTTGCCATTACGCGGAGGCGATGTTGGATTAGCGGGCTGGCAGGAAAGACGTAGCCGCCTGCCTCCCTGGAAGGTAATCGACGCCGAATGGATTACATCGTAGGCCTTCTCGCTGACCCGACTGCCTGGACGGCGCTCGGTATGCTCATCGCGATGGAGGTGGTGCTCGGCGTCGACAACCTGATTTTCATCTCCATCCTGACCAACAAGCTGCCGGAGGCGCAGCGCGAGCGGGCGCGGCGCGTCGGCATCGGCGCGGCGCTGGTGCTGCGCCTCGGGCTGCTCAGCACCGTGTTCATCATCGTGCAACTGACTGAGCCGGTGCTTACCCTGTTCGGCCAAGGCCTGTCCTGGCGCGACATGATCCTGATTGCCGGCGGGCTGTTCCTGGTCTGGAAAGCGACCAAGGAAATCCATCACAACGTCGATCCGGACACCGGCACGGCCGATGTCGGCGGCGCGGTCCAAGGCGGCTTCGCGGCCGTGATCGGGCAAATCATCCTGCTCGACCTGGTGTTTTCTATTGACAGCATCATCACCGCCGTTGGCATGACGGAACACATCCCGATTATGGTCGTGGCGATTTTGGTGACCGTGGCGGTGATGCTGTTCGCGGCGACCCCGCTTGCCAACTTCATCCATGCCAACCCGAGCGTGGTCATCCTAGCGCTCGGCTTCCTGCTGATGATCGGCATGACGCTGATCGCCGAGGGCGCTGGGGCCAAGGTGCCGAAGGGTTACGTTTATACCGCGATGGCGTTCTCGGCTGCGGTTGAGACGCTCAACATCTTTGCGCGCCGGGCCAGAAAGGCGAAGGCCTCAGCCGCAGCGCCGGTCCGCATGCCGGTTCAGCGATAAATCTGTAGCCGGGTGAGACGCAGGGCGGCGGCCCACTTGCGCAGGCCGCCGCCCTGATGACTTTAGCGAGGCTAGCGTCGCGTCGTGGTCGTAGCGGCCACGGTGGACAGGCTGGTGCGAGGCGCGCCGATGCCGCCGCCGATCCATGCCGCCAGGGCGCCGAGCGCCA
>CAXTCN010000095.1:0-17866 GCA_964242575.1 uncultured Acetobacteraceae bacterium | reverse complement strand
AGAGCCCGCGGGAACTGATGACCGGCCAAGGCCATCCGCACTGGCTGACCCTGCTGGGACTCGGACCGCTTCAGCCCCAGCGAGCTTGACCCGGGGAGGCTGGCCGCCTCCCGCACAGCACACCCTTCCGGTCCAATCCGGCCCTCACAGGCCGGCGCTTTCCGCACGCCTGTGTAACCCGAAAAAGGCTGATTCTGAACCACGCCGCGCACCGGGTCGCGGTAAAGCCCGCGTGCCTTGATCCTAATGCCCCAGCGGCGCTCGATGGTGTCATCGACGCCGATCACCACCTCGCCCGAGGGCAGGAAGGCCTTGAGCACATGCACCAGGAGCGTGCGCGCCACGGCACGCCCATTCCAGCGTGCCCGGTTCAGCACCTCGTGGTAACGCGAGAAGCCCGGGCTCGCCGCGAGGCCCATGACCCGCAGCGCCTGGCTCACCGTGCGCTTGCCCGGCGCGAGCACGGCTCCGGTGACCAGCACGAGTACGCGGGACCAGACCGGCGCCGAGAAATGGTCGCGGAAAGCCGCGAGCCAGCCCGCAAGCACAAGCGGCGTCAGGTTCGAATACCCAGCGGTGACGCCAGGGTGGATGCGATGGAGCTGCATCCCGCATCAACGCAGCCTCCATGCGCATCGTCAGCACGAGAGCGCCGGCCTAGCCTCGAAAGTGCGGAAAGTCGAGCCGAACCTACCCCTTGCACCCCAATCTTGCGGCAGTCCCCCCGTACGGGAAGACGCCTCCGCACGCGGTCAGGGTCAATCCGACGTCGCGCAGACCCTGCCCCATTGCGGACACCCCACACTCCCTCACGGGCCCCGGATTCAAAGCGCGGCGCGGTGGCCGCAGTCGTTCCCGCTTGCCTCATGGCGTCCAACCGCCGCCCAGTGCCTTGTTCAGGCCCACCACGGCTTGCATGTGCGCTAGCCGGGCCTGTGCGAGCGCATCCCGTGCGGAGTACACGGACGTCTCGCTCAGCAGCACGGCCAGGATGGTGCCGATGCCGCCCCGGTAGGCCAGGGTCGCCATTCTGTCTGCCCGTTGCGCGACGGCCAGGCTCCGTTCCAGGGCGGTCACTCCGTCGGCCGTGGCCTTCACGCTGGCCAGCGCATCCTCGACATCGCTGAACGCCGACAGCACCGCCTTGCGATAGTTGCCTGCCAGAAGTTCCTGGTAGCGCGCCTTCGTCTTGTCCAGTTGCCCCCGGAGCGCGCCGCCCTTGAACAGCGGCTGCGTGATGGAGGAGAGCAGTGAGTAGGTCCCCAACGGCCCTGCGACTGCCTGGGACAGCAACAGGCTGGTCAGCCCCCCGTTCGCCGTGAGCGCGAACGAGGGGAAGAACTCCGCCCGTGCCACCCTGATGTCGGCGTTGGCCGCCTCGAGCTGGGCCTCGGTCTCCTGCACGTCCGGCCGGCGAGCCAGCAACTCGGACGGCAGCCCCGCCACGACGATGGGCAACGACAAGCTCCGGAAGGTTTCGGGCTGTAGCCGCAACGACCCAGGCATCTCGCCGACCAGGACCGCAAGGGCGTTCCTCGTCAGCGCAACCTGCTGCTCCAGTAGGGGCTGGACCGTGGCGAGGTTCGCCACGACGGCCTGTTGCTGGACCATGTTAAGCTCCGGCACGGTGCCCCCCTTCTGCTGCCGGACGATCCCGCCGAGGTTGCTCTGCGCCGCAGCCTGGTTCTCACGCGCAATCAGCAGCCGGTCCTGGAGCGCGATGAGCTGGAAATAGGCCATGGCGACGCTGGCCGCCGTGGTCAGCCAGACCACCTCCCGGTCGTAGCGGGTGGCCCTGGCCACAGCCTCCGCAGATTGCAGGGCGGCGCGGTTCTTGCCCCAAAAGTCGACCTCGTAGCTTGCCTGCAGCACGCCCTGCAGGGTGGTGTAGTGGCGTTCGCGCCCGGAGTTGTTCAACAGGCGGGTCGGCCCGACGTTGGTCTGCGCCCCAAGCGACGGCAGCAGCGGCGCGCCGGCAATCCTGGATTGCGCGTCCGCCTGGCGGACGCGGGCAGCGGCGGCGGCAACGTCGGTGTTGTTGTCCCGCGCCTTAGCCATCAGCGCGTTGAGCTGCGGCGAGTTGAATGCAGTCCACCAATCCGGCGCCGGCTATGCGGGCATGGTCGTGGGCCGGGCATTGCTCCAACTGGCCGGCACCTCGGTCCGCGGCCGCTCGAAGTCGGGTCCAAGACTGCACCCGGCCAAGGTTGCAACGGCCGCCAGCGCCAGGGCGGCCCGGGGCTGCGAGGCATATGCCGCCGCACCGAGCCGGGTCATTCCACCGTCCTTTCCGGCACTGTCCTCTCTGTTGGGGCGCCCTTGGCGTCCGCGCCGCGCTTGCCTGCAAGCAGGTGCCCAAGCTTATCCATGTAAAGATAAACGACAGGCGTCGTGAACAGCGTGAACACCTGCGACAGGGCAAGGCCGCCGACGATGGCGTATCCGAGCGGCGTGCGTATCTGGGACCCGATGCCGGTCGCGAACATAAGGGGCACCCCACCCAGAATGGCGCAGATGGTGGTCATCAGGATCGGGCGGAAGCGCAGGCGGCAGGACTCGTGCACGGCATCCATGGCGGACTTGCCTTCCTTCTCCGCCGCCAGCGCGAAGTCCACCATCATGATACCGTTCTTTTTTTACGATGCCGATCAGCAGGACAATGCCGATGATGCCGATCACGTCGAGCGGCATCCCGGCCAGCATCAGCGCGAGCAGCGCCCCAAGGCCCGCCGAAGGCAGGGTGGAGATGATCGTGACCGGATGCACCCAGCTTTCGTACAACATGCCGAGGATCAGGTAGATCACGACCAGCGTGGCGCCGATCAAGGGAGCCTGCCCGGCAAGCGCCGTCTGGTATGCCTGTGCGCTGCCCTCGAACGAAGCCTTCACCGTCAGCGGCAGGTGCAGCGAGGCTTCGACGGCCTTGGCCGCGCTGACTGCGGTGCCGATGGACACGCCGGGCTTTAGGTTGAACGAGATCGTGACCGACGGGAACTGGTTCTGGTGGTTGATGACCACCGGCCCCGTTCCCGTCACGAAGCGCGCGACTTGGCTGAGCTGCACGAGTGGCCCGGCCGGAGACCGGAGGTATAGGTTGTTGAGCGCCGTAGGGCCGGTGCGGAAAGCTGGGGCGGCCTCCACGATGACGAAGTACTGGCCCTGCGGGCCGTAAACCCGTGTTGTCGTGCGGGCGCCGAAGGCGTCGTTCAAGGCTTCGTCAATCGCTTGCGGGTGAAGCGAGAAGCGTGCGGCAGCCTTTCGGTCAATCTCCAGCTTCAGGAGCGGCCCGCTCGCCTCCTGGTCGCTGCTGACATCCACGATCCCCTCCACTCCCTTCAAGCCCGCGACCATGCGGGCCGCGTAAACGGCAAGTTCCCGCGGGTCGGCATCCACCATGGTATACTGATAGGCCGCCTTGGCCGTGCGGGCGCCAATCGTGAGGTCCTGAGCCGCCTGCATGAACAGGTGGATGCTCTTCACCTGCTGCAACGCCGCCTGCAGCCGCGCGATCACCTGCGGCGCCCCCCCGTCCGGTCCGCGTTCGCCGAGCTCCCTGAGCGTGATGAACATCCGGCCCTGGTTTGGCGCCGCGTTGGACGGCCCGGGACCGATGTAGCTGGCGACGCTGGCGACGGCGGGGTCCTTCAGGACGATGTCGGCGACCGCCTCCTGGCGGCGGCTCAGCCCCTCGGTGGAAACGTCCTGGGCGGCCTCGGTGATCCCGGTGATCAGGCCGGTGTCCTGCTCGGGGAAAAAGCCCTTCGAGATCGTGACGAACAGGAAGCCCGTGAGGGCAATCGTCCCCAGCATGGCGAGCAACGTCACGAGCTGGTGGCGCAGCACAAAGGTCAGGCCCCGGTCATACTTCGTGAGCAGCCATTCAAATCCGTGTTCCGCCGCCATGTAGGCCCGCCCGTGCTTGGCGTCCCGCGGCTCCTGTTTGAGCAGGAGGGCGCACAGCGTCGGCGTGAGCGTAAGCGAAATGAGGGCGGAAATGACGATGGAGGCCGCCACCGTAACGGCGAACTCCTGCAGCATCTTGCCGACCACGCCGGCCATCAGGAACAGCGGGATGAACACGGCGATCAGCGAGATGGAGATCGACATGATGGTGAACCCGATCTCCCCCGCGCCCTTCAAGGCTGCCTGGCGGGGCGTCATCCCTTCTTCGAGGTAGCGCGACACGTTCTCGACCATGACGATGGCGTCGTCCACGACGAAGCCGACCGCGATGGAAGTGCCATCAGCGACAGGTTGTCCAGGCTGAACCCCAGGGCGCGCATCGCCGCGAAGGTGCCGATGATTGAGAGCGCCATGGCGATCCCGGGTATGACCGTGGCCCAAACATTGCGGAGAAATACGAAGATGGTGGCGACGACCAGGCCGACGGTCAGCAGCAGCGTCTTCTCCACGTCGCTGACGGATGCGCGTATGGTCTTGGTCCGGTCGGAAACGATGGACACCTTGAGCGCGGCTGGCAGCGAGGCCTGTAGGCGGGGAAGCTCCGCCTTGATCTTCTCGACCGTGCTGATGGCGTTCGCGCCAGGCGTCAGCAGGATGTTCAGGATGACGGAACGCTGCCCGTTGTACCAACCAGCGAGCAGGCTGTTCGCGGGCGCGATCTCCGCATGCCCCACGTCGCGCACCAGCACCGCCGCGCCGTCGCGGTAGGCGATCACGATCTCGTCGAAGTCCTTCTTGTCAAAGAGCTGGTCGTTGGCTTGCAGCGCCAAGGACTTCTGCTGTCCTTGCAGGACGCCCTTCGAGGTGATGGTGGTGGCCTGCAGGACGGCGGTGCGCGCGTCGCCGATCGTCAGCCCGATTGACGCGAGCTTGACCGGGTCCAGCTCAAGGCGCATGGCGGGCTGCTGCTGGCCGCCGATGGTCACCAGGCCGACGCCCTCCACCTGCGATACGCTCTGCAACAGGATGTTCTCGCCGTAGTCGTCCACCGTCGTCAGCGGGAGCGTGTCGGACGTGAGTGCCAAGATGAGCACCGGCACGGCGGCCGGGTTCGTCTTGCGGTAGGTTGGCGGCTGTGCCAGCGCCGGCGGCAGGAAGGCCGATGCCGAGTTGATCGCGGCCTGGACGTCCTGCGCCGCGCCCTCCACGGTCCGGTTGAAGCCGAATTGCAGCGTTATCTCGGCATAGCTGTTGGCGCTTGAGGACGACATCTGCGTCAGCCCAGGTATCTGTCCGAACTGCTTTTCGAGGGGGTTCGTGACCGCATAGGTATTCGTCTGCGCGTCGGCGCCGGACAGCTCGGCAGTGACCAGCACGGTGGCCACCGCCACCGTCGGCAGGGGTGCGATCGGCAGCTGGAAGTAGGCCAGCAGCCCGATCAGGAACACGCCGGTCATAAGCATGAGCGTCATCACCGGCCGCTTGATGAAGACCGCAGACATCCCGCCGCTGGGGTCCGGCTCCCCGGCAGCTCCCTTGTCCGGCAGCGCCTCCTTGCGCCCCACCGGGCTTTCCCTGGACTGCGGCGGGGGCATGTCGTTCACGGCGAGATGCCCAGGCGTCCCGCCTGGTTGCTGCGGAGCGGCGTGGAGGCTTGCCCGTTGCTCGCCTGCTGCGTCGCGGCGTGCTGCACGGCGACGCGCGCGCCGGGCGTGAGGCCGTACTGGCCGTCGGTCACGACTTGTTCGCCGGCTTGCAGGCCGGACGACACCAACGCCGCCCCGCGGACGAGCTGCTGCACCTTGACTGGAGTTGGCTTCGCCGTGCCGTCCTCGCCGACAGTCCAGACAAAGGACCCTTTCGGCCCCTCGTCCAGGGCCGCGCCGGGGACGGTGAGGGCGTCGCGTTGCACGTGGAGCACGAGCCGCGCGGTGACAAACGTTCCCGGCCAAAGGGATTGGTTCAGGTTCGGGAATGACCCCTTCAGGGTTACGGTGCCACTGCCAGCGCCCACCAGGTTGCTCAAGGCCGAAAGCCGTCCCTCGTCCAACTGGCGCGAGCCGTCCTGCGTCCATGCCTGGACCACCAGACCGTCTGCGCCGCTTTCCGCCACGCGCGCCCGTATCTCGGGCAGGCTTGCCTGGGGCACAGCGAACAGGACCGTGATCGGCTGCATTTGCGTCAGGAGGACCAGCCCGCCGGGATCGGCCGGACTCGCTATGTTCCCCACATCCATCACCCGAAGGCCAAGGACCCCCGCGATTGGCGCCGTCACCGACGTGAAGCCGAGCTGCACCTGGTCCCGGGCCAATACGGCCGTGCCGGCGGCAACGGCGGCCCGCAACTGCGTAACCAGGGCGCGTTGCGTCTCCACCTGCTGCGTCGAGACGACCCCTTGCTGGGCAAGCGGAATATAGCGCCGCAGGTCCCCCTCGGCGCTGGCCAGGATGGCCCGGTCGCGGTCGATGTTCGCCTTGTCCTGCTGGATGGTGGCCTGCAACGGGCGCGGGTCTATCTTGACAAGCACCTCGCCGGCCTGAACCGACTGGCCGTCCTTGAAGTAGACTTTCTCGATCTGCCCGGCGACCTGCGTCCGTATCGTCACCGTGTTGAGGGCCAGCACGCGGCCGAGGGCGTCCAGCTCGATCGGGACCTCCCCGCTCGCAACAGCCTCAGTTGTCACCGGCGTTGCAGGCGGCGCAGGCTTACCCGGCTTGTGTTCAGCCTCCTCGTGCAGGAACAGCCATCCGCTCCCTGCAACCACCGCGGTCCCGGCCGCCGCAAGCCACAATCGGCGTGAGCTCATCGGACCTGCCTCCAGGGCCTGTGGCTGCTCGATGCTGTTTCAGGAGCCGTCAGCCGTTGCAGTGCCGCGTGGACGAACAGGGACGCCGGCGTGCCGCGCCGCATCCGCATCCGGGTGCCTGCGCGGTCCATCATACGGGCATGACCGCAGGCGCGTCGCGCGGGATTTTGGCGATGTCGGCCAAGGACATGTTGAAGGTCGCGGCGACGAGGGCCGGCGGCGTATGGGCCAGCCAGTCGGACAGCGACACGTCCTGGTAGCTGTATCTAGGCCCACTCACGCACTGGAAACCCCTGGGCTTGTTCTGCTCCTTCAGCACCAACGCGCCGCTGACCGGGATGCCCTCGCGCGCCAGGATGTTGCCTAGCGACCGGACTGAACCCCAGCCGCCTGCCGGGCCTTCGTAGGGGGTGACGCTTGGCTTGTCCGGCATCTCGATGCTCCTTCTCATGGTAAGGCTGAGGTCTGCGTCTGCGATGAAACCCATGCTGCCGGCCAGTCCCGCTGCTCAATGCCGCGCTCCGCATGCCCGGCCTGGCAACCCTGCAGGCTGCAAACCGCTCAGCGCGGGGTCGGCACGGTTTGCGTGGTGCCGCTGGGAGAGATGATCGTGCTGGTCCCGTTGCTGTTGGGGGTCAGGATCCCGCCGCCGCCTGGCCCGGACAGCTGCTCGTAGGACCGGGTGCCGCCGACCCCGACCTCCACGCCGCCTGGTGTGTTCACGACCGGGCTTGGCAGCCTGGGCACCGTGATCGGCGGGGGTTGGGACAGCGGCGCGTTGATCGCCTGCGCGTGGGCCAAGGACGCAAGCGCCAGGGGCGCCAGCGCCACGCCTGCCAGAGCTGCGATGAGTGTCGTCCTCATGGTTGGAACCTCCTGTGTTGAGAGAAGCGCGGCCAAGCGGCCCCACATGCTTTGAGAAAGGCTTCGCCGTTGCCGGTGCATGGTCAGAATACTGCTTGCACCTCACCTTCCCGGGTCCACACCCGGCCCAGCTTGGCTACCCCGACGAATGGTTTCGCCTCGGCAGTATTGAGTGGCATCACGCCTTTTCCGTCCGCCACCCCGGCCCGTGCCAGCATCTTCGCGGCCCCGGCGGTGTGCCCGATGACCTTGCAATGGGCGTAGGCGTCGCGCACGAAGGCGTTTGCGGCGGCCTCATGCAGCAACGCGGCAGCGCCGGCCTCCGACAACAATAGCGCCACGGCGTCGAACAAAACGGACGGCCCGCCGGCAAGCTGCATGTCGGCCTTGACCGGCTTGCCGTCGCTGCCGGTGACGCCGCCCACCTTGGCCGCGACCACCTTGACCAGGCCGCCCGCCTGGCCCACCGCGCTCCGCAGCGCCGCAAGCGTAGCGATGTCTACGCCTTCGGACACCAGCACGCCTACCGTACGTCCTTCAAACGTCGGCTTCGCCTTGCTCAGCATGGGCGAGGGCTTGAGATCGGTCCGCACCTTGACCGTGGTCGGCGCCGGCTCGATCCGGGCGGTGTGCCCCAGCCCGGCCGCGATCCGCGGCGCGATGTCCTCGCCGATGTTGGCAAGCTGGCCCAGCATCCGGACGACCACCGCAGGCGTCTCCACCTTGCTCAGCTCGAAGGTAAGGGCGGCGATGATATGGTCCTGCTCAGGCTTGGTTTGGCTGATGAAGAATTGCCGGGCCTGGCTGTAATGGTCGGCGAAGCTCTCGGGCCGCACGCGCAGCTTGTCGCCTTCGACGTGCTCAGCAAAGCTGCGGAAGCCGGCTTTGGGGTCCTCGCGCGGCCAGTCGCCGGACAACGCGTTCGGCTCGTAGCTCACCCGGCCCTTGGGCGCCTGCATCTGCGCGTGGCCGTCGCGTTGGAAGTTGCGCATGGGGCAGCGCGGCTGGTTGATCGGGATCTACGCGAAGTTGGGGCCGCCCAGCCGCTTGATCTGGGTGTCGAGGTAGCTGAAGTTGCGCCCCTGCAGCAGCGGGTCGTTGGTGAAGTCGATGCCCGGCGGGACGTGCGAGGTGCAGAACGCCACTTGCTCCGTCTCGGCGAAGTAGTTGTCGGGGTTGCGGTCCAGCACCATGCGGCCGATGACGCGCAGCGGGATCACCTCCTCAGGGATCAGCTTGGTCGCGTCCAGCACGTTGAACTCGAACGTGTTGGCGAATGCCTCGTCGAACAGCTGCACCGCCAGCTCCCATTCCGGGAAGCGGCCCTCGTCGATGGAGGTCCACAGATCGCGGCGGTGGTAGTCGCTGTCAGCGCCCGAGATCTTCACCGCCTCGTTCCACACCACCGACTGCGTGCCGAGCTTCGGGCGCCAGTGGAACTTCACGTAAGTGGACTTGCCGGCCGCGTTGACCAGCCGGAAGGTGTGGACGCCGAAGCCCTCCATCATGCGAAGGCTGCGCGGGATGCCGCGGTCGGACATGACCCACATGACCATGTGCATGCTCTCGGGCGTCAGCGAGATGAAGTCGTAGAACGTGTCGTGCGCGCTGGCGGCCTGCGGATAGCCGCGGTCCGGCTCTTGCTTCACGGCATGGATGATGTCCGGGAATTTGATGGCGTCCTGGATGAAGAACACCGGGATGTCGTTGCCCACCAAGTCCCAGTTGCCCTCCTTGGTGTACATCTTGACCGCAAATCCACGCATGTCGCGCGCCAGGTCGGTCGAGCCTGCGTTGCCGGCAACCGTCGAAAGGCGGGTGAACAGCGGCGTGCGCTCGCCGACCCGTTGGAACACGTCCGCCCGGGTCACGTCCGCCAGGCTGCTGGTCAGCTCGAAGTAGCCGTGCGCCGTCGCGCCGCGGGCGTGGACGACGCGCTCGGGGATGCGCTCGTGGTCGAAGTGGTTGATCTTCTCCCGCAGGACGAAGTCCTCCAGCAGCACCGGGCCGCGGGCGCCGGCGTGGAGCGAGTTCTGGTCGTCGCTGATCACGACGCCCTGGTTGGTAGTGAGCTGCGGGTGCCCGGCGCCGGTCGCCTGGTGCAACTCGCCACCCGGTTCAGGCTAGTTCCCAGCACCCGGGACGGGCTGCGGCCCGGCCGGCCCTTGCGCTTGGATGGGGGTGGCGGCAATGGCGGCGCTGCTTGCCGTGGCAGCAAGTAGGTTGCGGCGGTTCATCATGTAGGACCTCCTTGGCATGGCGGATAACAGGGCAGGGAATTGGGGAAGGCCGCGCTCTGTCTTCTGACCGTCCCCTGGGAAGCCCCTTTCGGGAAGGTTCGGAAACTACCTATCGCCGCTCCGAAGCCGATTACGGCCAAAACTCGGCTGACAGTGACCAGCGCGGCAAGCTTCTGGCCCTTCAAGGCGCACTGAGGTCGTGGTGGGATGAACGCCCCCGACGGCATCTATGTGCGACCGACCACCTAAGAAGGCGTCCGTGGAACAGGCTAGCACGATCGGATTGGACATCGCGAAGCGGGTTTTCCACGTCCTGTTCACGAGACGCCGCCGGCCTCCGGGACCATGCCTGCAAGGTCAGGCTTGCCTTTAGGACAGTCTGGTCAAGGGCGTCATAGGTAGATTCCGAGGCTGCCCAGCCGGTCGCCGCTCGATCAGGTTCCGAGCAGTTGCAAAGTGGGACCGGCATGTTTTTTCAATGTTAGAGACGATCCTTGACGCGCTGGTTCCGGTCTTTTTCGGGGTAGCCTTGGGCTACCTCGGCGGCTGGACGCGCGACCTCGACAACAAGCACGTCAGCGAACTCAACGCTTTGGTCATGGATTTCGCGGTTCCGGCGTCAATCTTCGCCACCGTGGCCCAGGCGTCGCGCGCAGACCTGCTAGGCCAGCTTCCCCTGGCCGCCCTCCTGTCCGGTTCCATGCTCGTCCTGTTCGCGGCCGCCTACCTCATGGCGCGCCGGGCGTACGGCTTCAACTCGTCGGAGGCATCCCTGCAGGCGCTCACCACGTCGCTGCCCAACTACGCGTCGGCTGGGCTGCCGCTCATCGCCGCCCTGCTTGGGCCGAAGCAACTGGTGTCGGTGGCGGTTGCGATAGCGTGCGGGTCCATCGTCGTTTCGCCGATCACCCTGGTCATCCTCGAACGCAACGCAAAGGACAGCCGCAAGGGTATCGGCGCGTCGCTCGTGAGCGCGTTCAGCAAGCCAATTGTGCTGGCCCCGGTGCTGGCGGTCGCGTTCGTGATGACGGGGATCGAGCTGCCGGGCTTCGCGGCCAAGTCGCTGACCCTCATGGGGCAGGTCGCGGGCGGCGCGGGCCTGTTCCTCACCGGGCTGATCGTCTCGGCGCAGGTGCTGAAGATCGACCTGAACGTCACCATCCAGACGCTGGCGTCCAACGTGGCGCACCCGCTGCTCGTGGCAGGCCTGGCATGGCTGTTCGCCGTGGCGCCGCTGGCGGCGCGCGAGGCCATCGTGCTTGCTGCCCTTCCGGCCGGCTTCTTCGGCATCCTGTTCGGCCTGCGCTTCGGCCTTTCGTCCGGAGCGGCTGGAACCACGCTGATCGCGAGCACCGCGCTGAGCGCCGTGACCCTTTCTGCCGCGATCTACCTCACCGCGGGCATGGGGCAGCCCTGATGCGCCTGCAGCCGGCACTTGGACGCGCAACTTCGATGGAAGGCACCCGGACATGAACGACGTGGTTGACTGGCACAAGGAGCGAGGCGCGCGCGACAGCCGCCTGAGGGCCGGCGGCAAGTATGCCCAGGGCAAGATGGTCAAGCCGGAGGACGCGACCGCGCTGCTCGAAGCGGTGATACGGCCGGGCGACCGGCTGTGCATGGAAGGCGACAACCAGAAGCAGGCGGACTTCCTTGCGGGCGCGCTGGCCAAGGCCGATCCCAAGAAGGTGCATGACCTGCACATCGTCCAGTCCGGCATCGTGCTGCCCGAGCACCTCGACCTGTTCGAGAAGGGGATCGCGAAGAGGCTGGACTACTCCTACTCCGGAACCCAGGGCGGGGCGGTCGCCCGCGCGCTCAACTCCGGGAAGGTGCAGCTCGGCGCGATTCACACCTACATCGAGCTGTTCGGCCGCTACTTCACCGACCTCACGCCCAACGTCGCCCTGACCGTGGCCCGCGCCGCCGACCGGGAAGGCAACCTGTACATGGGACCGAACACGGAGGACTCCCCCGTCGTCATCGAGGCGACCGCCTTCAAGGAGGGCGTCGTGGTCGCCCAGGTCAACGAGGTGATGGACAAGCTGCCGCGCGTGGACGTGCCCGGCGGCCGCATCGACTTCGTCGTGCAGTCCCCAAAGCCGTTCTACGTCGAGCCGCTGTTCACCCGCGACCCCGCCCAGGTCACGGAAACCCAGATCCTGACCGCCATGATGGCCATCAAGGGCATCTACGCGGAGTACGGCGTCAAGCGGCTCAACCACGGCATCGGCTTCGGCACGGCAGCGATCGAACTGCTGCTGCCGACCTACGCGGACAAGCTTGGCCTCAAGGGCAAGATCTGCACGCACTGGGCGCTCAACCCGAACCCGACAATGATCCCCGCCATCGAGTCCGGCTGGGTCGAGCAGATCCACTGCTTCGGTTCGGAGGTGGGCATGGACGGATACATGCGCGCTCGGCCGGACATCTACTTCACCGGACGGGACGGCTCGATGGCCTCGAACCGCATGCTCTGCCAGATCGCCGGGCTGTATGCGACGGACCTGTTCATCGGCGCCACGCTGCAGATTGACCTTGGCGGCAACAGCTCGACCATCACGCAGGACCGGATCGCCGGGTTTGGCGGCGCCCCGAACATGGGCAGCGACGCGCGCGGCCGGCGCCACCCGAGCGACCCCTGGCTGAAGGCGGGACGCGAGGCGTCCGACGG
Source organism: uncultured Acetobacteraceae bacterium (assembly GCA_964242575.1). Classification (GTDB taxonomy): domain Bacteria; phylum Pseudomonadota; class Alphaproteobacteria; order Acetobacterales; family Acetobacteraceae; genus JANPPS01. The sequence goes on along the minus strand of CAXTCN010000095.1, from coordinate 5,379 downwards.
CCACCCGCTGCTGGTGCGCGGCCGCAAGCTGGTGGTGCAGATCGTGGAAACGTTCAGCGAAAAGATGGTGCCGACCTTTGTCGAGAAGCTCGACGCGATCAACCTCGCGGAGAAGCTCAAGCTCGAGCTGGCGCCGGTCATGATCTACGGCGACGACGTGACGCACATCGTCAGCGAGGAAGGGATCGCCAACCTGCTGCTGTGCCGCACGGCGGAGGAGCGCGAGCAGGCCATCCGCGGCATTGCCGGCTTCACCGACGTGGGCCGGGCGCGCGACCGCAAGATGGTGGACAAGCTGCGCGAGCGGAAGATCGTCCAGCGTCCGGAGGATCTTGGCATCAACCCGCTGGACGCGCACCGCAGCATGCTCGCCGCGCGGTCGGTCAAGGACCTGATGCACTGGTCGGGCGGCCTGTACGACCCGCCCGCCAAGTTCCGCAACTGGTAGGAGGCTTGCACGATGGAAAACTTGCACATCAAGCACACCGCGAAAACCCGGCTCGCGGGGAAAAGGGACCAGGCGATCATCGGCGTGGTCGCGTCCGGCAACCTTGAGGTGCTGCTGGAGCGTGTGCTGCCCGGCGGGCATTGCGAGGTTGAGATCAACACCACGACAAAGGGCTTCGACGACACCTGGAAGGCAGTTGTGGCCGAGTTCGTCGAGCGGCACTCACCCGGCGGCCTCCGCATCTCGATCAACGACGGCGGGGCACGGCCTGACACGGTTTACTTGCGCCTGGCGCAGGGCGCCGCATTGATGGAGGCCGGGTGATGGAGCAAGTCGCAGCCAACGGCCAGGCAAGCTGGTTCCAGGCAACCGCCCGCCAGCGGGTTGACGGTCTGCTGGACCCGGGCAGCTTCACGGAGTTCCTTGGCCCGGCCGAGCGGGTCCAAAGCCCGCACCTCGGCCTGTTCGACTTGCCGGCTGCCTTCGACGACGGCGTCGTGATCGGCCGGGGTACGCTGGGGGGCAAGGACGTCCTGCTTGCCGCGCAGGAGGGCCAGTTCATGGGTGGCACGTTCGGCGAGGTCAGCGGCGCCAAGATCGTCGGCCTGCTCCGCGCTGCCCGCGACGCCGCTGGAAACGGGGCCGGACCTGGGAAAGGGGGCCTACCGCGTACCGTGCTGCTGCTGCTGGACAGCGGCGGCGTGCGGCTGCAGGAGGCGAACGCGGGCGAGCTTGCGGTGGCCGAGGTGATGCGCGCCGTGGTCGAGGCGCGGTGCGCCGGGGTGGCCGTGGTCGCGCTCGTTGGCGGCAAGTCCGGGGCGTTCGGCGGCGCCGGGCTGACGGCGGCGACCTGCTCGCGCATCGTCGTTTCCGAGGAAGGGCGGATCGGTGTATCCGGTCCGGAGGTCATCGAGACCAACAAGGGCGTCGAGGAGTTCGACGCTGCCGACAAGGGCCTGGTATGGAGTGTCGTCGGCGGCAAGAACCGCCGGCTGATCGGCGGCGCGGACGCCTTTGCCGCCGACACCATGGGCGGCTTCCGCGAAGCCGCGGCGAAGGTGATCGGCAAGGTCCCACCTTTCGACCTGGCGACGCTCAAGGCGGAGCAGGCCCGCCTGGCCGCGCGTCGCGCCAACCTTGGCGGATGCGACGACGCCGCCGGTATGTGGAAAGCGTTGGGCATCAAGGATCCGGCGGCCATCCGGGACATGGACGATGGCCCTTTCCTGAAGATCGTGGACAGCGTGAAGGAGGCCAGCCATGACGCTCGATGAGGTTCTCAAGGGCTTGTTCCCGACTGGTCACGACGTGGCGGTCAGCAAGGCCGGCTGGATCACCGGCCACGGCAAGACCCGCGGCGGCGCACCTATCGCGGTTATCGGGGTGGCGAATGGCGTGCCGCTGGGAACCGCAGGCGTCCTGCCGCTGGCCGGGTATGTGCTGGACATAGTGGAGAAGGGCGGCGACACCCCGATCCTGGTGCTGGTGGACACGGAAGGCCAGTTCATGGCCCGGCGCGAGGAGATGATCGGCCTGAACGAGTACCTCGCCCACCTCGCCAAGTGCCTGCTGCTGGCCAGCCAGCAGGGGCACCGCACGGTGGGACTGGAGTACGGGAGGGCGTCCGCGGGCGCGTTCCTGGCTACCGCGCTGGCGACCGATATGTTCGTCGGCCTGCCAGGGGCGGAGCCTGCGGTGATGGACCTGCCTTCCATGGCGCGGGTCACGAAGCTGCCAGAGGACAAGTTGAAGGAGTTGGCGAAGACGACGCCTGTTTTCGCGCCGGGTCTGGACCACCTGGCCCAGACCGGCGCCGTGGCGGAAACCTGGGACCCGAACAGGCCGTTGGACGAGCAGCTTGAAGAAGCGCTGGGCAAGGTGTCGCAGGAGGACACCCGCGATCAGCTCGGAGCGCAGCGAAAGGGCAGACCGATGGCGGCAAAGGTCGCGTTGCAAGTCATCGCGGCGGCGACCGGTCGGGGCCATGGCGCTGCGGCGGCATGACCTGCTACGTCCCGGGCCGGCGGCCTGGGACGCGGTGCTGCGGCGCCGTCCAGGGCTGGCTAGCGTGCCGCTGGTGGCAGATTGGGCAGAGCGCGGTTGGCCCGTGATCGTCCGTCGCCGCATGTCCGGCGACGGGGCGGATGACGTGCCGGCGGCGCTGCCGCTGCCGCCCAGCCACGGTAAGCAGCGGATCGCCCTCAGCTTCCCGTCCGGCGCCTCCATGACAGCGTTACCGCCGGTGCTGCTGCGGGATGCGGCCCCAGCGGCGCCCGCAGCGTGGCAGCCGGTAATCGCCGCCCTTGTTGGGTTTAGCGGAGGCGCGGCCATGGCCCCGTGCGTGTTCGGCGCCCTGCTGTGGGAGCACGCGACAAGCCTGCCCTACCTGACCGCCACGTCGGATCTGGACCTGTTGTGGCACGTTCCCGACGAGGCCGCGGCCGGGTCGCTCATCCGCATGCTCCTTGGACTCGACGCGTCCGGGATTGTCCGCCTCGACGGCGAGGCGGTGCTGCCCGACGGGGCGGGAGTCAACTGGCGGGAGCTGGCCCAGGCGGGCGGCCCGGCGTCCACCGTGCTGGCAAAGACGATGCACGGCGTGGAAGCGCGGCCGAGATCCGGGCTGTTCCGCACCTTGGTGCCGGCGCAATGACCGCTGCGTCCCGGGACGCAAGCCGCCGTCCTGATGACGGCATCGGCGCGCGGGTGGCGGAGGTGGCCGCCGCCGCCCTATTGGCCGAATTAGAAACCTGGCCCAAGCCGGGCCTCGTCAGCCACGTGGACGCCGGAAGCCACGTGGACATGGACGCCGGCACGTTCAGGGCCAGCGCGGCGGCGATCCGCCCGTTCTGTGCCGACTTGGCGGCTGCCGGCGCATCGGGCGCGGGGATGGCCGCGTTACGTGGGATCGGTATGGAAGCGGAGCGGGCGATGCTGGCCGCGACGGGTGGGGTCAACACGCACCGCGGGGCCATCTTCGGGTTAGGGCTTTTGTGCGCGGCGGCAGGTGCCGCCTGGGCTGGGCTGGCGCCCGGCGGGCGGGATGGCAGTTATGTCCCCTCAGTGCTGGGCGCGGTCGTGCGACAGCGTTGGGGAAGAGCAATCGTGCGCGGCCCCATTCCTCTGCACAGCCACGGCACGGCGGCCCTGCTTCGCTTCGGGGCTGGCGGCGCCCGGGCGCAGGCGGCAGCCGGGTTCCCGCACGTTCTCGGGGTCGGGCTGCCCGCGCTGCGGCTCGGCCGCCGGCTTGCGCCCGGCGACGTGGAGGCCGCGCGCGTGCAAGCCTTCTTCGCCCTCCTGGCAACGGTGGAGGACACCAACCTGCTCCATCGCGGGGGCGCAGAAGGCCTGGGCTATGCCCGCCGCGCGGCATCCCGCTTCCTGGCGTCGGGCGGCATCAAGCAAGCGTCATGGCGGGAGCAGGCTGCGGCCGTGCACCAGGGCTTCGTCGCCCGCCGCCTCAGCCCGGGCGGCTGCGCCGACCTGCTCGCCTGCACCGTGTTTCTTGATGATCTGGGTTCCCACCCATGACAGGCACCGCAGTCCTTTGCTCCGGCCAGGGCGCTCAAGCAGCCGGCATGTTCGACGTGTTGGCCGACGCGCCGGCGGCGACCCCGGTGTTCGAGGCCGCGAAGGCGGTGCTTGGCCGGGACCCGCGCGAGCTGGTCCGGCAAGCGAGCGAGGACGGCCTGCACGCGAACAAGGCCGGGCAGGTCCTGTGCTGCACGCAGGCCATGGCCGCATGGGCCGTCCTGGGCGACTTGGTCCCGCGCCCGTTGCTGGTTGCCGGCTACAGCGTGGGCGAGCTTGCTGCCTGGGGCGTTGCCGGGATGCTGGACGCGAAGACGGTTCTCGGCCTTGCGGCGGAGCGCGCGTTGCTGATGGACGCCGCCACCGACTGGCCGTCCGGCCTTTTTGCGGTCCATGGCCTTTCCAGGGGCGAGCTAAAGCCGTTCTGCCGCGCGCACGGGTGCCACGTCGCCATCGTCAACGCCCGCGACCAGATGCTGGCCGGGGGGAGTCGGGCGTCGCTGGACGGCCTGGCCCGCGATGTGAAGGCGCACGGCGCGTCCGTAACGGTTCTGCCCGTTGCGGTTGCGTCGCACACCCCGCTGCTGCGCCGGGCCAGCGAGGGGTTCCGCGCCGTCCTTGGCAAGGCGGAGCTGCCCGGCGCGCTGCCGTTTGGCGTGCGGCTGTTGAGCGGCATTGACGGCGATGCGGTCTTTGATCTCCGGGACGGCGCGGACAAGCTCGCCCAACAGGTCCAGCAAACCGTTGACTGGGCGGCCTGCATGGATGCTTGCCGGTCGGGCAACGTCTCGAAGGTTGTTGAGCTTGGCCCGGGCGATGCGCTTGCGCGTATGATGCGTGTAGTGATGCCGGGCAACGATATCCACAGCCTGTCAGAGTTCCATTCCCTTGACGGCTTGAAGCGCTGGCTGGAAGCGTCGCGTGCCTGACAGCGCCGGCCGCCAGCAGCAACCAGAAAGGGAGCCGCACAGAGGGGCTAGGGTGCGGCGGAGGTTGCGGCCCATGGCCCGCCAGAGGGTTCGCTGTTGAGCGTTTGCGGTTCCTCGCCTGAGACAACGCTCTACCAATGCCGTTCTGAGCCTTTCTCGATAGGCCCAAGCTTTATATGTGGTGGCTGTGGACAACTGGGCGCTGCGCAAGAAGCGCACCTACGGCACGATCGTGGTGGACCTCGAACGCCGCCGCGTGCTGGACCTCTTGCCCGACCGCGCGGCCGAGACGCTGGCGGACTGGCTGCGCGCCCGGCCAGGTATCGAGATCGTCGCCCGTGACCGCTCGACCGAGTATGCCCGCGCCATCGCCCTGAAGCGGTCGGCGCTGCTGAGGCAGCAGGACTGCCGTTGCGGGCGTGGTTCAAAACCGGGTCACACGTGAGGCTGGGTTAGCGCTGTCAGAAGGGA